>JALZJF010000096.1 GCA_030859905.1 Acidobacteriota bacterium
TGGCAATGAATGTGGTGGTCGGGGAGGACAGAGTTGAACTGTCGCCACGAGTTCCCAGGACTCGGATGCTTGCGTTACACCACACCCCGATTGAATTCGTGCGCCAGGTGAGACTCGAACTCACAATCCCCTGCTTAAGAGGCAGGTGCCTTGAGCCATTTGGCTACTGACGCATGGCGGAACTGAACGGACTCGAACCGTCATCGGCTTGGTTGACAACCAAGTGCCTCACCTCTCGGCCACAGTTCCGTGTGAAAACTGGCAGCGCAGTCGGATTTGAACCGACGATCGCCTGATTGAGAGCGGGTGGCTTAATCCGCTTGGCAATGATTATTGGCGCGCCATGAATTTAGAATTTAGGTTGTAATGAAAGATTGAATGATTTCAAGTGCTCAGACTGACTACGTCCGGAGCCCTTGAGCCCGCCTTTTCCTTCTTGGCGGGCCGGGCATTTCGAGATTCGACTTCCACGGCGATTGCGTCGCGGACGGCGTTCACAACCTCGGCAATCAAATTGATTTTGCGCAGACTGTTTGCTCGCGAGGCTGCATCGTTTAGGTCGAAATCAAGTGATACTCGACGAGAACAATCAGCTAGATCGAGAACGACCGTTCCCCACTTCCAGCGATCTTCGGGATCATCTGGAAGGTCGCTCGTGTCTTCGACGACACCGATGATGAACGCGGGCAGTTCTGGATCTTCGTTGAGAAACTCACGGCGTCGAAGGTGATACCGTGTAGCTCTTTCTTCGCTCATTTTGAGTGTGTTCCTTTCTAAGCTGCCTCATCAGCAGCGGATTTGGTTTGCTACGTCATGTCGGTGTTCCTCCTTTCAAGGTTTTGACGATGATCATTAACATGCTTCTTTCATTTGGAGTTGGGTGGGTCGAAGGGAGTTGAACCCTCACTGGCCGCAGTCACAGTGCGGTGCTCTGCCAATTGAGCTACAACCCACACAGAAGGGCGACAATTAACGAGCGTGACGAGACATTTCCCCAGATGTAGTCACGATCAGCATTCGCCCAGAGTTGGCAGGGCGTGTGGATTTGAACCCACGCATCTCTTGATTGAAAATCAAGCGGCTTGAACCTGGCTTGCCTAACGCCCCAGAATCTGGTGCGCGTGGAGAGATTTGAACTCATCATAAAGCTGATCTTAAGTCAGCCGCCTCTTCCAATTGGGCTAAAATGTTGAGCTTCACATTTCAAATTTTATGTGGAGTGTTCAGTAATGTGGAGTTACCGCTTCTGAGCCCTGCAAACCTCTGCCGATCACAATTTTCAACTTCACATTATTGAGTAGCATCAGAACCGCGCCGTTGGCGGCGCCAATTCCACTTTCAGGAGGTTCTTATGCTTGACACGCTGTTTCCCATAGTTTCGAAGAGGTGTTTGAGGCTGCCGCTGTTCGGACGAGTAATGGAAGACTTCACCGAGTGGCTGGTGCAACAAGATTACGCACGGCTCCACATCCGCGCCGTGCTTAGAGTAGTGCGGAAAATGGACAGACACTTTCGCCGAAAAGGCGTTCATCGCATCGAGGAGATAACCTCGCCGTCGCTCGATCGTTATTGGCAGACTCTGCGTCGTCGCATTCGCTGGGACGCGGGGACAGTTCGCATCATGGAGCGCTTCTTAAGAGGGCGAGGAGTTTTGAACTCTTGCCCATCGCGAACTCCTACTGCACTTCAATTGGCTGACTATTCTGCATATTTGCGCGATGTCCGAGGATTGGCGCCTGGCACTATCAGCGAACAGTTACGAGTCGCGGCGCAGTTTCTCGCGCATCTGGATTTCGACAAAGCCACCAGGCGCCTTGAGGCGATAGGTACTGACGACATCGAACGATTCATACGAAAGATTAGTGAGTCGCTCAGTCGGGCAACGCTGCAGTCCAGAGTAACGTCGGTTCGTAACTTCTTGCGGTTCCTGGCGGCGAGCGGCAAAGTGCCTCCCGATCTCGCGGCAAAGTGCCTCCCGATCTCGCGGAGCAGATCGATGGCCCACGTGTTTATAAACACGAAAGGCTGCCGCGCACTTTGCCATGGAAAACGGTGCAAGCTTTGCTGCGGTCAATCCCCAGGAACACCACCATGGGGCAACGTGATTACACAATGCTTTTCCTGATGGCCATGTACGGGCTGAGATCTTGTGAAGTGGCAGCCCTCACACTCGATGATGTGGACTGGCGAGCGGGCCTGATCCGCATACCGCAAAGCAAGACGCGCAACGTGCTTGATTTGCCGCTGACTGATGAGGCAGCGAGAGTGCTGATCGAATACCTGCGCCAGGTGCCGCGGCCGAACGGCTATCGCAATCTATTCTTTCGAATGCGGGCCCCAATCGGAGCGTTTACCCGGGAGAGTCTGAGAGAGGTCTTTCAATCGTGTTCCCGGCGTAGCGGCTTGGATATTCCCTTCCAGGGTCCGCACTGCCTTCGTCACTCTTACGCAGTCCACTTATTGCGCCAGGGTACTGCGCTGAAAACAATCGGCGACCTGTTAGGTCACCAGCACCCAGAGAGTACCGCCGGCTACCTGCGGCTGGCCACCGAGGATCTGCGTGAGGTCGGGCTCTCAGTGCCACGAACTACTCGGAAGAAAGGGGGCCGTCATGAGCACTAAATACCGCTCTACCATCGGACCGGTGATCCGCCGTTTCGTGGCCCTCAAACAGTCTTTGGGGCTCAATTACTTCGAGCGGGCAAAGATACTCTTATCACTGGATCGATTCCTGGATGACCGCAGTGACAGCTTTCGCGACCTCACTGCTGAAGCTTTCCACGAGTGGTGCAAGAGTTTCACTCGATTGCAAGACGGCACCCGCCGGTTGTGGATGCAGACCGTCCGAGATCTTTGTCTCTATCGTCGTCGGAGTGAGCCGGATTGCTTTGCGCCTGACAAGTCAACCTTTCCCACTCGGCAGCAACCGATCCGTCCTTACATCTTTTCTGTGTCCGAGATTCAACGGCTGCTTGAGCAAAGTTGCTGCTTGACGAGACACCCTTATTCATCGTTGCGCCCCGAGCTTTTCCGTCTGGTGATTGTCCTGCTCTTTACTACTGGGCTCCGCCACGGGGAACTGTTGCGGGTCACTGTGGGAGATTATGATCAGAATGAGGGAACACTGTTTATTCGCGCCTCCAAGTTCTACAAATCACGGTTGCTGCCACTTCGCGACGATGTTAGCAGCGAAGTCGATTGTTACCTCAACGCTCGTCGTCGTCGCCGTCTTCCCGTTACACCGGACACACCTTTGGTTTCGAATAGCTATAAAGGCGGTAATGCTTATTCAGCTCAGGGGGTGTTGGTCAATGTAAGGCGGATCCTGAAGCTGGCGAATATCGAGAAGCCCGATGGTCGTTTGCCACGCATTCATGATTTTCGGCACAGCTTCGCGGTTAACGCCTTGCTTCGTTGGTACCGCTCCGGCGTTGACGTGCAAGCGAAACTACCTTTGTTGTCTGCCTACATGGGCCATGTCAACATCGGCTCTACCTACTACTATCTGCACCTTGTCGAGCCCCTCGCTTCCCTGGCCAGCAAGCGATTCGCCAGCCATTACGGAGCTTTGGTGAGTTGTCCTGCAAAGCAGAAAGGAGGCTCGCGATGAAAACCAAATCGCCTAACCAATTGGCGCTTGCGCTCCGTGATTTCTTCGGCGAGTTTCTGCCTTGCATACGCAATGTGAGCCCACACACCATTGCCAGCTACAGGGACAGCCTGGTGCTTCTCCTGCGCTTTGTGGCCGCCCAACAACGACGCTGTGTCTCGTTGTTGGACTTCAATGATGTTAGTGCAGACCTGATTCTTTCATTTCTCGCTGACCTGGAAAGCAAACGCCACAACACGGCGACCACTCGCAATGTTCGGCTCTCAGCTATCCACGCCTTCTTTCGCTACCTCGCTGGACAGCATCCCGATCGACTTGAGCATTGTCAGCGGGTACTGGTTATTCCCTTTAAGCGAGCCCGCCAACGCACTATCGAATATCTGGAGTACGAAGAGATCCAGCACGTCCTCTCCGCAGTGGACCAATCCACGCGCGACGGCCGACGCGACTACGCTTTGTTGGCGACACTGTTCAATACCGGCGCTCGCGTTCAGGAGATCTTGGATCTCCGCGCTTGCGATGTTCAACTGACAAAGCCTTTTCAAGTCCGTTTGTTCGGTAAGGGTCGGAAGGAACGCTTTTGTCCGTTGTGGCCACAAACTGCTCGCCTGCTACGCAGCTTCTTTAAGGAGAGACTGCTTGAGCCGCACTCCGAGCAGCATGTCTTTTTGAATCATCGAGGCGAGTCACTTACTCGGTTCGGGGTTCGTTACTTATTGCGGAAGTATCAGGACCGCGCCAAGGTTCACGTTGCCGGCCTTCGCGGCAAGAGGCTGCATCCGCACAGCCTCCGCCACAGCACTGCGGTTGCTCTCCTGAAAGCGGGAGTTGACCTGTCGACCATAAGCCAGTGGCTTGGTCATGCCAGTCCCAACACAACGAATAAGTACGCCACTATCGACTTGGAGATGAAACGCGCCGCTATTGCCAAGGTCAAACCCGTTCGAGGGCAGCGTCGATCCGCTTGGCGCAACCGTTCGGTGCTCGATTGGCTTGAGGGTCTCTGAAACCGCCTGCAGTAATGTGGAGTTGTCTGCAACAAAATTGCGCCTAGCAACGCGTCTGAAACAACCACTCCACATTACTGAGGTGTCAACATAAGGGCTACACGCGCAATGAATTATTGAACTGGTACTCGCGGAGGGATTCGAACCCACACTGTACAGATCTTGAATCTGTCGTCTCCTGCCAGTTGGACTACGCGAGCATAAGAATTGCCGATTTTCGATTGCCAATTGCCAATTTGATTCTCGCTACCAAACGTCTGTGCTGAAAACAGATCAATCGGAAATCGGCAATTGAAAATTGGCAATGTTGAATGGTACCGGCGGAGGGATTCGAACCCACACTGTCTAGTTCCTAAGACTAGCGCCTCCTCCCGATTGGGCTACGCCGGCATGGTTCAACTCGTGAGATAGACTCGAAACCGTGTGATGAAATCTATGTTCGCGGGTTTTATCTCACGGGTTGAACCCGGCAGGACTCGAGCCTGCGACGGGCGGGGTCCCCGCGCGGGCAGCCCGCATGGGGTGCTCAAGTCGTTTAGGAAACAAGGTTCTGATTCCATCTGACTTTTAACTAAGGGGGTCCTCAGCTTGGTTGCGGAGACAGGACTTGAACCTGCGTCGACGGATTATGAGCCCGTCCCTGGCGGCTTTACGACTCCAGTGTACTCCGCGTCAACCTTTTCAAACTGGCTGCGGAGGAAGGATTCGAACCTTCGCATGACTCGTTCCAGAGACGAGCGCCGTTCCGCTTGGCTACTCCGCAACGGCATTTCCGATTCAATTGCCGATCGCCGATTTGCGAGCGGAATAAAGTTTCTAACGCCGCGGACCAATCGGAAATCGGCAATCAAAAATCGGAAATGTTTTTGGTGGACCTGGCACGATTTGAACGTGCGACCTCGACCTTCGCAGAGTTGCGCTCTCATTCCGCTGAGCTACAGGTCCGAAGATTGGTACGGGCATCCTATGCGAGGAGTCAGCGACCCGTCTTTCCTGGCACCGAACCTACCCGCTGCAAGGTCTACGATTCGGACTCAGGCAATGGCGGAGATGGAGCGATTCGAACGCTCACAGGATTTCTCCCGGCACCTTAGCGGGGTGCTGCCATGCCAGTTAGGCGACATCTCCAAATGGCGGAAGGCTACGGAGTCGAACCGTACACGGTTATTAGCCGCCGCAGTTTTCAAGACTGTTTGACTCACTCTACTGTCGGGCCTTCCGTAAAGATTGGCAGGGACGCTCGGATTTGAACCGAGAATCTCGATTTTGGAGACCGATGGTTTGCCGGTTAGCCTACATCCCCGGAAACATTGCCGATTTTCAATTGCCGATTGCCGATTTGTATTCACCTCTTAGGTCTTTGGCTTTTGGTCTTTGTTCTTGTTTCTCTACGGAGATTCGCTGCCGGATTTGAGCAAATCGGGAATTGGCAATTGGCAATCGGAAATCGGCAATGTTGTTGCTGCTCAGCCACGCATGCAAAATCCAAATTCGTTATGCTAAAAAATAGATGAAGGCAGAGAGAGCGTACCGCGAATTGCGGGGTCCCCGCGCGGGCAGCCCGCGTGGGGTGCTAAACACACTTCGAGCACACATCTCCTGAGGATGGCGACGCTCGGGACTCTCGCAAAGCAACGGCGTTGTCATCCGCTGAAGGCTCCCTGCCTTCATCTCTCACAAAAGGTACTTCGATTGTCAAAAAACAAAAGGAGCGGGCTTTAAGCCTCCCAGGGAAGCTGCCCGCTCTTACAATTCTCGCGATTTTGCTTTGAGATTTGGGAGCGGGAGGCCGCTCCCGCGAATCAATGCCTGATATAACGGCTATCTATGGACGTCGCTTGTCCGAGTCTGCCGCTAAACGTATTGACGCCCAACGTGACTGACGCCGAGCTCTGACCGGCAGATAGACACACGCCACGCATGGCGGCCGACGGCTGCCATTTGGCTACGTGTTCTTGGTATGTCCAGCTCATCAACATTGAAAGTTTTTCCTCAGGTGCGCAATTCAAACGATCGCGCAACCTTTCTTGTATAAGACAGTACCGCCGATCCTGTCAAGGACGTTTCTGCAAAAAACAATCTGAGAACACCCTTCGATAATTCTGACCCTGGTTGAGTTCTTCTATTTTCCACGCTAGAAGCAAGTCAACAAGTTATCTGGCGTCGAAACGGAATCCGCCGGAGGCGCTGGTTGCGTCCCAAACCACATCAGTCTCCAGTATCGCGTCCTAAACTTGCTCATTTGCAGAAAATTGCGGAGCAAGCTAGGCTAGACCCGTCACTGAGTGACGGTTCATTCAGTAATGCATTTTAGATTTTGGCTTTGCGATTTTGGATTGCGCTCGGCTCCCAGGTCGATTTAAGCGAATGACTAACTACTCGAGCCGCCAAAGGTTACAAATCTAAAATCAGAAATTATCAGAAATCAAAAATCGGAAATCCCATGCGATCCGCTCGTTCACTGAATTCACTTCGGCCTGTCGTAAACGACAAGCGCGAGGCAATCTTGCGCGCCGCGATTCGAGTCTTTGCCCACAACGGCTATTTCAATTCCAAAGTTGCCGATATTGCGAGCGAAGCGGGAGTCGCGGATGGGACCGTCTATCTCTACTTTAAAAGCAAAGAAGAGATCCTCCATTCGATTTTCGATCGCACCGTGGAAGAGGCAATTTCGGAAGGTCGAAAGCAACTCGAACAAATCAGCGATCCGCGCGAAAAACTTCGCCGGATTGCCCTCTTGCACCTCGAACGAATGGGAGCGGATCGCGATCTGGCGGTGGTGTTTCAGGTAGAACTGCGCGGCTCAACCAAATTCATGGAAGAGTTTTCCGCCGCGGGGTTCGCGGAATACCTCGGACTAATTCGCGCGACAATTGAAGAAGGCCAGAACGCCGGCGTGTTTCGCCGGAGTTTGAATGCCAAGGTCGTCGCCAAGATTTTTTTTGGCGCTCTGGACGAAATGGCTACCAACTGGATTCTCTCCAAGCGTCGTTACAAACTGGCGCCCATGGCAGATCAAGTGCTTGACATCCTGCTCAACGGAGTTACCAAGAAGTGAATTCGGTCCCCCAAGCTACCAGTGAACGATCAGAAACCTCGGTGGGCGAGCCCCTGACCTCTGATCATCCCACCACGCTCGTTGAGGCATTTGAGCGAATTGCGCGCGACCACAAACGATCCGATACGCTGAATTACAAACACGACGGCCGCTGGATACCAATCTCTGCAGACGAAATGCTCACCCGCACGCGTCGCGTTGCCGCGGGGCTTTATTCGCTGGGAGTGCGCTCCGGAGATCGCGTCGCGCTTTTGTCTGATAGCCGGCCGGAATGGACTTTAACCGACGCGGGCTGCCTGTTTGCAGGGGCCATCGATGTCCCCATCTATCCCACGCTAAACCCGTCGCAGGTACGCTATATCCTGAAGGATTCCGGCTCACGCGTCCTGGTGATATCAAATCACCGGAAGTTTACGGAAGTGAACGAAATCCTTAGAGAATGCCCGGCAGTTGAGCAGGTTGTTTTTTTTGACGATGTAGATGTAGACAAGGCGCAAGGGATGACTCTGGCAGAACTTGAGCAGCGTGGTCAGATTCTGGTAACAGAACAGCCGCACCTAATCGACGATCTGGCTCACCGTATTACTCCGCATCAACTGGCGACGATAATTTACACCTCCGGGACCACGGGCGAACCCAAGGGCGTGATGTTGACGCACGCCAATCTCATTTCGAACCTGATCGACGGCGCCGGAAACCTGTCGTTCGACGAAAAAGACATTGCGCTTTCCGTCTTGCCGCTCTCGCACATCTTTGAACGCCAGGCAATGTACATGTACCTCTATCAGGGCATGGCGGTTTACTACGCGGAGTCGCTGGAAACTATTGGGTCGAATTTGCGCGAGGTGCGTCCCACGATTCTGGTAGGAGTGCCGCGGATATTTGAAAAGATCTATGACCGTATCAAGGAGCGCGTGGCCGCCAAGGGAAGAATCAATATGGCCTTGCTTTCATGGGCCGTCTCAGTTGGAAAGGCTTTTGCGCGGTTTGAGGTGAACCAGAAGAAAGCCCCACTGGCCCTGGCGCTGAAACACAAGTTGGCCACCAAGCTGGTTTTCTCGAAATGGCGCGAGGCGTTCGGTGGGCGTATGCGCTTGCTGGTTTCGGGCGGCGCTGCACTGCCGGAAGAGTTGGGCTACATCTATCTCGGCGCGGGCATTCCTATCGTTCAGGGTTACGGACTCACAGAGACTTCGCCCGTGATCACTACCGGCAGGGTGGATGACAACCGCATCGGCTCTGTTGGTAAACCAATCCCTCGAGTTGAGGTCCGGATTGCGGCCGACGGCGAGATCGAAACGCGGGGCCCAAACGTGATGCTCGGCTATTACAACAAACCGGAGGAGACACGCGCGGTCTTTACCGAGGATGGCTGGTTTAAAACCGGAGATATCGGGACCCTCGATGACGACGGTTTTCTGCGCATCACGGATCGCAAGAAGGAGTTGTTCAAAACTTCCGGCGGGAAGTACATTTCACCGCAACCAATCGAACAGATGATTAAGGGTTCGCGGTTTGTCAGCCAGGTCGTCCTGATCGGTAACGGGCGCAAGTTTCCCGCCGCCTTAATCGTGCCCAACTGGCAGCAGCTTGAGTCCTACGCACAGTTGAAGGGGATCAAATTTACCAGTCACGCGGAATTGTGCCGGCATGAGCGGATAATCGACTTGTTTGAACGGCAGATTGCCGGACTCACTCCCGACCTGGCTCAGTATGAACGAGTAAAGAAGGTTGGGCTGTTGGAGAACGAGTTCACAATCGAAGGCGGGGAACTCACCCCCACTCTGAAAGTGAAGCGGCGAGTGATTGATGAGAAGTACCGCAGCGCTATTGATCAGCTCTATGACGAAGCAAAAGTAAGTGGTAGTAATTTCCCCAGCAGGCAATGATTCCCGAAGTTCAGAGTTCATCAACCTTTAGGTTGGCGCTTAGCGCTACGAACAAGCTAAAGCTCTAAACTACCAGCACCTCCCGGCACTCTGCCGCCGATCCACGAAACCACGCGAATGCGACAGGCAGGTCAGGAAAATGAAATCAGGGCACTATCCCAAATTTGCTACACTGGCCCGGCAATCTCACGCTCAAGTTCGGAGTGGCAACGGTGCGTTCATTGATCATCACCCGGGTTCGAGACCAGGCGCGCAATGCGCGTTCTTTTGATCTCATGCCTCAAGACGGCGTGGAAAATCACGGTGTTTCTTTCGTGCCGGGGCAGGTAGCAATTCTGCAAGTAGAAGGCGAAGCGCCTGCTTACTTTGCCTTTGCCAGTGCGCCGGAAGATCCGGAATTGGAAGTGTTGGTTAAGCAGAAGATAGGAGCCAGCAACGTCATCTTCGATATGAAAGCTGGCGAACGAATTCAGCTTCTGGACGTGACTGGCCACGGCTTTGCGCTCAACGACCATCAACACAAGGATCTTGTTTTCGTGGCGATGGGCACGGGCGTGGCGCCACTCCGTTCAGCGCTGCGGCAGGTGCTGAAACGCAAAGAAGACTTCGGCCAGTTAGTAGTGCTCTACGGCGCCCGCACGCCGGACGACTTCTGCTACCGCGATGAAACTCAAGATTGGGAAGATGCCGGAGTGGAATTGCGTCAGGTAATCTCCAGGCCTGATGGACACGACTGGTCTGGTCCTACCGGTTACGTCCAGTCCCTTCTGGATCACGTTCTACCCTCACTCCATTCACCCATCGCTTTGATTTGTGGTTCGCAGGAGATGATTGGACAAACCCGCGACCGCCTGGGGAAGATGGGCTTTGCGGGAGATGAGATTCTGACGAATTATTGAGCCGGGACGCGGGTAGTCATTGTGAACTGATGGCTGCTCAAGCCTCGCTAACTTGCAGGAAGGTGCAAAGCAGAGCGCGCCCCCGTTAAAGTTGCAAATGGCGGGGCCTGAATTGTTGATCAAGGTTGAGTAGCTGTGAGTCTTGAGCTGTGGCGCGCTCTGCTTTGCCCTTCCCAACCTGCAAATCTGCTGAGCTTGAATTGTCAATTTCAGGGTTGAGTCTTGAGCGGGGGCGCGCTCCGCTTTGCCCCCTTCCCAACCTGCAAATTTGCTGAGCTTGAATTGTCAATTCAGAGTCGTGTGGCTGCGAAACATTGTGTCCCGCTCTGTCGCGTTTCGTGGTCTGGCTAACAGTGGTTGGACTCATGCTACCCGAACCAAAGGGTAGGGCCGAGTCGTCAACTTAGGACTTTTCCGACCGCTTTTGTTATGCAGCGAGAAACCATTAGAATGAGCTGCAGTTCTACTACTATGTTCGATCAATAAGGAAACTTCATGCGTCGATTGCTAGCCGGTCCTTTGTCTATTTTCGCATTGCTGCTGCCCTGCTTCCCGGTTTTTTCTCAAACACCGGCGGAGTATCTGGACCAGGCAAAGTCGATCCAGAACGATACCCGGGTGAAAGCAGCCTACGAGTATATCGATCAGAACCGCGAGAGCATTCTGCGCGAGTGGATCGCAATTACTGAGATCAACGCACCTTCAGGGCATGAGCAGGAGCGGGCTAAATTCATCGAGAAGCTGCTCGGTGAGTACAGGTTGCAGAATATCCATTACGACGCGGCCGGTAACCTGATTGCGGTGCGCAAGGGAACCGGTGGTGGACCAGTGGTCGTTTTTGATGCTCACCTGGACACGGTCTTTCAACCCGGACTCAAGATCAAAGCGACTATTCGCGAAGGACGAGTGCATGCGCCGGGCGTTGGCGACGACACCCGGAATATCGAGGCTTTACTGGCGACTATTCGCGCCCTCGATGCGGCCCGGATTGAAACCAAGGGCGATCTGATTTTTGTTTTTACGGTTGAAGAAGAGACAAACTTTGCAGGCGTCAGGCAGTTCATTAAAGACCACAAAGGCAAAATAGATTACTACATCGCGCTCGACGGGGGTTACGAAGGATTCACGTATGCCGGCATTGGCATCAACTGGTACCGGCACCACTTTATCGGGCCGGGTGGCCACACCCGTTCACGCACCCCGCCTTACTCGGCGAGTTTGCCGCTCGGTCGTGCGATTTCCCGGATCTATGAGTTAAGTGTCCCTACTAATCCGTCGTCGAATCTGAACATTGGCATGCTGGGAGGCTCGGAAGTCGTAAACGCTAAAGCAGCAGACGCGTGGTTTACAGTCGACCTGCGTTCGACGAGTAATGAAGTCATAGCCGACTTGGAGAAAAAGATTGCAGCGATCCTGGAGGAAGAGGCCCGACGCGCAAATGTGCAACTAAAGACGGAGGTGATCTCAACCTCACCAGCCGCGGTGATTCCCGGACATAGAGATTCGAAGCTGGTGATGGTGGCTGAAGCGGTGCATCGCGCAATGGGATTTGATCCTCCAATTACGCCGACCGGCTCCAATAATGCCAGCCCCGCGTTGTTGCAAGGGATTCCGGCGATTTCCACCGGCGCCGGTCCTTGCAGTGACTCACACGCTTTAACCGAGAACTGTGAAATCGAACCACTCTACAAAGGAATCAAGAAGATTCTCCTGCTGGAGTTGGCACTCGCCGAACTCTAAATCTGTCGCAAGGATAGGACAGGTCATTTTCCATTCGTCATTTCTCATATTCTCCATACTCATTTCTCATTTGGCATTTTTGAGTTCTTGTTCGTGTCCGTTCGTGTGACTTCGTGGATCGTTCTTATCGCTCGGCCAAGCGAACGATCCACGAACAAACACGAAGCACCACGAAACTGAGATCCAAAATTCGCGCCAGTCGCTCGCCGTTACCAGGTTGCCCCACCTTTCATGTCCCAACTCGTGAAACATCAGCCAGTCAAAACCGTCTGCGTCAAATTTGAAATTGTTTCCATAAGCGATGATGGTCTGATGTTCCATACCCAGATAATTCGTCTCAGCAATACCGACCTTCTCACTGCGGCGACGGCCTTCACATCCGGTTGGGTGCTCGCCCAGCAGTTAAAGGCTTCGAGAAAGGCTGAGACGTTCATAGGACACGAGGCTTCATTTTCTTCAATAGCGACTGCAGTTAGTAACCGTCGCCGCGGAATATCACCAACGCCGTGCGCAGGATGATTTTCAAGTCCAGCAGCAGCGACCAGTTCTCGATGTAGAACAGGTCAAGCCTCACCATCTCTTCAAAAGGCAGTCGATTTCGTCCCGACACCTGCCACAACCCGGTCAATCCGGGCTTCATGTCCAGACGCTTGCGGTGGGCCAGCTCATAAGCTTCTACTTCGTAAGGGATAGGCGGGCGTGGGCCTACCACGCTCATGTCACCGAGAAGCACATTGAAGAGCTGTGGCACTTCGTCCAGGCTGGTACGACGTAACCAACGGCCGACGCGCGTGATCCGCGGGTCGGCAGAGAGTTTGTATGCCGGTCGCTCGGCGTTACCGAGGTTTGCTTCCGCATGTCCGGCAATGAACAGTCGTTGATACTCCTCGTGAATAGTGTGATCGGAATCCACATGCATAGTGCGAAATTTGTAGACGAGAAAGATGCGTCCGTCCATGCCCACGCGCTCCTGCTTGAAGAAGATAGGCCCTGGGGAGTTCCACTTGATAAGCGCCGCGATCATAAACCAAATCGGCAAGAGCAAGGCGAGGGCAAACAAGGCGATGACGATGTCAGAAACGCGCTTAACAAGCCTGGAAGCCTTTGACAGTGGTTCGCGAAAAAGCCGAATCATCGGCAAGGCGCCGATCTGATCGATCTCGGTTTTGCGGGGCAGGCAGTTGAAAAGGTTGGGCGCGATGCGAAATTCTACGCCCCGTCGTCGCCCGCTGCGCATCATCACATGGAAGAGCGCATCTCCATCGACGCGGGGGTCGGCGATGATCACTTCGTTAGCTCCCGAGTCGCGGATAGCATCCGGAAGTCCGGTCAGGTTGCCGATGACGGGCACACCTTCGTAAGTCGCTTGTCCCGGATCGTCAGCCTCTGTGTTCTCAACCACGCCGATAACGCGATAGCCAAGGGAGGGGCGTTCGCGCATTTCCTTGATGCACAAAGCTGCTTCGGGACCCTGGCCAACTACCAACGTGGGAATCAGATTAAGCTCCCGTCGTCTCGCAAACGTCTGCAGGCTTCTTACCAGCAGCCGCAGCGTCACAACGCCGGCAAAAAAGAGCAAAAAGTCGAGCACGAAAACGGCCCGCGCATAAGAGAACGCCCGATACTGATAACCACCACGATATAAGAAAGCAGCAGCCACAATCAGCAGTGATCCGATCGCGGCCGACTTGAAGAGGCGTACTGCGTCGTCGACAAACGAAAACTCTCCGCGCAACCGGTAAAGATCGTAGTATTGCAAGACCAGCAGACGGATCAGCACCACGAACAGCAGTAGCGTTCCATACGGAGCAAACTCCTGGCTCCACTGGAACCCGCTATCAGCAGCTTGCGCAAAGACGGATGTGCCTGCACGAAGGTAATATGCCCCGACAAAAGAGAATGCAGCTATGAGCGCATCTCCGATGACTAAGGCCACCTTGACCATTGGGATAACCCACTGTGGCGCGCGTCCGGGAACGCGCACAGTGCTGGCGGGGGTTCGGGGGTTCTTGATGCGCTCGGCTCTCATTTCGTGGGTGTCAGACGCCGGGTGCATTCAACCAGCCCGCCATAGCGGGTGTCAGACTAAAGCCCCGAGGGTATAGCAAAGCGGACCTCACATGAATGTTGATCCCTTTGGGATTCATCAAGAGAGCGCTCCGGACATACGGCTAAACCGGCTCAGCCCCGGAGCGGGGGTAGCCTTCATCGGCTACTTCAGTTCGTTCACAAATACTTCTACCGCCGTGGCCCCTTGGATCTTAGCTTCGTAAACCTTCTCGAAATTCGCCCGGACGAAGTCGATCTTTTCCAGATTCTCAAAATATATTCGACCGGGTTGGACAATGATGTAAGCCGGAGCACCAAGATTTGCCGGATCGAAATCAGTGCTGGAAATCACCTGCGAGTTCAAATCGGGTCGCGAGAACCGTTCCAGGTAGTATCGGGTCACCGCGGGAGTTTCGTGGGCGATGAGGGAGTGCTGAGGAGCGACCTCGCTCACAAATTCTATCGCCTCGCGCAAACCATCATCGTAAAACTCGTCGTGCGGAAAATAATAACCGGCTCTCCCGGCACCCAGCGCATTAGTGTAAAGCGCGTAGTGCGGCCCATGCGCATAGGCCGTCCACCCCGGAAGCAGGATGAAGACAACAACGGTCGCTGCGGAAACAATTACGGCCGTTTCTCTGGAAGTCCTCAAGACTTTAGACAAAACTCCGATCAAGGCAATGACGCCCACCGCTGCAATCATGTAGACAAAGGGCATTAGTGAGAGCGTGTAACGCAACCACTTTCCACCAATGAGCGAGTACGGCACTATCCAGAAGAGAAACATGAAAAGAACAAATGCATGCCCCGGGTGCCGACAACGTTTCAACGAAACAAAGAAACCCGCCAGGAAGCTCGCCAGAACCAACAAAGGAATCTTGATGGTCATGAAAAGAGCATAGAAGTACACGGGCGTGCCCCAGAAGGGTGTGCTCGACATGTTGTTCTTGTAGAGTCGGTCAGCGAAGAAATAGCCGGTATGGACCAGCAAGCGTTCGCCCGTGTAAGCATTCAGATAGTCCCACACCTGCGGCAGCAGCACCGCGGGATTCGCGAGCAGAAAGGCAACCGGTATTAGAACGTAGAAGATGGTCGGCGTTTTTCCACTCAGTTCACCTGGTTCGGCTTTGCGGACGTGAAACTTGTGATGAAACAGAGCGTTGAGCCCGAAGTAGTGAGGAAAATATTTCGAGGCGAGCATAAAGCCAAACGAAATCGCGCTAAGAATATAATTGCGTCGCCTCGCGGTCTCGTCGCGGGGAGAGATCAGTTTCGCCCGCACATAGAAATAGAAAGCGAATAACATGAAGAAGACCAGTAACGTGTCTTCCTTGCCCACGCGATTGAGAGTGATCGCTGTGATACCAAAGGCCCAAAACCCGGCAGCTAACAGCCCGGTCCACCTATCGAAGTAGGCCGCCGTTAGTAAGAAAAGCGGGATCGCGGTAAGCGCGCCCACGAGGGCATTCGGAAGACGCAAGGCAAATTCATCGCTAACTGAACGGCCCGTCAGGTTATACCAGGCGCTCGCGGTTTTCACGGAAGCGAACATGACCGCCTTCATCACCATCGGGTGTTCAGCGTTTGCGCTGATGTCGCCCCGCTCGTAAGCCCGGATAGCATCGAGCTTGTTCATTTCGTCTTCTGCGAACCCGATGGCGCCGAGGTTGCTTATTCGCAACCCGAGTCCGAGCCCGACACAGATCGCCAGCGTCCCGACTACGGTCCAGTCCAAGCTAGCAAGCAAACCGAGACGACGGCCAAGCTCAACCGCGGGCCATGGACGCTTCCGGGGGTCAATCTCGACTGCCGGCGCCGAGGAACTAAACTTGAAGTCGCTTGCCAGAATCTAAATTCCTTTGTGCTTTGAATGGGCCAATTATAACTGAAAGCATAATTGATTGCTTGCGGCTTTTGTCCAGCAAAGAAACAGAATCGTCTGCGGAGGTTGTTGGCTTTCATCCGAATGCCTTAATGTGTACCCACAGAAATGAATGTCAGAAGTGTCTGACAGTTGTCTGGTTCTGACATCAAGTGATATGGACAATTTGATTCGTTCAAACATTCGTCAGCGCCCGGTGCGCACGTTGGTGAGTGTGGCCGGCATCGCTCTCGGTGTAATTCTCGTGATGCTCTTTACCGGTTTAGCGCGCGGCATGTCTAATGACTTGCAGCGTCGCGGGTCAAACCTGCGCGCGGAGATAATTTTCACGCGACCCGGATCGATGCAGTTGACCTCATCGACGGCAAACCTCAGCACCAAGTATGCCGAATTACTGAAGGGGATTGAGGGCGTCGAAGACGCGTTGCCTGTGATTGTAAATATCCTTCAAAGTAATCGCGGGTTTGGTCTGGAGCGAATCGAGGGTGTCGATTGGGAACCGTTTTCCAGGATGAACGGCATTCACCTGGTCGCCGGACGCGCGCCGCAGGGTAATGACGAGATCGTGATTGACGAGACGAAAGCGCGCAACCACAAACTTCGCGTAGGCAGTGAAATTAGACTAATTGGGGACCAGCCCTATCGAGTGGTAGGCATCTACTCCCCCGCGTCAACTGCTCGCGTAAAGATGCAGCTGGCAGCTATGCAGGATGCATTCGAGGCTCGGGACAAGGCTACTTACATTATGGTGAAAGTTCGCAGTTCGAGTGACAAAGCTGAGGTTGCGAAACGCATCGTGGAGAAATTGCCTGGCAACAAGATCCAGTTTACGGAAGACGTTTTCACGAGCATCGAGCAGAATATCCCGTATCTCCCGGTCTTCCTGCGCGTCCTGGTCGGGCTGGCTGCGATAGTTAGCGCGCTGGTGGTGATGCTGGCAATGTATACGACGATTACCGAAAGGACGCGCGAGATTGGGATTCTGAAAGCCCTGGGGGCGTCGCGGGGTTACATCATCGGACTCATTGAGAAGGAAGCACTACTGATTAGCGCGATCGGGTTGGTCGCGGGATTTCTGCTCTCGTTTATTGCCGGTTACCTCATTCACCAGTTCTATGGCCTGCTCTTCGAGTTTAGCTGGTCCTGGGCCTTGACTGCGGCGGCGATTGGGATCCTGGGAGGCGGGCTGGGTGCGCTCTATCCGGCAGTTCGCGCTTCGAATCTCGACGCCGTGAGCGCGCTCGCCTATGAGTAGTGGCACAGACTTCAGTCTGTGATGAAGTTGCGATAAGTTCAAAGTTGGGTCATGCGCGAAGCTGCCCAGACTGAAGTCTGTGCTACCGAGCAGGCGGCGCTTGGGCCCTGTCCCTTCCGATATCGTCGGCAATGCCTTCGCTTTGATTGGCCGCTGCCCGCAACGAGAGTCCTCGCCGAATAATCAACAACACGCCAATTGTCGTCCAGAAAATATCCCGGGCCTTGCGGACGATCGCCAGCGTTACCCCGGTCGCTCTGGTAAAACCCAACACCTTTGCGAGGGCTCCGGACCCATACTCATCTACACCTGTGCGG
Source organism: Acidobacteriota bacterium (assembly GCA_030859905.1). GTDB lineage: Bacteria > Acidobacteriota > Blastocatellia > Pyrinomonadales > Pyrinomonadaceae > PSRF01. The sequence continues at coordinate 17,707 of JALZJF010000096.1, forward strand.
AATGGCACGAACTTGAACGCCACATTGATTACTCGATTGACCGATTCCAGAATGAACGCCGTTAGCAGCGTGGGCGCGACGGTTTCGCTGATAAATGAAAGCGTAGTGTAGACCTCCGCCACGCCCGCCACGTGAAAACATATCTCGAGTCCAAGGATGGGAAGAAAGCTCGCGCCGTTTCTTTCATAGAAACCGTAAATGCGTTCTTCCAAAGTTTGAGCGCGAGCATTAGCCACTTCGATCCAGCCGCGTCCGCCGGTGCGATTGCCCAACCACGTAAAGGCGCCGCTCAAAAACTTCCATTGCCTGTGAATAATTAGATACCCGAGGGGGGCGATTATGAGGATTATTATCAGGGAGCCAAACGCCGCATAACGCACAGGCTTCGGTAGGGGGAAACTCAGCAACAGAGCAGCCATGCCGGAGAAAATAAAGAGTACGACCGAAAGACTGTAAAAGATATTTTCAATGGCCAGTGCTGAGAGCCCCGCCATCAGTGGCACCCGGTGTCTAACAAATGCGGCTTTCGAAGGCTCGCTCACAGCCATGCTGGCGAGTGGAATAACGTTGCCCAGGGCGTCGCCCATTAGCCGCGCCTCCAGGGCATCTCGAAAGCGAAGCGCGTATGGCGGTTCAAAGCATTTGGTCCAGGCGATCGAACGAACGCCATGGCGAATTGCGGACAGCACGAGGATGAGCAGGAAACCTGCACCCAGTCGCTGGATTCCGTCGATGATCTGGGCCACGCCGGCCTTCCTGACTGTGTAGGCGAAAAGCAGCAGCCCCAGTACCGCGAAAATTATACCGACCGGAGCGAATTTTTTGGCTCTGCTGTTACGGTTTTTGGACATCTGCTAACTCCGGCAGAAACAAATCCGGCGCCTCACGCTCCCGTGGGCGGCGCGGCTTCGCCGAGGTACTTTCGCAAGTGAGCCAGCACGCGCTGCCACGCATCTCTCGCAGCATTCGGATCGTAAACTTCCGGCCTGGTGTCATTGAAGAAAGCGTGGCCGGCGTCATAACTGACCACTTCGAGCGGTAGGCTGTACTCGCGCGTCGCCTTTTTCAATACCTCAACTTTTTCAGGAGTGATCCAATTGTCGCGCGCACCCGCGAAGAAGATGGTTGGCACTTTCAGTTTAGCAAGCACCTTTTCCTCTGGGATGTCTCCGTAAAAAGGAGCGGCCCCTGCCAGTTCGCCAATCTCACAGGCCGCACGCAATGCGAAGGTGCCGCCCATGCAGTAGCCTGTAATACCGATCGTTTCGGCACCTAGTTCGCGCCGCGTCTTCACAATCGTCTCGCTGATGGTTTCCAACCCGTCCACGGTGTCGAGTTCGTGCATCAGCCGGGAAGCCTCTTCTGAATCCTTAGCCGATTTGCCGCGATAGAGATCCGGCGCTACGCAAATATAACCTTCATTGGCGTAACGGCCGGCAAGGTCGCGAATGTGATCATTAATGCCCCACCATTCATGGATCAGTATTATGGCAGATGTGGTATCCCGGTCTGGGCGCGCAACGACGGCGGTGGTTGCCCCTCTTGAAGTGTTCAGGTTGCGTGTTTCAGTGTTCATCTTAGGATAGTCCCCTTCTATATCCGGCCACGATTCCAATGTTGCTGCGAGACCAGGGATTATATGTTAGAGGTGGGCAGAAAAAGTACCTGGCTACCCAGTCGCCAAGTGCTCTTGCCTGATACTGTATGAAACGCCTGCTTCAATGGTATAAACTGCCGCCAAAGAATTGCTCGCTTCCCGACCGCGCGTGCCTGTCCCAACCGGGAGCTGTAGCGACCTGGTCTCAACTGGTAAGCACACCACCCGGTCGCTACTGCTCGCGGTTCTGACAGGAATATCAATCGTTTTCACAAGGAAGGCATATGAAACTGTTTACTCAGGGATTTGTGATCGCCGTCTCTGCGCTTGGTCTGTTAGCGGTCAATGTTGTACGCCCCGAGGCTCAATCTCCCGCCGATGTAGTTTTCAAAAACGGAAACGTCTACACCGTCAATTCGAGCCGGCCAAAGGCTGAAGCCGTCGCGGTAAAAGCAGACCGCATCGTGTTTGTTGGATCAAACATCGGAGCGCAGAAGTACGTAGGCAAGAGTACGCGCGTAGTAGATCTGAAGGGTAAGACCATGGTGCCGGGAATGACGGATGCTCATCAGCACCTCCCCGGCGTTGGCTTCCGTGAGATGACCCTGAATCTCGAAGATGTTACCAGCCTTGAAGACTTTCTGGGCAAAGTGAAAACGCGCGTCGATCAGGCACCGCGCGGCGAATGGGTAACCGGTCGGGGCTGGATTGAAACCTTCTGGAAACCGCCTGTCTTCCCGACTCGGGCAGACCTTGACAAAGTTGCGCCAAACAATCCAGTAGTTCTTACGCGCGCGGATGGGCATGCTTCGGTGGTCAACAGCGCTGCCCTGAAGATCGCTGCGGTCGATAAAAGCACGCCGAGTCCATTTGGTGGGGAAATCTCGAAAGACAAACAGACAGGAGAGCCTAACGGCATGCTATTGGACGCTGCGCAAGGATTGGTGAGACGCCATATCCCGGCCGCCACCGCTGCGGATGCTGCGCGCGCAATCGAGCTGGGCGTCAAGCGTAATGTCGAGCTCGGCTGGACGCAGATTCAGGATGCTGGAGGTGGTTACCAGGAAATCGATCTCTACAAAAAGCTCTACGGCGAAGGCAAGATCAAGTTGCGCATCTACAAGGCCGTGCATGGACCGAGCCCCAGCTCCGCCCGACTGTTGGCGGAAGGACCAACGATCGGGAGTTTCGATAACCGATTTACACTCCGGACAATCAAGGTTGTTTCTGATGGCGCGCTCGGTTCGCGAGGAGCGGCCCTGCTGGCGCCTTACTCAGATGCCCCCGACACTGCAGGTTTTTTCACTGTCAAACAGGAGGACCTGAGCCCCATGTTGCAAACGGCGCTGAAACAGGGGATCCAAGTGGAGACACACGCGATTGGCGATCGCGCCAATCGCTTCACGCTCGACGAGTATCAGAAAGCTTTCGAGGTCGTGCCCCGCGAACAACGCAAGATCGCCGAACCGCGCTGGCGCATTGAGCACGCGCAAATAGTAAACCCCTCAGACATCCCGCGCTTTGCCAAACTAGGCGTGATTCCTTCAATGCAACCTTCGCACGCAATCGGCGACCTGCATTTTGCGCCGAGCCGAGTGGGTATCCCACGTCTGGCCGGCGCCTATGCATGGCAGACGTTCATCAAGTCGGGTGTAGCAGTTGCGGGAGGCTCTGACGCGCCGGTGGAGCGTGGCGAGCCGATGATTGAGTTCTACGCAGCGGTAGCCCGCAAGGATCAAAAAGGATTTTCCGGTGAAGGTTGGCATGCTGAGGAGGCCGCCACTCGTTATCAGGCGCTCAAGATGTTCACGATTTGGCCGGCCTTCGCTGCCTTTGAAGAAAAGCTTCGCGGCTCAATCGAAATGGGCAAACTTGCCGACTTCACCATCCTCTCAGCCGACATCATGAAGATTCCAGAGGCGGAAATTCTGAAGACCCGTTGCCTCATGACGGTGATTGGTGGCGAGATTGTGTTCGAAGCGAAGTAGAATCTGCGCCAGCGGGCGACAGCAGATCAAGGACTTGTTCGTGAGTTTAACTCTCATCAACGATGAATCTTTTGTTGTCACTGCCGCCCGCTTCGCAGGCTAGGAACTGAAATGCGATTGTCCTGGGGCTCACGCCCCCAGGCTTCATGCTTTCGCCACGCTTCGCGGGCTCTATATAAAAACGAGAAAGGGGGACTCATCATCAAGAACCTAATCGCCCAGAGGGACTCGCGCCGTAGCTTTCTCTTCCTCACAGGCAAGAGCGTCGGTCTTGCCGCTCTGTCTTCACTGACTGTTGCGTCTCTTCTAAAAGAGGTCCAGGCGGCGACTAAGAGTGTCGCGCATCTATCGCCGCAACAAACGGCAATGGATGAAGACTACTGGGCCGTTATTCAAAGATCTTTTTCAGTCACCCGCGGGATCATCAATTTGAACAACGGCGGCGTATCGCCCAGCCCGCGCATTGTTACTGAAGCCCTGGTGCGCTACATCTGGCAACAGGAGGACGCGACGGCTTACACCATGTGGCAGATCCTCGAGCCGCAATCGGAAACGATTCGGACCGGACTGGCGGAACTATTCGGTTGCGATCGCGAAGAAATCGCCATCACCCGAAACGCTTCCGAGTCCCTCGAAATTCTTTTGATGGGCATGGACTTCAAACCGGGCGATGAGATTCTCTCTACCACGCAGGATTACGGGCGCATGTTGACTACCTTGCGCCAACGCGAAAAGCGTGAAGGTCTGGTTTTGAAGTTAGTCAAAATTCCGATCCCACCCAGGAATCTTGACGAGATCACCTCGGCCTTTGCAGCGGGGATCACTGGCCGCACGCGTCTAATCCTGATGTCGCACATGGTTAACATCACCGGCCAGATCACGCCTGTGAAAGCTGTCTGTGAAATGGCGCGCGCCAAAGGAATCGAAACGATTGTCGACGGCGCTCATTCCTTTGCGCAATTTGATTTCCAGCAGAAAGACCTTGGCTGCGACTACTTCGGCACCAGTCTTCACAAGTGGCTTTACGCGCCAAAGGGTACGGGCCTGCTTTATGTAAGACGGGAAAAGATCCCCAGCATCTGGCCCTTGATGGCAGCCGAGTTGAAACAAGCTTCAGACATCCGCAAGTTTGAAGAGGTTGGTACGCATTCCGCCGCCCCCCGGCTGGCGATCGGTGAAGCCCTGCTTTTTCACAACGGGTTGGGAGGAAAGCGCAAGGAAGCGCGCCTTCGTTATCTTTCCCGCTATTGGATGAATCGATTAAAAGATTTACCGAAAGTGCGCTTCAACACTTCGTTTGACGACCACCAGTCGTGCGCCATAGCCAATATTCACATTGAAGGGACGAACCCTTCGGCCATCGGCAGCTATCTATTCGACAAACATCGAATCTTCACTACCCCTATCATCCATGACGAATTCAAGGGCATTCGCATCACACCCAACGTCTACACGACGCTGGGTGAATTGGATCGGTTCTGCAACGTGATGGAAACAATTGCGCGGAAGGGCTTGCCGGCCTAGCCGCAGCCGCTAATATAAGGATTGACAGCCATTCAGTTTTCTCCTAAAGTCCGCCACACTAAGCCCTGTATTTTTGTCAACATTTCGCCGGCAATTCTCGGCCTGCCGCAAACATGGTTGGGACGGCGCGACCCGTACAGCCCGCCTGACTCTAACCCCCGATACGGAAAAGGAGCTCCACATGAAACTTCGACGCACCCTAATTGGTTCATTAGTACTGCTTGTTTTGATTGTGGGTATTTCGGTGTTCGCTCAAGTCAATCGCCCGTTTCACAGCGGTTCTGTTTGGAACATTGGGTTCATCCGAATGAAACCCGGGATGGAAACGGCTTATCTGAGTTACCTGGCAGGCCCGTGGAAGACTAATCAGGAAGCCTTTAAAAAGGAAGGAATAATTCTTTCCTACAAAGTTCTCACAGTAGAGGGCCACACACCGGGTGAATGGAACGTTATGCTGATGACAGAATACAAGAACCTGGCAGCAATGGAGGCAAACGAGGAAAAGGCAGACGCCCTTGCTCAAAAGGTTGTAGGCGACGATGAGAAACAGCGGCAAGGTTACAGAGAGCGTCTGGAAATTCGCGAGGTGATGGGGGATCGATTGGCTCGTGAGATTGTGCTCGAGCCAAGGAGCAGGTAACTCGGACGCTTAGTCAGGCCACCTTACCTTAATACCGCCAAGGGGATTTAGCCCGCGAAGCGTGGCGAAAGCGTTAGAGACCAGCGCGAAAGCGCGGCGGAACTCTGGCAGACTGCTGAAAAACTAAGAACGATCCACCAAATCACGCGAACGGACACGAAGAGAGGCCTTAGTTCGAGTCATTTCGTGTGCTTTCGTGGATCGTCTTATCATTCTTATATTGGCCCACGCCTTTTTCAGCAGCCTGTCAGGTTCAAAACACCCAAGACTCACTAGCCCGAAGCGGGCGGCAGCGGCAACAAAGACATCGTTGCTGAAAAATTAACCAACGAACCTAACCAGTCCTTAATGACATCGAGACGCGCACTGCTGAGAAATGGATTCAACGCTGGAGTAGGGCTAGTTGTTTTCGGTCAATTGTCCGGCATCGGGCGGCCGATCCTGGCTGCCTCCGCGAATTCTCAACGTACCGCCGAGTGGTTTCAACCAGCCTACCAACGCCTCGACGCATTTATAGCCCAACACATGCGCGAAACCGGAGCGCCGGGAATGACACTCGCGCTCGCAGGTCGCAAGGGACTGCTGCGTACCTCGCAGTACGGTTTTTCGGATCTGAAAGCTGAAGTAAAGGTGGGCCCTCAGACATTGTTTGAGATCGGATCGATCTCTAAATCGTTTGTGGCGATAGCGATCCTGAGCCTGGCTGATGAGGGAAAAATCGATCTGCACAAACCCGTCATCAAGTACCTGCCCTGGCTGATGATCGAATCCAAATACGAGCCCTTTACCACGCATCACCTACTGACCCACACGGCGGGCCTTTCCGCGGTGCCACTGCTGATGCGTGTTGCCGCAACCACGTTAACGACCGGCTCGGAGCCAGGATCACGCTTTCTTTATTCGAACATCGGATATGTGCTGCTCGGTTTTTTACTGGAAGCCATCGACAGGCGCCCATTCCCGGAAGTCTTGCTCAAGCGAGTTCTCGAACCGCTGGGAATGTCTGCCAGTGCGCCGGTGGTCACTAACGCGATCAAGGAAAGACTGGCCGTTGGCTATGCTCCTCTCCACGAAGATCGGCCTTTCCCCCTTAGAGGTAAGCTAGCTGAAGCGCCCTGGTTGGAAGTGCCCGAAGCTGCAGGCAGCGTGGCCGCAACTGCCGGCGACATGGTTGCGTATCTGCAAATGCTGCTGAATCGGGGCTTGGGACCTCGCGGCCGGCTGATTTCGGAAAAGAGTTTTCAGTTATTGGTCAAACCCGTTATCAAGGCGCCCTTTCGCGGGGAGGATGCAAGCTATGGTTATGGACTGTGGACCAGCCATGACCGGAACCGCACGCTCGTACGCCACACCGGCGGTATGGTCGCCTTCAGTTCAGCGATGTATGCCGATCTGACTAACGGGTTCGCGGCCTTCGCGTCCGTGAATGCCAATTTGCGCGACTACCGCCCGGTGGCGGTCACGCGCTACGCTCTCGATCTGTTACTTGCAGCTTCTCGCAAGCAGGACTTGCCCGCCCTCCCCGAACCGCAACCCGCTCCTGATAGCATCAAAAATGCCGACGACTATTCCGGCGCCTTCAATGCACCCGACGGAAAAAAGCTCGTGCTGATTGCTGAAGGCGACAAATTGATACTGCGGCACGACAGTCAACGTATAGTGCTGGAGCAAACGGGCCGAGACCGTTTCATCGTCAAGCATCCTGATTACGATCTGTTTACGTTGCGTTTTGGGCGCGATAAAGACGTAGTAGTTGAAGCGTTCCACGGGCCGGATTGGTGGACAAACGAACGCTACTCCGGACCGAAGGCGTTCGAGTATCCCAAAGAGTGGGACACTCTTACCGGACGCTACCGGTCCGATAGTCCCTGGTATGGAAGCTCCCGCGTGTTTGTTCGCAAAGGGCGGCTAATACTAGATGACCAGCAGTTTCTAATTCCCCTGGAGCCCGGAGTCTTTCGGCCTCAGGGAGACATCAATGAGGTTGAGCGCATAACCTTTGACACGTTGGTTAATGGAAAAACTATGCACCTAAACTTCTCGGGCATTGATTTTTATCGCACCTTCACACCGTAAAGGGGAGCAGCTCTAAATTTCATCCCAGCAAACTGCGACGGAAGCAATCGACGTTTCCATCGAACCGGTGCTTTTGTAATTGATGATTGGCGATAGAAAACAGAAATGGAGGAAACCTTATGAGCAGTCCTGTGCTGCAACAACCAACACCGCAACTCTTCTTTCAAACTGTAAACGCGTACCAACGAACGGAAGCTCTGAAGGCCGCGCTCGAGTTGGAAATCTTTACAGCTATCGGCGAAGGCAAATCAAGCCGTATCGAGATTGCCGAGCGGAGCAGCGCGTCGGAACGGGGCATTCGAATTCTTTGCGATTTTCTATGTGTCCTGGGTTTTTTAACCAAGGAGGGCACGAGCTACAAGCTTACCCCGGAGTCGGCACTCTTTCTGGACAAGCGCTCGCCAGCTTACCTCGGCGGCAGTCTCGAATTTCTGCTCTCACCAATGCTCACGGATGGCTTCAAGGATCTTACCGGGGCCGTGCGAAAGGGTGGCACAGTTGCTTCAGAAGAAGGGACGATCGCGCCGGAGCATCCAATCTGGGTCACGTTCGCTCGGGCCATGACAGCCATGATGGCTATGCCGGCACAGTTGATGGCTAATCTCGTGGATGAGAAGGCCGATCGTAAGTTGAGGGTCCTGGATATCGCCGCGGGTCATGGCCTGTTTGGTATTGCCTTCGCGAATAAGAATCCGCAGACCGAAGTCGTGGCGGTCGACTGGCCAAGTGTGCTTGAGGTGGCCAGGGAGAACGCCGGCAAGGCAGGTGTCGCCGACCGTTACCAAACAAACGGCGGCAGTGCGTTTGATGTTGACTACGGCACAGGTTACGACCTCGTGCTGTTAACCAACTTTCTGCACCATTTCGATCCGGCAACTTGCGAAACACTCTTGCGGAAGGTTCACGCGGCACTGGCGGACGATGGACGCGCGGTGATACTGGAGTTTGTGCCCAACGAAGATCGCATTTCACCACCGGAAACCGCGGCCTTCAGCATAATGATGCTTGGAAGCACACCTGCGGGCGACGCTTATACTTTTCCGGAACTGGAGCGAATGTGTAGTGCCGCCGGTTTCGCTAGCAGCGAGATTCATCAGCTTCCACCCTCAATCCAGCAAGTCGTGATCTCATATAAATGAGCGTGGTCGGTGAAGTAGGTCTGACAGCAAAGAAGGGTTCATTTTCCATTTCTCATTTTCCATTTTTCTGAATCTGATTTCGTGGTGTTTCGTGTAATTTCGTGGATCGTTGCTTGGCCGAGAAAACCGAACGATCCACGAAATTACACGAACGAACACGAACAATAAGTCACCAACAGCAAAGGAGAAATGGCAAATGGAAAATGGACTGCCTCTAGGACTCCAGGAGTGTCTCGCTAGTCGTGTCTCGTGGGAGCGGATTTTCGGCGGCATAAGTGACCGCAGGCGCCGAGGATAACAATCTGGCGACGGTTTCAAGTAACTCGGCGCCGCGAAATGGCTTCGGGAGATAGGCATTAAATCCGGCTCGAAGAGCGCGATCGCGATCGGTATCAGCGTGAGCGGTTACGGCTATGCAAAGTATTGAAGCCGTAAGCGCATCAGCCTTCAACGCTCGAAACATTTCCCAGCCATCGAGGACCGGCATCGATAGATCGACCATAATCAGGTCCGGTCGCAACTGTCTCGCCAGTTTCAAACATTCTGCTCCATCTCTTGCTTCGCTCACCTGATAACCGGCAGCGACCAGCATGAGGCGCAGGAGTTCCAGGTTGTCCTCGTAATCATCAGCAATGAGAATATTAGCTGTCATGGTGTCGGTTGCGTGGCTGACTCACGAATTGCCTGGAGCGACTTATATCTTAGGCCTTCGAGGGTAGTCAAATGGCCCTCACTCCAGGTAGGGTCACACTTTGTGACCTTCCTTGCTCATACCCTTTCTTGACTCGCTGAATCTTGAGCGTCCATAATTACTTAGGAGACCTTCCGCCCTGCAAGTCTCTCCGGAACCAGAGATAACTAAGGGCCTTACCCAAGAACCTGGGTTCATTCAACGACGCACCAACGGAGGAACTGAACTGTGGTCAGCGGACAACTGGAAGAAAGCTTGCGCCATGAGATTAAGAGTTATATCGAGGGGCGCCTGAGCGGAGTCAGGCAGGAGATTTCTGAACTTCAAAGCCAACTCAATGAATCTCTCACCCGGCTGCTCGATCGTCAGAGCGAAGTTCAATTGGATGGAGCCGTGGCGGCTTCCATTCTCGAGCATCTCAGAGCTGCGCATGAAGAGGGGATAGGTCTCGCGGCCTCGGAATCCTCGCGGGCTAAAATGTCGAGCGATATGGCTATCGTTAAAGCAGCCGTTTCCGAGATCAGCGAGCAATCCGCCCAGGGACACGTACTCAAGACTCTGGTTAACCGCGCGGCGTCGTTCGCGCCGCGGGTCGCTTTCTTTGCGATCAAAGGTGAGCGCGCCATTGGCTGGCGGGGCCGCGGATTTGAAGGCACGGTTGGTGACAACACTATTCAACAAATCTCCGTCGCAGTCTCCGCCGATAGCATCATCGGCGATGTAGCCAGATCGAAAACAACCTGGAGTGGTGGCCCACATTCTCATTCCGAGGATCATCTGATTCTCAACAGACTCGGCGAAGAACCGCCGCAGAGAATAGTCGCTATCCCGCTAACCGTGCGCAACCGAACGGTGGCAGTGCTTTATGCTGACTCTGCCGGATTGGATTCTGAAGCCATCAACCTCGAAGCTCTCGAGACGCTAGTCAAAGTTTCGGGAATGTCCGTGGAGCTACTGGCCGGTCAGGCTCCAGCAAAGCAACCGGCGCCTGAGCCCGCACCCGCTGGTGAGGCTCCAGTTCCGGAACCTGCTTTCGGGTCGGAGCGTGAATATCTTGAACCAGTTCCCTCCGCTACATTTTCAGAGGCTGCGCCGCAGCGATACGAGGTGGCGCCCGAGCCTCACGTTTCAGAGGCGCCCGCTCAAATCGAGTCACCTGCCCCGCAATACGAGGCGCCGCCCCCGCACCATGTGGAACCCGCCCCACAATTCGAAACGCCTCCTGAGCGACACGAGACGCATGCGCAATTTGATCAGGTTACGAGCCTCCCACAACCGCCACCGCCTGCGGCAGTCGCCGAACCAGTTGCCCCCCGCCGACGCTACGGAACTGATGTAGAACTGCCCGTAGAGGTTGAGGGTGAAGAAGAAAAGCGTTTGCACATCGATGCGCAGCGATTCGCTCGATTGCTGGTTTCCGAGATTAAACTCTACAACGAGCAGAAAGTGGCGGACGGTCGCGAGAAGAATGATCTCTATGAGCGTTTGCGTGAATATATTGATCGTTCCCGCGACATGTACGATAAACGCGTGAAGCCGGAAGTGGCGCAGAGGTTCGACTATTTTCACCACGAACTGGTTACTTCGCTGGCAGTGGGTGACGTTACGAAACTGGGGACTGCTTACCCCGGGGCAACTGTTTCCGCGTGAGGCGTACTAATTGGCCGGCGCAATGATTCCGTTGCCGCTCCCCCAAAGCTACAAACTTGCAACCGGTAACTCCTTGGGAGGAGCAAGAATTTGGTAAGGAAACTTGGTAAGCATCGACTCATCCTACTTCTGATTGCTCTCGCTGTTGCCGGCGGAGCCTCGCTCCCGACCTTCATGACCGCAAGCTGTCTGACCCGACAGCAAAGCCGAGCTGAAGTTAGTGCTATCGACAATCTGCGCGCGCAGACTCGCGGCGGCACCCTGCCGGCCGAGGATGTAGTAGCTCGGATAGAGTCAGACTTTCCCAACACCACCGTGGCCGGCCTGGCGAGAATGGTACGCGCAAGGATCAGGATTCGCGCCAACGACTATGCGGGAGCCGCTGCGCTGCTTGATACAAATGTCATTCGTGACCATACGGCGCTCGGCGACTACGCGCTATTCGTGCGAGGCAATGCGCTCGAGCAAACCGGCCGCCTGGCCGAGGCGCGAATCGCCTATGAACAAATAGCAAAAAACTACCAGTCTTCGGCTCGCGCCCGAGAGGCGAAGATGCGCATTGCCGGTCTCGCAGTCAAATCGGGCGAAGCTTCGGCTGTGCCAGATCTACTAAGTGATTTGATCTCCAGAGACGACCCGGCAGCTCTGTTGTTAGCCGGCGATGCGTACAGAGAATCCGATAGAGCGCGGGCGCTGGCTGCTTACCGACGCATCTATTTTTTTACTCCCGCGGCTCCTGAAAGCGCTACGGCTGTAACCCTGATTTCGCAGCTCAATTCGACGCTGTCTCCGGCGACCGCCGAAGAGGCTTTCGCTCGCGCAGACGGACTCTATCAGGTAAATAAGCATAGCGACGCGTTTCTCGCTTACACCGAAGCGTTCGCGAAGTTTCCCGTTTTAGCGACGCCACAGAACCAACTACGACGCGGAATTTCCGCTACCAATGCCAGAAAGACCGCCGAGGCAATCGCGGCCTTGAACAGCGTTCCTTCCTCTTCGGGAGATGTACGCGCTGAAGCTCTCTACTACCTGGCCCAGAATTACGCGCGCTCCCGTGAATGGGGACAGGCGCGAGCGACGGTGGAAGAATTGCGTCGTAGTTTTCCTAACAGTGTGTTTACTCCTCGAGCGCTCGTCAGTGTGGGACAAACAGCAAAGGAGGCGAAGAATCTCAGCGACGCCTCGTATTTTCTGAGAACGGCCGTGAGCTCTGCGTCCGGGTCGGTCGAGGTGGCTCAAGCGCAATTCGATCTTGGTTGGCTCGCGCACGAAGCAAAGAACTATCCGGAGTCTTCCCGGTTGTTAACGGAGCATCTCGCCTACTACGTTGACAAGAACAATGACAATCGAGGGCGGGCGGGATACTGGGCGGCGCGTGATTCTGAACGGGCAGGAAAACTTTCCGAGGCTCGCGCTCTTTACCAGGCAATGCTTGGGCGTTACGACGCAAATTGGTACGGGTATCTCGCCAAACAGCGGCTGGAAGCCATGACTCGCGCCGGCAAGTCTCAGTCAAAAACATTCGCGCCCGGTTCGCTGGTAGCGCGCGCGATTGCTAATTTGCAGACCGTAAATGTGGCGGAAGAGACGGCCACCCCTGCTGAAGAGATGCGTATCACGAAGGCCGATCAACTGACGAACATTGGTGTCGCCGAGTGGGCCCTGGAAGAACTTGCGCTGGCTTCGGAGTCGGCCCCCGACAGCCCAAAAATTAATCTGGCGATTTCTCAAGTTTATCGTTCCCAAGATGACAACGTACGCGCGCTCAACGTGCTGAGAAAAAGTTTCCCTGACTATTCGCAGATGAAGCCGGAAGAGATGACCCGGGAAGAGTGGGATGTTTTTTATCCTCTCGCTTATTGGGAGGTCATCGTCCAGGAGTCGCGCGCAAAAAGCCTCGATCCCTACCAGGTGGCGGGTTTGATACGGCAGGAGTCGGTGTTCATTACCAGGGCGCGTTCACCAGCCCGCGCATACGGGTTGATGCAAGTGCTGGTTCCAACTGCACAACTGACAGCCAGGAAGCATGGAGTTGACCGATTCATCACCGCCGAGTCGCTCTTTGAGCCGCGGCTGAATATACAACTCGGAACGGCCTACCTGCGCGACCAGATCGATAGGTTTGGCCGCATCGAATACGTCGCCGCGGCTTATAACGCAGGTCCGATGCGAGCGGTGCGGTGGCGCGCTTCCCTGCCGTTGGAAATGGATGAGTGGGCGGAAGCGGTCCCTTTCAAGGAAACGCGGGGGTACATTCAGGGCCTCGTGCGCAATCGATTGCAGTATGAAAGGCTTTACGACGCGAATGGGAAGTTTCGTGCCGAGGTGGGGACGCGTGCGGTGTCGCGACAGGAAGCTGCCACTCCCAACTCAAGTCCACCAGTAGAGCCTGCCGGTTCGACTGTGCGCAGACGCAGAGTTATTGGAAACGAAGAAGAAGAGTAAACGCTGACTGTGTATTCCACGAGTACGTGAATGTGAATCGTGTAGTTTCGAGCCTGAAATCATGAATTGGAAAGCACCTGAAATGCTGCCTCATAAGTTGGAGTGTCTTGGCGCGACTAGAGTTGTCCCCAGACGATTTCGACTTGCAGCGACGTTAAGTTTGATTGCGCTAATCGCACTTGCAAATGCGGTTTTCGCTCAACGCTCCACAAGAACGGCAGCTCCGCCCTCGCGGACCCTAACCATCACGACTGAGCCAAAGGCCATCGTCTGGATTGATGAGATTCGCCGCGGTGTTACCGACGCCTCCGGTAAACTTTCTGTGAAGAACGTTTCGCCCGCCCGGCACAGCTTGCGGGTTAGAGCTAACGGATTCAAAGAAGCGACGGTTTCCATCCTTCCGGGGAGAAGCAGTGCCACAGTAAAGCTTGTGCGTACTACCGACGCAGCGGAGCTTGCCTTTCAGGAAGCAGAAACCACACGTGAACAAGCCAAAGACGATGAGGCGCGCCAGAAAGCCGTCGAGGCTTATCGGCGCGCTTTAAAACTTCGGCCTTCGTTTCCCGCCGCGCGCGTTGGTCTGGCACGCGTTCTTCTCGATCTTAACGAGTATAAAGAAGCTCTCGCCGAGATCGCGGCTGCCAGACGCTCGCGTCCAATCTATCCGGAAGCATCCGCGGTCGAGGGCCGCATTAACCGCGAAGCTGCCTTTGACGAAGAATCTATTAAATCTTTTCGCCGTGCGATTCGAGAAGCGCGTGGTTTTCAACCCGAAGCTCACGTCGGTCTGGCCCGGCTGCTGGAGGAGAAGGGTCAATTTACAGAGGCAATAGCTGAGTATCAGAAAGCTCTGGATCAGCTCCAGGATTCTGAGCCGGTCATCTATCAACTGCTGGGCGCGGCCTACGAGCGTCAGCAGAAATACAAAGAAGCCATCGCTGCATACGAGAAGTATCTGATGCTGGCTCCGAACGGCAGCCTCGCTCCCGCCGTGCGCTCCATAATCGACCAACTCAAACGCGACGCCGAAGGCGAGCAGATCATTCCGTAGCTCTGTCCGGCTTGAGTTCGCAGGTTTAGGAAGAGTAGGTCCTTCCCATTTTCACCTACCTTTTCTCATTTTAAGAATTCATTGTTAACTTCTTGTTCGTGTGATTTGGTGGACGTTTCCTGGGCCCAAGAGATGAGAACGATCCACGAAATCACACGAAGCACCACGAAATGAGATCCAGAACATTGACCATTGAAAATTGAGAGAATGGAAAATGATAAATAGAAAGTAAGCTGTTCTTGAACTACCCCGTTATCTATGAGAGCATCGCTCTCGTTCTGCATCCGTCGAAGCATCGGTTCCGTTCTGCCTAGTGTTTCTAGATCAATCATGACCACACCGGCTTTTTCAACGCGTCGCCACGTTTCTCATAAGGCGAGTCTTTTTACTGAATCCGTGATTCGCGAGATGACTCGTGAAGCAATCAGACACGGAGCGGTAAATCTTTCCCAGGGTTTCCCTGACTTTGCCGCTCCGGATGACATTAAACGAGTGGCGATGCAGGCCATCGCAGGCGATATCAATCAATATGCTATCACCTGGGGCGCGCGCGACTTTCGCGAGTCGATAGCAAAGAAGACGAAGTGGTACTTGGGTTTGGAGGTCGATCCGGAAACAGAGTTGACCGTCACTTGTGGCTCCACCGAAGGAATGATCGCCGCGATGATGGCCACGGTCGATCCGGGCGAAGAAGTTGTCGTTTTCGAGCCCTACTACGAAAACTATGCGCCGGACACGATCCTCTCCGACGCTCGTCCGCGCTATGTGCCGCTGCGTGCGCCGGACTGGAGTTTTGACGGAGACGAATTGCGGGCCACATTTAACTCAAATACGAAAGCGATCATCATCTGCAATCCTAATAATCCGACGGGCAAAGTCTTCACGCGCGAGGAGCTGGAGTTCATTGCCGGCCTCTGCCGGGAGTTTGACGCGCTTTGCTTCACCGATGAGATATACGAGCACATCATCTATCCTCGGGCAGACGCAGAAATCCAACACCTCTCAATGGCCCAGATTGCCGGCATGCGCGAACGCACGGTGATCGTCAACTCGATGTCCAAGACGTATTCGGTCACCGGCTGGCGCGTGGGCTATTGCATTGCGCCGCCGGAGATCACGGGGGCCATTCGCAAGGTGCACGATTTTCTTACCGTCGGCGCGGCGGCTCCCCTGCAGGCGGCCGGTGCTTACGCGCTATCGCTTCCTCCCGAATACTACGAACGTTTGCAGATTGAGTATCAGAGGCGTCGAGATCTCCTGCTACAGGTGCTGGATAATGCTGGATTCAAGACGTTCAGTCCCGACGGCGCTTACTACATCATGACTGACATCTCCGGATTTGATTTTGCGAATGACATCGAGTTTACGCGCCACCTGATTCGTGAGGTGGGCGTGGCCTGCGTTCCAGGCTCGAGCTTTTACAGCGTTCCCGAACGGGGCTCACAACAGGTTCGTTTCTGCTTTTGTAAAAAGGACGAAACGTTGCTCCTTGCGGACGAACGGCTTGCAAAGCTCCAAGCACGAATTTGACTGTAGTCAGTGTAAGTAACCCTGGCAATAGGCAAAACTGAGTCCGAGAAACCCCCAACCAAATTCCAGACTGTAGAGTTACTGCAACATGAAAACTCATTTTGGTCGATTCCTGTCGCTGGCACTTGCACTTGCGTTTCAGTCACAGCTCGTGGCTGCCCAACAAAGTGCTGATCCCTATTTCAATACCACGGTCGCGCATCCGGCTTATACTAAAAACTATCCTCGAGTTGCCTTCGACGAAGCTCACAACAACTTTCATACGACGACCGGGCGTTACAAACCGTTCGTCGATCTCATAATGAGCGACGGTTACAACGTGGTACCTGGCCGAAAATTGTTCGCCAAGCCTTCCCTAAGCACATTCAAGATCCTCGTAATTGCCAACGCCCTGGGCGCCGAAGACATGGACGACGAGGGCGCTGACCGATCCGCCTTTACGGAAGAAGAATGTGATGTGGTGCGCGACTGGGTCAAAAGTGGCGGCTCTCTGCTTCTAATAGCAGACCATGCTCCCTTTGGCGGCGCCGCCGAAAGTTTGAGCAAGCGTTTCGGAGTCGAGATGAGCAAGGGATACACCTTCGATCCTGAGAATGACTTCGCGGCGTCGCGCCCCTCAACTCTGCTTTTCTCCCGCGAAAACAAACGTCTGTTGGACCACCCTATTACGCGCGGACGCAACGCCGACGAAAGAATCAATCGGGTCATCACCTTTACTGGGCAGTCGCTCAAAGGACCCGAAGGCAGCTCAGTACTACTATTATTACCCCAAACCGCCAGGGACAAGCCCGATCGCGAATCGCAAACATCCGTTTCGGCTGCCGGACGTGCCCAGGGTATTGCGTTCAAGTTCGGTAAAGGACGAGTGGTAGTACTGGGAGAGGCGGCGATGTTGTCGGCACAGTTGGCAGGTCCCAACAAAGGACCGATGGGAATGAATGTGCCGGGCAGCGACAATCGGCAACTAGCACTTAACATCATGCGCTGGTTGTCTGGTCTGCTTTAGGAGAACTATCCGCAGATTCCGCAGATTACAAACGACCAACCGCAAGTGCACTCTGCTAGTTGCTATTCTTATTTGCGTAATCTGTGGACCTGTTTAGTTGTCCGGGTCTTTAAGTAGCCGGGTCGTGTTCTCGGTGACGCTGGGCTGAGGCACAATTTCTCTGGTTCTGCTCCTAGGCGAGTAATCACTAACGGGCACACTTTGCGAGGAAGGTAAAGCGATGCGAGTTTGGTTTTCTGGCAGGGTGCGAGAGTGTGACCCATGGGGGAGAGTTGTCTGCGATGGCGACTGCACTATGTCCTTTACGAACAGAAACGCATAGAGGAATCGTAATAGTCCTACAAAGCCCAGAAGGAAAAATACGAGTGCCCCAACCTTGGCAACGAATTCAAGCGGGCCGCCGGAGTCCCCCAGAAAAGCTGAAACCAGTCCTATTGCCCAAGCCAGCAGGGTCAGGTAAACGCTTTCCTTCATTATTCTGCTGCGCTGCTTAGGTGGCTGAGCCGGACCGCCCGCGAGTTGGGGAATGATGCCCGAGTTTTCCAGCAGCATCGCGACCCCAGCCAACGGGAAACCACAACGCGAGCAAAAACGCATCTCTTCCAAACCCTGTTCGTGGCTGCATCGTGGGCAATACATAAGGTCCCCATACCGGCGGTCGAGTGCTTCAAGGGTGCTTACGAAACGGCGACTGCTAAGGTTCGCCCTTGTGTGTTACAGACTAAGTCAATAATGGCATGGGATGCTAAAAGACAATTGATCTGGCTGGCGGGGGGTCTAACTCTCGGCACGCTGATCGCCTACCAGGACGCTCACGACGATGATGGAACATTCGTTCCGCGCTTCTTCATCTTCATGGAAAGCCTGGTGTTGCTGATCATTGGCGTACTGTTCTACATCTACTCGCGGAAGAAGGGATGAAGTTCAGAGTTCATCTTTAGATTGTTGTCTTCAGCCGGAGCAAGCTAAAAGCTTGAACTCTCAGTCCTAATTTGGCGGCTGCATTGACTTGGATCGGATCGTGATCCCCTCGTCGCCGACCACCAACAAGCGACGTGCGTCGCCATAGGGCACACTGGAAGGCACGTATGAAAGCACGTACCGGTTCTTTCTTAGTTCATCACAAACGGCTTTAGCCGCCTCCACCGCCTCTTCGATGGGAAAGACCAGCCCTCCGGTTCCTTCGACCAGTTTTTCAACGACCTGCTTTGGCTTCGGCACATCGCGCCGCATGGCTCCCCGCGTCCGGTCGGCGATCTGTACCGTGTAGACCGTAATGTCATTCGCTTGCAGGTCGGAAAGTATCTTTTCAAACGCGGTCTTACTACCGCGGTCAAGACCATCGCTGATGACCACGATCGCGCGCTTCTGCCCGGCGAGCGGACTCAAAGCCTGCTCGACGACCGCACTCAGGGCGTCGAAAAGATGCGGCTGGCCTTTCTTCCTGAAACCCTTTAGCGCCGCCTCAATGGACTTGGCATTATCCGTCCAGTCAGCGACGATCTCAGCTTCCTCATCGTAGCCAACGATTAGCAGTTGGTCCCCTTCATAGATCTCATAAGCAAATTCGCGGGTGGCCCTTTCGAGCTTATCAATGTCGGCCCGCAGGGTCAGAGAGTTATCCACCAATAAGACTATCCGAGCGGGTGAGGGATCCGGAGTGAGGTTCCTGATGGTCTGTTCTACACCGTTATCATAGACGGCAACTTGCTTGCTACTTACATTAGCCGCCGACTTATCGTCGCGCTTAACCACCACGCTCACGAGCACGCCACTCTGAGCAGTGGAACTTTGCGGCCTCCGACCTGCCTGCCCGAGCACCAGACTACAGAGTATTGCCAAGAGCAGCAGAACCGCCAGCAAGTTAAAAGGTTTTAAAAGCCTACGGCCGTTCCTGAGTTGAGTAATTGCGGTTTCGCCACGAAGTGATCCGTACATCAGTTCACGTTTACAACGCTTCAATCACTAGTGGAGACTTTTGTTGATGAAGCTTTTTCGGCAGGTTTCTTTGACGGGGAGTCATCTTTCGATTTCTGGTCGGACTTTTTCGAGTCCTTCTTATCACTAACGCTCTTATCGCCTGCGCTGGCTGCCTCGGAGTCGGCTTTCTCTGCGGCCTTCTTGCCGTTACCGGCATAGTCGGTCACATACCATCCCGAACCTTTGAACTGTATCGCCGAAGCTGAAACTTGTTTCTCTAAACGTCCGCCACACTTGTCACACTTGGTGGGCGGTTTGTCGCTCATCTTTTGATAGACTTCGGTATGGGCCTTACATTTCTGGCACTCGAACTCGTATATGGGCATAGGTCTCTAATACTCCGACGGGCATTTGATCGCCCAGTGAATTATACGGACCGTCCCACGGCCCTGCAATGTGAGTGGTTGAGTTGATTGGGGCTACGGTAATTTGCAGGAAGGGAAGGAGACAAAGCGAAGCGCGCCCCCGCTCAAGATCCACAGCCCTCAAACTTTGTTGAGCGGGAACCAGTTGAGCCAGCCAGGCCAATGGGAGCAGCACCGGCCTTGAGCGGGGGCGCGCTTCGCTTTCCCCCTTTCACCTGCAAATGATCGGGGCTTGAATCTGACCTGCTTTGCAACTTCATCTCCCGTTCGTTATGATCCGCGCTCAGGAGCGGTCCCTCGTACGTTACCCGGTCAATTGATTAGGTTTTTAGGTCCGATCGCCGCTGCGCAAGTCCCTACGATGTCAGATACTGCACAATCCCTCTCGCTCGAGCGCAAGATAAAGATGCATGAGGCGCGTGAGTCGATTATCACTCGCCTGGCGCTGGCTTTTCCGACCACGATTAACCTCGACAGATTTTTGAACGTAATCGTTTCCGAGCTGGGGCGTATGATGAACGTCGATCGCTGCGATGTCATTCAATTGACTTTGCAGAGTGAATTGCGAATCAGCCATGAATGGCGGACTTCAACTGACGTGCCTTCCAGCCTGGGCACGGTAATCCCGCTTGATCTCAAGCAGCTCTCGGAACACGTAGACATAACCAAGCCCATTCGTCTTGACGATACTTCCAGGCCGGGCCTGGATCAGAAGGTACGCTTTCTGGCCGCGAGTCTGGGAACGCGCTCTCTGCTCGTCGTGCCTGTAGTTCTTGGTGACGATGTGCTGGGTCTGGTAGGAATGCACACTACGCGAACCCTGCGAGCCTGGCTGGACGACGAAGTTTCTTTTCTGGAGTCTGTGGCCAGACAGATCGCGGTTGGCTATCAGTATACGAGGCTCTATACCGATAAAGAGCGCGAGGCCGAAACCAAGCGTGCGCTGCTGGAAATCGCCAACGCTCTTAACGCCCGTTCCGATTTTCGCGAGGTCTCGTCCCTCGTTCTGGAACGGGCCATCGCCCTTGTCGGCGCCGACTATTCAGCTCTCGGCGTCCTCGATCCCAAGGGCGGGCGCATCAGTCTGGCCGCCTTCAAAGCTGCTCCTCATGCGACCACTGATTCCGTTCAGGGGTTGATTGATGCCCATGGACAATCGCTCGACGTGACTGAGTTTCCCGCGGCAATGGAAGTGCTGGCCCAGGGAAAAACATTCCGCTTACTGGATAAGAACCTACCTTTCCCATTTCGTCTAATTTTTAACGCTACCCTGGGCGGGCGAGCTGCCCTGGTTGCCCCCGTGCGCGTAGGCGGGCAAACGTTTGGGCTGCTGGGGCTGGTGTGGAGTGAGGCGCGCGACGGGTTCGAGGACCACGAGGTGGCCCTGGTCGAGGGCATCGCCGATCAAATCGGCACCGCCCTGGAGCGAGATCAGCTGTCCGCCGAAGTGATGCACTTACGCAGCGCCTTACATGAACGCTACGGCGAAGACCGCATCATCGGTCAAACTTCGGCGATCCGGCGGGCCATGGAATTGGCCCTGAGTGTGGCGGACACCCAAACCACCGTCCTGATTCAGGGAGAATCGGGCACCGGCAAGGAACTGCTCGCGAATTTGATCCATTACAATTCCGGTCGCGAAAACCATCCTTACGTCAAGCTAAACTGCGGCGCGATTCCCGAAACGCTGCTCGAATCGGAATTGTTCGGTCACGAGAAGGGCGCGTTTACTGACGCCAGCGCGAGGCGGCGAGGAAGATTTGAAGAAGCTAACTTAGGCACGCTTTTTCTGGACGAAGTGGGCGAGATGAGTTTATCGGCACAGGTTCGTCTGCTACGCGTGTTACAGGATGGCGAATTCACGCGCGTCGGGGGAAACGAAGTGTTGAAGACAGACGTCCGGGTGCTTGCCGCCTCTAACGTGGATCTCGAACGAGCAACTGAGCTGGGCACGTTTCGCCGTGACCTTTACTACCGACTCTCCGTGTTTCCTATAGTAGTGCCGCCCCTGCGCGAACGCCCGGAAGACATTCATCCGTTGGTGATCCACTTCCTGGAACACTACAAACAGAAGACCGGGCGCTTTATATCGGGCATCTCAAAAGATGCGCTGCAGGCCTTAATGACTTACCAATGGACCGGCAATGTTCGCGAACTCGAGAACGCGATCGAGCGGGCTGTAATAATCGCCTCCGGCCGGCAAATCGAGCTCGAGGATCTTCCGGAAGCGATCGGGAAGACCGTGCTTGAGGAACGCGATCGCATCAAGGTCGAACGCGCAAGTGCCGCCAGCGAAGGACGCACTACAACGTTTGCAGTGACGGTGCCCTCCTCGATGGACGAAATAGAACGCCAGGCCATCGAAGCAACTCTCGACTACACCAAAGGCGATAAGTCGCACGCCGCTCGCGCTCTGGGCATAGGCCGTAAGACTCTCTACCGTAAGCTTGAGCAATACAACGGCGACCAAGAGCAGAGCACCTCTGATTAGGGACCAGAGTTGGTATCAGGTGCAAGGGTCCCCGGCTCCGCCGCAAAGTGAATCGCCCTCCGGCGCTGGTCCGATCGAATCGGGTCGACGCTCGTTTGGTGATTGGGTCAGTGGTTACTTGATCCATTCGTCTGCGATTTCAGTTTCGACTTTTACCGGCACCGTCCTCAGATATTCCTCGCCGGCCGCACACATCGCCCGCTCAACCTTTTGCGATATCTCTGTTGCCTGGCCGGCATCGGCTTCCACCACAATTTCATCGTGGATGATGTTGACTATCCGGGCGGAGGTGTCGCGCAACTCATCCTTCAAGAGGCATAGAGCGCGTTTTAATATGTCGGCGCTGGTGCCCTGGATGGGAGTGTTCTTGCCGTTCCGCTGCGTCATCGAAATCTGCTGGCGGTCATTTTCGTCATAGCGAAAACGCACCAACCGTCCCGAGGCCGTTCTGGCCTGGCGCTCGTTAACGGCGCGGTTAGCGGCCTCGCGCAGGTAAGTATCAAGCCCTCGATAGGTGGCGAAGTACTTGCGCAAAACGTTCTCAGCTTCAGACACACTCAAACCGGTCATGATCGAGAAGCGCTGAGCGCCAATCCCATAAACCACGCCGAAGTTTAGTCGCTTAGCGAAATCACGTTGGTCCCTGGAAACCCGGTCCAGGGGCACGTTAAAGACTTGCCCGGCGGTCACGCGATGCAGGTCGGCGCCGGAATTGAAAGCCTCAATGAAGCCGCGATCGCCGGAGAACTCTGCGAGGATACGCAACTCAATTTGCGAGTAGTCAGCGATTATTAGTCTTCGTCCGGCGGGATGCCCGCTGAAGCAACGTCGGTATTCGGCAGCATGCGGTACTTGTTGAATGTTGGGATTGGTACAGGAAAATCTCCCGGTGGGCGCCCCGATCTGTCGGAAGTCCGCGTGCAACCGGCCGGTCGCGGGATTGATCAGCGCAATCATGTTTTGACCATAACTGGTCAACGCCTTTTGCACCGTACGGTATTCCAGCAAGGTGGCGACCACTGGATATTGGGCTGCGAGCGGTTGAAGTTTCCAATTGCGAGTGGAATCCGGAACAGGTATGCCCAGGCGCTCCAGCGCTTGGGTAAGTTGCTGGTGAGAGTCGAGATTAATATCAGCCCGCTGCGGCCCACCAAAGAGCGAACCTTGCAACGAATCTTCCGCCAGGATCGCTTGCAGTTCTTCTGCCAGCTCGCCGCGCTTCTTTTCGACGACCGCCAACTGCTCGAGCCAACGATCCTTGTGCATGTAAAAACCGGCTAACTCGATATCAGCCACCGGCATGACACACTCAAATTCCAGTTGCGCACACCTGACCAGACCCTCAGCCTTCAGCCGCTCGATCAGTTTTTCTCGCAATGGCAGCAAGACGGCCGCGTCGCGCGCCGCGTACTCCAATTGCGCTTCTGACAACTCGAAGTTCCAGTTGCTCAGCCGCTCGCTTTTGTCGACCGACTCATTCAGGTAACGCGCGGCGACAGTTTCGAGTCCATGACGCTCTTCAATATCGCCCGCGCTTATTAACTGACTGGCAAGCAAACTATCAAACACGCCGCCCAAATCCGCGCCCAGGTTGTGCTTGAGAAACTTCGCGTCAAATTTCGCGTTGTGGGCAATCTTGATTGGCCGGGGCGCCTCCAGCAGTCGTTTTAACGGCAGCAACGCTTCGTTATTGGCAAGTCCGCCGTTGCTTCCTTTTGCGAAGGCGTCGAGGTCGATGATGCTGACACCGTCGGGAGCGGCGAGTTGAATCAGACGCAAGCGTCCGGTGTAAGGATCAAGCTCCGTGGTCTCGGTATCAAGCCCAATCGCAGACTGACTTGATAGCGATTTAACTGAATACCGGAGTTCATCCGCGGTCTTGATAACTTTGTAGTCCACAATCCAGAAGTCCTGGTGCTCAATCGCGTAGCGACGGGATGTTTACGTTAGGGTTTGGGCGTCGCCGGGCGTCACAGGCGAATGCCTATTCTTAAGGACTTGATTGAGCGTAAGGGCTTTGATGTTTTGAATGCGGCTTGGGTGAAAGCTATCGATGTCGTCGTGGACGAATTTCTCGATCAGTTTACGCGTCTTTTCATTCATTACTTGCTCAATCTGAGTCGGGGCGGTGGATTCTGTAAAGTTTTGTTAGCGAGTTTCACGTATTCAGGCACGATCTCAATGCCCAGGTAGTGACGTGTGAGAAGTTTTGCGGCAATGGCCGTCGTTCCTGAGCCTAGGAACGGATCGAGCACAAGATCGCCTTCTTTGCTGAATAGCTTGATAAACCACTGCGGAAGTGACACCGGGAACACGGCACTATGGTTGCGATTGCCGGTCTCGGACGCCAAGTGCAGGACATTCGATGGATAGGCCATTGTGCGATTAAGCCAATTCGAGACGTTTTTGCCAAAGCCGCTTTTTACTTTTGAATTATCACGGCGCTTGTCTGTCTCACTCAGATTCTTAAGGCGAGCATGCCGCCAATCACCCATCGGCACCATCACACTCCCTTGATACATTGCGAAATGCTTTTGTTTGTTGAATTGCAGGCACCGTTCCCATGCATCACGGAAGCGGTTAGGCCACTTCCCAGGATGACAGCTCTTCTTGTGCCAGATAAATTCCTCAGTCCAGAGCCAACCTTGTTTCCGCATCTCAAGGATCGCTTCAATCGTGTAAGTGTGCCGCTCGCCTTTGACAACTTTCTCTTTGATGTTGAGAATGAAAGTTCCGTTCGGCTTCAACACGCGTAAAAGTTCTTGAGTGATCGGCAGAAACCATTCGACGTACTTGTCCGGGTGAATGCCACCATAGGTCCTCTTGCGGCTGTCTGCGTAAGGCGGCGAGGTCACGATGAGATTGACGAAATCAGACGGCATTTCCCGCAAGACTGTTAGACAATCGCCATGTACAATTTGATCCGTCCAAGCGGGTGTAAGGCTGGCAAGTGCAGGCATATTAGCTCTTTGACTGCCCCCAACGCATCCCCAATTAATTGTATGTGAAAACTTGATCTACCCAACATGTAGTTATAACCGCGAGATTGTAGTTGAGATCGCTCAACTTGACAAGATTTCGATTGTATCAAGTTTCCTAACATAGCCTGTACTAACGCGGAACGCACTTAACGTCAGGTTTAGACAGGCTGAGGTCGTGCTGGTGCTTTCACCGAAATGAGCATCAGTACGGCCGCGGTTGCGCCCAGTGCGCCACTAACGAGAAACGCAGGCGCCGGTCCCCACCAGGTCCACAAACCACCCATCAGCAGCGACGCCGGCAAAACGGTGATGCCGAACGCTAGATTATACAGACCGTACGCTGTGCCACGTTGTTCCGGCCGTACCAGATCTGCGACCAGAGCTTTCTCCGCCCCTTCGGCGAGCCCAAAATAGATTCCGTAAATTAGAAACAGCACCCAGACAGAGATCGCACTAGTCACGAAAGCGAATCCTGCATAAACAGCCGCGTAGAGAATCCAGCCCGACACTATTAAACGTCGCCGGCCCAATCTGTCTGAAAGGTTGCCACCGACGAGTGAACTTACTACTTTGCTTACATGCAGCATGGCCCAAAGCAGCGGAATTGTGGCTACCGAAACGCCCGCGGATTGCGCCCGCAGTAAGAGAAATGCGTCGGAAGAATTTGAAAGGGTAAAGAGTGCGATGATCAAGAGAAACCGTTTGAAGTTCCCGTCAAAGCCACGCAGCGACAAGCTAATCGGGCTGGCGGCCTCTTGATCTCGCGCAGTCTTCGGCTTATCGGTTTCGCGAACGAAAAATGTAACCACTAACACGGCGGCGAATGCTGGAATAGAAGCCAAAAGGAAGATCTTAGTGAAGTCGCTTGCCGAGGGTGAGTTACGATCGGCGGCAAACAGCATCACCAGCAGATAACCAATCAAGGGGCCGACCACAGCGCCCGTGTGATCCATCGCCCGGTGGAATCCAAACGCCAGACCGCGCTCCTCGAGCGCGACGGTGTCCGCAATCATCGCGTCTCGTGGGGCGCTACGTATTCCCTTTCCGACTCGATCAGTCAGCCGAATAGCCAGCACCTGATACCAACTGGTGGCGAAGGCGAGCAAGGGGCGAGCAAAGCTGGCCAGCGAATAACCGAGGACTACGAAAGCCTTGCGTTTGCCCCGGCGGTCGCTGAAGTAGCCGGCGAAGAGTTTGAGCAGGCTCGAAACCGACTCGGCCGCTCCTTCGATCAGGCCGACGATTCCGGGGCTGGCTCCCAACGTTAACGAAAGAAAGAGGGGCAAGAGCGGATAAACGATCTCGCTCGAAGCGTCGTTTAGCAGGCTGACTAAACTAATTGCGAAGACGTTGCGCGGGAGCTTTCGGTATCGGCACCAAAGCCCGGGAGTTCCAGCGTCGAGTTTTGTGAGACTTCTGCGCGCGTCAATTTGGTCGGCGGCGTCGGTATCGGTTTCCCCCATTGGTTTCCGCCGTTAGTGAGAAGACGCGCGCCGGGTGGGCTGAGCCTGCTGTCTGTTCTGCCGCGGCTTAGCGGTGAGGCGATTCGTCCACCACCAAAAGAGACCACCGCCGATCAGGGCCAGCAGAATAACTCCGACGATCGTCATCCGAATGACCCACCGAACCGCAAGGCGAGCGATCAGGACAAGAATCGCCATCAAGACGACGCCGCCAATAATAAAGATGGTCGTGAAGTCCATGGATCCATTCAGTGGACAGTGTGCGGTGGACAGTGCTCAGATTGCCGATTGCCAATTGCCGATTGCCAATTTCGGATCTTCAACATTTGCTTCCCGCCCTGAGGAGTCAATCTGCCGCGCGTAAATCACACATTGGCAATCGGCAATCTGCCCACTGTCCAATGCCTACTGCCTCCGGTAGCTTGCCCGCACCACAGTCTTAATATTTCCCCGTATGTGAAAGTCGCCTTCGATATCGACGCTCAGCGGATCGCACGCCCGCACAAAGTCCTCGAGAATTACGTTGATCACATGCTCGTGGAAAACTTTAACGTTCCTAAATGAGTTGATATAGAGTTTCAAACTCTTGAGCTCAATGCAGAGCTCGTTGGGAATATACTCGAGTCGTATAGTGGCGAAATCCGGGAAGTCAGAGAACGGGCAGATGGCAGTGAACTCCGGAATTTCGAAGCTGATTTTTATCTCGCGTCCGGGAAATTCGTATGGGAAAGTATCGAGCGTATGAAGCTGCATCTCCTCGCGGGGCGTTGAGCGAATATCCAGGCATTGCTGGTTGGCAATGGTCGTCGGTTCACTTGGCGGCATAAACTGTCCTCGAATTAGCGAACGATCTTAGCAGAGGCTTGCCGCCATACAGCAATTGAACCTTCCAATGGGTCCAATGGGCTGTTGTTAACTCAAAAACGCGCCGCAAGAGTCCTCCAACTGGGAGGGGGCGTGATTGACAGTCTATCCTAACCACTGGAGCACTTCTTCCTCTCCCGAAATGCGAGTGCCGCCGACGATGTGAATAAAATATTCTTCCAGCGAGACCGGGCGCCTCATATCCCCGTCGCCATCGACTGAGATTCCCTTTTTCAGCGCATCGAGTGAGCCCGCCGCGAGGAGCTTGCCTTGAGAGATGATTGCAATGTCGGTACAGAGCCGTTCCACAATCTCAAGCACGTGAGAAGTGAGAAATACAGTCAGTCCACGTTCTGTGAGTCGCGAGAGCAAATCTTTCAACGTGCGGGAGGCGATCGCGTCAACACCCTCAAAGGGTTCATCGAGGAACAGTATCTCCGGGCGATGAATCAAAGAGCAGGCGAGTGAAAGCTTCTTCTTCATGCCATGAGAGTATTCGACAATCAGTTTTTTTGGTTCCGATTCCAGCTCCATGAGTTGGAGCAGTTCCGGCGACCGCTCGGCGATCTCGCTTTTTTGTAAACCATACATCCGGCCCGTGAAGGCAAGCATCTCGGCGCCAGTCAATCGCTCGAAGAGGTTAAGATCCTCCGGGACTACACCGATCCTTCTCTTTACCTCGAGCGCTTCCGATTCCAGGTCGCGGCCCAGGACCCGAATCTTTCCGCTGGTTGGGCCAAGTAGGCCGGTGAGCATTTTTATGGTGGTGGATTTGCCCGCGCCGTTAGGACCAAGAAAGCCAAAAAAACTTCCCCGCCGCACACCCAGGTTAAGATGATCGACTGCGGTGAAGTCGCCAAACTGCCGCACTAGATCGAAAGTCTCCACCGCCGGCGTTGTGTTCTGATTCTCTAATCCCGTCATTGGTACGGTTGTACGTGGTTAAGCTGTGAGGCGTCAAGCCGCGCTAACTTGCAGGATGGAAGGGAGCAAAGCGGAGCGCGCCCCGCTCTAGCGGGCGGCTGAAAAACTTGAGAACGATCCACGAGATCACGCGAACGGACACGAAGAGAGGCCTTAGTTCGAGTCATTTCGTGCGCCTATTTCCCGTTCTGTCTCGCGCTATCCATCTTAAACGGTTCACGCAAGCCCTTCCTGGCTCCATCGTGCGCGTCAAAAATGTCTGGACGCGTTAACACTTGGCGATACTGAGCCAACGCGTCGTCACGCTTACCTGCTAAATCAAACGACCGCGCCGCATTGAGGTGAGACATGGTCACTAAGGTCGGTTCGGCTCGGTCAATTTTAGTGACTGCCAGAAACTCGCGGGCCGCTCGGCCCCCTTGTCCAGCCGTAAGCAAGACTTCACCGTACTTGAAGTGTACGAGATCAAGCGCGCGCGAAACTGTGTCGCGCAGAGATCGGTCACTCAACAAATCCTGGAAAATGCTGAACGCTTCTTGCTCAGCCCTGGCGGCGCCGGCCGCATTATTCGACTTCCGTTCCACCGCAGCCTGAGCAACTAGCGCATCAGCCGCCTCCAATCTGTACAAATAATTGCGCGGATACTTTGCGCTCAGCTCGCGAGCAATGGCCAGAACATCCTGGTAGCGCTTCTCGCGCGTGTAGAGCAAAATCAACACCGACTTGGCATCGTCGCGCGACCAGTGGCCTTCCTTGGCCACACGTTCAAGCGCTGCGATCCCGCGCTTCCTCGATCCCCGCGCGCCGGCGAGTCCAGCCAACAGCCGCACGGGCAACGGCAGAGATCCCACAACGTAGTCATAAAGTCCGATCGTCAACTCAGCATCAACGTACGTGGGATCAAGCTTTAGGACTTCGCGATGACGGTCAACAGCTTCGGAGCCGTCCCTGAGCGCTGCGAAATGCCGCCGCTCGACGGCTTCTTCAAAAGATGCCTTTAACCCGGCAATCGCCGCCAGAAAGTTAAGCGCTTCGATATCTCGGGGATCTTTCTTCAGGCGCGCATCTGCCAGTCTTTTCGACTCGCGCGTTAGATTACGGAACTCCGCGACGATTTTCGGATCAACCTGGTCATCACCTTTGGTGTAGAACGACTCTGAATTGTAAAGTGACGCCTGCAGACGACGTGACTCATAAAGCGTCTTGGCCCAAAGGCGGGCTGCCAACAACTGTGGGCCGGCGGGATGATCTGGATAGAGCCGGGCAATCTCGCTGAAGTCTTTTCGCGATTTCTCGTAGTCAAGATTGTAAAGCGCCTCCAGGCCCGTGCGCCGGAGAGCTTCCATACGCGACGATTCAGTTTTACTTGCCGTGGCGTCTTGTCCGAAAGCGAGGGTTGAATTCAGCAGGATCGTGGTTAAGACAAACAAGAAGAGATATTTCACGAAATGTATTCCTCCAAGAATGTTCTAAGTGGCTTAACTCGTCAGGGCTTACATTCTCACCGTGGCTTCAGCCCGGTGCCAACGCAAAGCTATTAGGTTGGTAACCGTTTCAACCGGTTACCTTTTCTGTCCGCAGATTACGCAGATTGTACATTGCTTACCTGACTCGGCCTGGTCTGAGCAATCTGCGTAATCTGCGGATCAAGTCGTTCAAGAAAAGCTCTCCAGGTACTTCACACCCGCGCCGGTATTAAACAGGACCACGCGTTCTTCCGGTTTAACTTGTCCTGCCGCAATCATCTTCCTTAACGCAGGCAAACAGGCAGCTCCCTCGGGAGCACAGAACAAACCCTCAGCGGCGCCAATCTCGCGGGTTGCGGCAATTAACTCCTCATCATTAACGGCAATGGCCGTTCCGCCAGACTCACGCAGGGCATCAAGTATCAAAAAATCGCCAATCGCGCGCGGCACGCGCAGGCCCGAAGCCAGGGTCGCAGCGTTGGGAAATTCCTCCGCGAAACGTTTCCCGTCCTCAAACGCGCGCACAATCGGCGCGCAACCAGCGGCCTGTACAGTGACCATACGGGGGCGCTCGTGCCCGATCCATCCCATCTTTTCCATCTCGTCAAACGCCTTCCACATTCCAATAAGTCCCGTGCCCCCGCCAGTCGGATAAACGATTACGTCAGGAAGCGTCCAATCAAACTGTTCCGCGAGTTCGTAACCCAATGTCTTCTTTCCTTCGATGCGATACGGCTCCTTAAGGGTCGACATATCAAACCAACCTTCCGCGTCTTTTCGCCGGCTTACTTCCGCCCCACAGTCAGTAATCAAGCCCTCCATCAAGGTCACTTGCGCGCCCGCTTGTTCGCACTCAACAATGTTTGCGCGCGGCGTGTCCCGGGGCATGAAGATGAAGCACTCGAGTCCGGCGCGCGCGGAATAAGCTGCCAGGGCCCCGGCCGCGTTACCCGCTGAAGGCACTGCAAGTTTCCGAGCTCCGAGTTCTTTGGCCATTGACACAGCGGCGGTCATGCCGCGGGCTTTGAAACTCTGTGTGGGATTCTGCGACTCATCTTTGATGTACAGATTTCGCAGACCCAGTTTCTGTCCCAGACGCTCGGTGTGAAGGAGGGGCGTCCAGCCTTCGCCAAGCGTCACGATGTTTTCGTCTTTCTCGACCGGCAAGACCTCGCGATAGCGCCACATATCGGCTCTACGCCGGATGAGAGATTCTTTTGTCAAACTGCGTTCGGCCCGTTGCAGATCGTACCGAACCAAGAGTGGCTTACCGCATTCGCGACAGAGGTTGTGCAAGCGTTGTGCCTCATGCTCAAGACCGCAGGCGGCGCATTCAAGATGAGTAATGTTCAATGATTAGGGGCCTTTCTCTGGGAGTTAGGAAGTTTGCGACGACGAGGCCGCGAAACTCACCCTCGCCTGATGCCAGATGGAGTAATGATCTTGCACCATCAATGGGCAAAAGAAAACATTGGCTGGGTTCACTATTTCAGTCGTCCGTTTCCGGACTTTCAGCTCCCTACTTTGCCTTTTAACCTCGATTCCTTTAAGTTTCTTTTTCCAAATTTATGCCGATACGTTTGCTTGCCCTCGATCTCGACGGAACTTTGCTTAACTCGCGTGGGCAAGTTTCTGAACGCAATCGCAAAGCTCTGGAACAGACCCGAAAGCGCGGCGTTCGAGTGGCCATCGTCACTGGGCGACGATTTCGCGACGCACGTCCTACCGCGCTGGAGTTAGGTCTTGACGTGCCGGTGATTGCTCATAACGGCGCCCTTACCAAGCATGCCCGCACCCTTGAAACAGTAGCCGTTTTGCCTCTTCCGCTCATCGCTGCTCGCTGTGCTTTGGAAGTCGGCCGAGCAGCAGACGCTAATGCGTTGCTGAGTGATGACCATGAGGGCCTGGGCGTCCTCGTCTACGATCACCTGAGTGGTGACAATCATGCTGCACAGCTATACGTCAATTGGTCTCGACGCATTCACGGTGAGAACGGCCAGGATGCCGTCCGCCAGGTAGCGTCCCTTGAGGAGTTTTTGAATCACGATCCTGTCCATCTCGCTTTCTCCGGTGGTTGCGCAAAGATGAAAACGCTAGAAAATCTCTTACTGGAAGAATTGGGAACAACGGTAAAGATCTTCAGTACCACCTACCGGACTAAAGACTTCACCCTTCTGGACGTCGTTCACCCGGAAGCTTCCAAAGGTCTGGGTGTAGCTGCGGCGGCGGCTGAGTTGGGTGTCTTGCGTGAAGAGGTAATGGCTGTAGGTGATAACCTGAACGACCTGGAGATGCTGCATTACGCCGGAATCGGGGTGGTAATGGAGAATGCCGAAGCCTCGTTGCACGAAGCCGAGGGTTTGTATGCGACAGGTACGAATGACGATGACGGCGTGGCTCTGGCAATCGAGAGATTTATTCTCCAACCGGCTAAGTTGTAGGGGGCGGAACTCCGTGTCCGCCCGTTGTAGGAGCGAACCTCTGCGATTATAGGAGAAATAGGAGAAGGTTAATGGCAAATCGGACGGCAGTACTGCAAACCAACAAGGGCACCATACGTTTCGAACTGCTCGAGGCAGATGCTCCCAAAACCACCGAGAACTTCATCACCCTGGCGGGACGTGGTTATTACGATGGAATCATCTTTCATCGCGTGATCAAGGGCTTCATGATCCAGGGTGGTGATCCTACTGGCACTGGCCGAGGCGGCGAGTCGGCCGGTGGCGGTCGTTTCAATGACGAGATCAATTCCTCCTCCCCGGTTTACCAGCGCGGTTATAAAGCGGGCACGGTGGCGATGGCGAATGCTGGTCCAAACACTAACGGCTCTCAATTCTTCATCATGCATTCAGACTATCCGTTACCGCCAAGCTATACGATCTTCGGCCGGGTTACTGAAGGTCAGGGTGTCGTCGACGCAATCGCGACCTCGAAGACGGGCCGTGACGATCGCCCGGCAACGGAAGTGAAGATGGAAAAGGTCACCATCGAAGGGTAGCGAAAAGAAGGTGTCAGGTGCCGCGTGTCAGGTGTCGCTGATCGTTGTATAGCGGGCGGGCCCCGTGCCCCAATCGTGGTGAGCGCCGAATCGCCTCGGTGACAAAGCTCTTGGCCGCCTGAATAGCATCTTCCAAATTCTGGCCTCTGCCAAGACAGGCGGCAATAGCAGCGGAGAGAGTGCAACCCGAGCCGTGCACTTCTCCCCCGGCAATCAACTCAGCACGAAAGATCGTAACTCGCCCCTCATTATCAAGCACATCTATCGCCTCATTTGAAACATCTGACGCTTCGTGCCCACCATTGAACGCAACTTCTTGCCTCCTGCCGGCTGCCTCCCGCCTCCTGCCCTCTGCCTGCGTACTCGCCAGGTGGCCCCCTTTGACGAGCACGGCTCGTGTACCCATCTCGCGAATGATTCTGGCCGCCTGACGCATTCCTGATTCGTCGGTAATGGTAAGTAGGGTGAGCCGCTCAGCCTCCGGTATGTTCGGCGTTACCACCAACGCGAGGGGAAACAGATCCGCGACCAGACAACTTACCGCATCGTCATTAATCAGATCGTCGCCGGAAGTTGCGCGCATGACCGGATCGACAACCGGCGCCGGCAAAGGCGTCTCGCGAAAGAGCCGGGCCACCTCCGCAATGACTTCACGGGTCGGCAACATCCCGGTTTTTGCGCAACTGACGTTGAAATCTTCAACGATCGGCATTACCTGTGCCCGCACCGTTTCCGGCGTCTGATGCAGGGCGCCAAAAACTCCGGTCGTATTCTGAAATGTGAGAGACGTGATTGCCGCTGTGGCAAAGCAGCCGAAGGCCGCGAAGGTCCTAACGTCGGCAATGACGCCCGCACCTCCTGACGGATCAACCCCGGCAATCGTCAAAGCCACAGGGAGCGTTTCACCTTGAGATGAGGCCGTCATTCTTATGGCTCCTAAATCTTGCTTCAATCTCTGCCACCATTCGCGCCAGCTGATCGGCATCGTTCAGCAGCCGAATTGCCGCAACCCCGGCAGCGCCGGCGCGAAAACAACCGGCTGCATTGTCCAACGTAACGCCCCCGAGTGCCAGAAGAGGAAAGGGCGTCAAGGTGGTGGCAACTTGTTCGAGTTTCTCCAACCCAAATGGTTCACCATAAGCGCCTTTTGATATTGTTTTAAACACTGGTCCGAACACTGCAAAATCGGCTCGCGCGTCCCGAGCCGCTCGAGCTTCTTCCAGTGAATGAGTTGATACGCCGATCAGAAAGTCGTCACCAAACGTGCGGCGAATGACTGAGGTCTCGATTGATCCGGCAGTCAGGTGTACTCCCTGAGCGCCCGCTGAGCGTGCTACATCTGCGCGATCGTTAATCAATAGTTGCGTGCTGCTTCCTCGGGTAATCTGGGCAGCCCGCAGCGTCAACTCGTATAGCACACGGGCACTCAGATTCTTTTCGCGGAGTTGAAAAAGATTGACATGTGCGGCCACGGCCGCCGCAACTAGATTGAGGAGCCGTGAGAAGTCTTTATCTCCGGGCGTTGTTTGCGGGGTCGTCTCGCCGCTCGTGATCAGGTAAGTGATTAGCCTTTGCTGGTGGAGCGGCATTTTTTTGCGAAACGACCCGAGGCACTGTGTTGCCTCGCAAGGCGTTGAGCGTTTGCTTGAAGTGGAAAATCTCCCAAAACGCCATTCCCAGATTCAAGATGCCCAGACCAGTGACTGCGCCACGGACCCAACCCGAAGCAACCACACTTTGCAAACCGTAGAATCCGGTCTTACGCGCAGCGTACAGAAGAAAATAGTTATTTCCCCAATCACTTAAACCGAGAAATCCCTGTGGAATCCACGGCAGCAGCGTGAGCACAACGCCAATCTCGAGGCAGAGGACAATGTAAAAGATGACGCTGAGCCTGGCTGACATGATGCTTTAGTAAATCGTGAATGGTGAATGGTGAATGGTAAATCGTAAATGGTGAATCGTGAATCGTGAATTCCTGTAGAGTCAAGTATCGTTAGTCGATTAAGCGTTGGTGATCACGACCCATTTACCATTCACCATTCACCATTCACCATTCACGATTTCCGTTTCTTCTTAACTTTCTTTTGCGCCTGGAGTTCCTGCAGCCTGTCAGCTACGTCGCGGTAGGAGACGTCAACGCCATAGACTTCGGTGAAAATCTCAAGTGCCCGACTAATTTCACCCATTTGCTGGTAGGCCGAGCCTAGCTCATAGCGCAACGCTTTATATTCGTCTTCTCTGTGCCCGGGCGCCTCCAATCCTTTCCGGAACCAGAGCACCGCCGCGCGGGGCATCCCTTTATCGACAAAGCAATGGCCGAGCATGTTACAGCACTGGAGATAACGCGAAGTACCGTCACCCGGCTTTGCCAGATTTGCGGCCGTCTGAAACTCCTGGATGGATTCATCGAGGAGTTCCATCTCCTTATAGGCTGTGCCCATGTTGTAGTGAGTCTCGTAATCCTCGTTCGAAGTGGGTTCCTCTTCTGCCGCCTCGCGAAACTCTTCAAAAATCTCAGCCAAACCTGCGTCGATCCCTTTGGGGCGGTCAGACGAAGCCAGATTGGGGGTGGACCAGACCTCGGCGGTCTTGGATTGCATCTTGCCGATCCCGCCCAGAGTGATGTCAATGTCGGTCGCTTCATCCGCTGTTTGTTCGGTACCTCCAAAGCCATCCGCCTCGGGCGGAGGGGCAGTCGCTGCGGACACTTCAGCGGGTGGCGCCAGTGTTAGTTTCTCACGCTGAGCATCGATGTCCGGGTGAGAACCAAATTGACGCTCCATCAAATCAAGAGTGTCGGCGGCAATGTCGGCATACCCTTGCGTGATATAAAAATCTACGCTTTCCAGTTCCTGGCGCAGTATCGCTTCAGCGCTTCCGCTGTCGCTAACAGGCGACGCAGGATCTGCATGCCCTCTAAAACTTTCATCGAGTGTGACACTACCTGATTCAAATCCTTCCCCGGAGGATTCAACTCCATAACCAACCGGAATTTCCTCGTTGAGATCTGCGAAGGAAGAATCAGGATCTGGCGTTGCCTCCTGGGACACTGAATTCCACTCAAACTGATCCGCTTGGCCGGTTTCATCGGCACCCACGCTGGAGGCCTCGTCGGGCACTCCGGCGCCAAAGTCGTCGAATGAAGGCACGTCACTGAGGGAAGGTTCCAGAGCAAAGGCAACTTCTTCGACTGCCTCTTCGGCCTCACCGCCCAATGCGGTGAGCCGGTCGACATAGCGTTGCTCTTCAGGCGCCAGGCGAACGAGCTGCGTGAGGGCATAGCGCTGGTCCTGATCAAGTCCTGCGGCATCGGCAGCTTCCGCGAGTCGTTCCAGAGCCAACCGCAGATTGTCCATGTCACGCTGCCACCAGTGGATGCGGACAAGCAGTCGCAGGGCCTCGACGTGTTCCGGATTCCGTGCCAGCACTTCCTGAACAAGTTCCTGCAGATCATTTTCCTCACGACCGGCCAGCAACTGTTCAGTGATACTGCTCAGAACTCTGGTGGCCTCATTTACCTTATCGAGGTTTAGATACAGCCGCGCCACCTCAAGGAAACGAGTGTACCTGGAAGCATCATGGGCCACGAGCAAGGCAATTACGCGCTCAGCACCCGCGGCGTTCTCTGCGTCGATATAAGTGTGCGCCAGCAATGAAAGCAGCTCCGGATCGTCCGGTCGTTCCCCGAGCATTTTCTCGATCAGCTCCGTCGCCTCATCAGCGGAACCTAAAGCGACGTGAGCGGAAACCACCCCTCTAAGAGCGGCGTCTTCGTGGGGCCTAATCTCCAAAGCTCGGGAGTAGGCTTTGAGAGCTTTCTCAAACTGGCCGGTATCGAAAAGCCGGGTTGCCGCCTCCTGAAACGCACTGGCCGCTTCAGATCCGAGGTTCTCTTTGAGATAACCTTCGGCGAGCTTTAGTCTAATCTCAGTATTGTGTGGATCGAGGTCGGCGACCTTATGCAGGATCTCGAAAGTTTGTTTCGTCTTTCCGGCTCGAGTGAAGGCATCTGCAACAATCAAATACTGAGCACGGGCATCGGCAGTCAACCCCTGAGTCGAGTACAATGCCGCCAACTTGCTGGCGATGGCTGGATCGCGCGGCTTGAGCCGCTCGATCTTCTTGTACATGGCGATCGCCTTTAAGTTGAACTCCTGCTTACTGTAGTGCTCGGCTATTCGAGAGAAACAGGAAATTGCCTCCTGGTTTTGGCCCTCACGCGCACAAAGATCTCCGAGCATATTTAGTGTAGTCAGATCGTCATCGTCATTTTCGACGATCTGGCGATATTCTTTTATCGCGGCGTTGATCTTTCCCTGTGACAGGAATTTCTCAGCGGCTTTTAGAACCTTAGCCTTTTCGAAAACCATCGGTAGTATTATGTATCATCAAATATGGTAGCGGCGTCAATCGTAGCGGCGGGTGCGAACAGCCCGTACGGGTAATCGCCTTACAAGTTGGGCGACTATTTCCCAGGACGAAACAGTCGGAAGATACGCTAACATGCGTAAATGAAGCTGTCAACCCGTTCGTTTTCAAGAGTTTGGCTGCGCTCTCTGCTCCTTTAAACGGTCATTATATTCTCTTCGAACAGCCGGCAGATCACCCACGTCTCATTAGCTCAGCAATAAATGGTCTCTGCACTTCACTCTCCCGCTGACGATACTAAACCGCGACTCGTCCTTCTTGGTCACCGCGTTGCCGCAGCGGGTTTCGTTCTGTATGCCGCATTTGCGCCACATTCAATTGCCGGAGCGGAAATCGCACTGGCGATAGTTGGTGGCGGTTGGCTGGTCCGTACTATCACTACCGGAAAGACTGGTTTTCGACACTCGAAGCTGGACCTACCGATCTGGCTCTTCTTTGCCTGGACCATCGCATCGTCCTTTCTGTCCGAAGAACCGCAGATTAGCATCGCAAAGTTGCAATCTGTTTGCGTCCTCTTTCTTTTCTATCTGACCCAGGCAATTGTGAGCAGAAGCAGTGCGGTATTGTTGGTGTGTGTCATGATCCTGTCAGGGATCGCGGGCAGCATTTACAGCATCTACGATTTGCTCCGCGGACGTGGGCTGGTTGTCGAAACGATCTCCAGCGAAAGTCCTCTGCGTATGAGCATTGCGCCCGGTGATGCTGTTTGGAGAGTGAAAGGCCGACGAATCTACTCGATCGACGAAATCGAAAAAGCGATCAAGACGACTCCGTCAGGGACGAATCTTCGGGTGAGTGTTATCACGCGTGGTGAGCATGTTGAACGCACTAGCCTGGTGGTCACGGATCAAATGAAACAGCTTGATGCTCCTTCGGGAATCACAGGAAGAAATCCGACTCATCGATTTCGGGCGTCGGGCTGGACGCGTCACTACGAAACGTTTTCTGAGATTCTGCAGATCCTTGCCCAACTCGCCCTCGGACTGGGGCTGTCAAACCTCAAGAACCATGGTCCAAATCTTCGTTTTAAGTTAGCCACTGCTGCCAGCGCTCTTTTGGCCCTGGGCATTGCTTTAACGGCGATGAGAACTGTACTGGTGGCTTTTACTTTGGGCGCCTGCGTCCTGACCATACGCGCCGCGCGGGGAAAAGCACGTCTCCTCATACCGGCGGCGTTGTTGGTTGTTCTAGCCCTGGGGGCGGTTATCGTTTGGCAGACTCGCGCGGAACAGGCATTGTGGCTTCAAGACGACAGCGCTTCATTGCGTCTGACTGTGGCTCAGATCGGAGTGTCGCGAATAGTCCTTCATCCGGTTTTTGGTCACGGAATGGACGCGATGCACTTGCACTGGAATGAATGGGGCTTTCCCGGCAAAGACATGCTGGGCATGCATTCCACACCGTTGCAACTGGCTTTTGACCGCGGTCTTCCAGCACTTGCTCTCTGGCTCTGGATCATCGCGGTTTTCTGGCTGCTGACAACACGCGCCGAACGTGTCTTCAGAGACTCGTCAGACGCTAACCGCCACGGCCTGCTGCTCGGCGCCACCGGAGCCCTGACCGGATTCTTCGCGAGTTCACTCGTTAACTACAACTTCGGCGACGGCGAAGTCGCCCTGGTTTTCTGGTGGTTGATGGGTATTGTGGTGGTGCTGGCCCGGGATAGTGGTTCAGATTACATCAGCAAAGTTTTTGCGAGTGCGGGCGAACCACCAGTAGCCAAAGAAAAAGCTGACTAGCGCGTAGACCGTGAAGTAGGCGAGGCCGGGCCAGTCGGGCGGCGCGCCTTCCAGGAAGATGCGCCGGTAGCTTCTGACCAGAGAGTTGAAGGGATTGATGTTGATGAAGAACTGATAACGCTGAGGGACGATCGATTCCGGATAGATAATCGGAGTTAGAAACATCCAGGCAGTCAGGAAGAGCGTCGTTCCTTGTGCGAGGTCACGCAAGAAGACACCCAGGGAAGCAATCAGCCACGCCGCGCCGAGCGTAAACAGCAATTGCGGAATTATCAATGCAGGCAGCCAAAAAACCGAGACGTGAAGCTCGTGCCGCAGGATCACGATGGCAATCAAAAGTGCCAGGGTGCCGAACAACTGATTGCCGAGAGACGATAGCGCCTGCGCAACCGGCAAAGTCTCGAGGGGAAAGACCACCCTCTTTACCAGATTTGAATGTGTAACGATTGTCGTCGCGGACTGCACCAACGTATCCTGAAACATAGTCCATGGCAGCAGACCACAAAAAAGATACAGCGCGTAATCCCACGGTGAACCGTTGCTACCAAAACGAGCCTCAAAGATACCGGCGAATATGAACGTAAAGATCGCGATCATCACCATGGGCGTGAGCAGCGCCCAGATTATTCCCAACACTGAACCACGATAACGCGCCACTAGCTCACGCCGGGCGAGGGAGAGAATCAATTCGAGGCGCCGGGGTAGTTCCCAGAGTGGTCGCCACACTGCGCGTCTTGCTGTTTGAGCAGAAATCATCCTCGTGAATAGTAAGTCGTAAATCGTGAATCGTGAATAGTAAAAACTGGCCCTTGGCTCACTCCGTTTCGTGTGAAATGTTTATAGACCCCGCTCGCAACCTGACTACCAACCCGTTCGCAGGAGCGGGAGTCAACTGGATGTGTACCGCTCAAGAAACGCCCCGCTCCTCCGAACGGATGTCGGCAGAGGAGGGCATTCGGGACTATAAACATCTCACCCCTACGGGGTCGTCCCCATCAGGGACAGCCTAAACCTTGCCAAACCCGCGCCAGCTATTCTTGTTGTGCCACTGGATCGATACTTCAGTGGCCTCAATGTCGCTCCACCATTGCTCAAATTCTTTGCCGGGAATGTAGTGTGCGGTCGGTGCGACCAGGTGATCGAAAACTATTGTGTGCTGTTCCGTCCACCCGAAACCAGAGATGGCCATCAGGTAGTCGTTGTAGAAAAGGTGGCGGGCCACTGCGCCTCCGGCGACGCGATTAAGCGGTCGATAGATCAACTTGGTGGCGAGGTAAACAACGGCGGTGGGCAGTTTTGAAAGATGTAAGAGGCTGTGCGGATTGATGCGGGAGGTCAAGCGTTCCCGCATTGGGCTGACCCAGCGGGTGATCCACTCATTATTCTCAGCGCCATAAACCCACGCAGACAGATGTCCTCCCGGGTTCACCTTGGAAGCCAATGACAGAAAACCACGATGGGCATCAGGCAAGTGGTGCAGCACCCCAACAGAAAACGCGTAGTCGATCGTCTTCTTGATCGGTAGATGATAGATATCCGCCTGGATGATGTGAGCGTTGTCCAGATGGCGGGTCGCGGCAAATGCTGTTTCGACAGCGGCGCTGAGATCGACTCCGATTACTTCCCTGGCGCCCCAGACGGCCACCAGTTGCGTGTGTCGTCCTTTGCCGCAACCACCTTCCAGTACGATCTTGCCCTTGAAGAACTCCGGAGTGATTGGAGCGATCCACGCCAGAAACTGCTCGGCGTACTTTTGATCTTCCTGGGTGAAGTGCTGCCACTGCCAGCCGAAGTTTGCCGCAGTCGCCGCCTTATCAGCATCAAGTTTCTCAGGAGCCGCGAAACGAGGAATGCCTCGAGTGATGGGAAACTGGGCCTTACAGGCGGCGCAGCCCAGCTCCGCTTCCAATACGTGGC
Source organism: Acidobacteriota bacterium (assembly GCA_030859905.1). Taxonomy (GTDB): domain Bacteria; phylum Acidobacteriota; class Blastocatellia; order Pyrinomonadales; family Pyrinomonadaceae; genus PSRF01. The sequence goes on from JALZJF010000096.1 coordinate 58,663, forward strand.
TGCCATCGCCGGCCGTTATGCCAGATAATTCAAGCGAGCCATCGCAGGCAGGGCAGACTAGATATTGTATTAAGCGCTGCCGCATTCCAGGGTTTTTAGATCGGGTTCCGGGTCATTTTGAGATCGTTCGAGAAACCAGCAGGGAAATTAGCATCCATTGTGAGTGACGTACATTCCAAATCGGGATTGGTATTCAGAGGACGTAATAAAGGCGCAGACCATCGCGCGTTGGGCGGCTGAGTCGAATTCAGTTCGTCCAGTGAGAGTGCTGAGCCAAAAGTTGTAGCCACTTTCGTCAGGCTCCCGGCGGAGATAGCCAAAGTAATGAGCCAATACAAATGCCTTCGCACTTTCTCCCTTAGCGAAAGCCGGATGGTCGGCCAGTCTTTGGATGATCTCGGCTCGTTCCGTGGTGGCGCCGTACAAAGTCGCCAGGTGGCCGCGCTCCGAGGAGAAATCCACTTCCGAGGTTTGCATCACCGAAGACACCAACTGATCCAAAAACTTATCGGTTTTCATACTGGTCGCATATTTTTTTAGAAATTCCGGACGAAGTACAAAGGCCTTCGTGAAGGCGATTTTACTGTTTTCACGGTCCTCGGGTTCGCTTACGATTCGGAGCCGGTCGCTATTGAATTCTGAAAGAGTTGGGCGACGGCCGAACGCGACTTTGTAGACGCGATAAATAAAAGACCAGAGCTCCAGAAATTCGTCCTTAATGAAACCCGCAGAAACGTCAAGGCGACCACCACGAGCGCAATCAGCGTCTGACCCACAATTCCCAAATTCAACCATCCACTTGTTAGCGCGCTGCTGCATGGGTTCACGGCCAAGAAAGTCCCGATAGTGTTGATTGATAAAAAATCGCAAATCGTCGGCTGGATTTGGGGCGGCGGAGTTAACTCCCGGATCGATAGTGAGCCCGCCCGGAAGATATGCAACTTCACCAGAGTTTGCCTGGAGCCGAATGCTGTAATCGCCAAAGGAAGCATGGGCCGCAACTGTGACGTCGAATCCGATTACGGGAAACGAGGTTCCGAACTGCTGCAGCGTCAGACTGTCTGGATCCACAGACATAAAAGGGGACGTCACCGTGATACCACTGATCGGTACCTGATCAACGCCCTCACCGCCTACGTAGATGGTCAGTTTCTTCCCGGCCTCCGCGGGCAAAGGCGTTGCTGAAAGATCGCCATTCATTCCCAGTAGACGAGGCTTGAGAATGGGTGGCCCACTCTGCGGCGGTACCGTGACAAAGTTGAGCCTGGTAATTGCGTTTGCGCGCAGACGCACCCGGTTGCCGAGTTCGACGCTCCGAAAAGCCCGTCGCGCTCGGATGGGGTTCGCAGGGTTCATTGCCACGTCTGGGAGGACTTCGGTTGAGATCGGACCATCGGCATATTCCGCCAGCACGCGATATTCACCGGCTGGAATACTGTCAATGCGATAGTTGCCGTTGGAGGAAGTAACACCACTGGCCAATACGCGGCCGGAGCCGCTCTCCTCAACCCAAACATGGGCTTCCGATAAAGGAACTAAGTAGCCTCCCAACGAGCTGTTGGTCAGCTTCCCTTCGATCACACTCAAACCCTCCGAAGGGCCATATAGGCTAAGCACCCTGGTCCGATCTTCTTCACTCAACGTGCGTTCGGTAAACGCAGGCAGTTTGTAGGTTCCATTCACACCCTGATAAGGCTGCATGGTAGACCCAATTACGTTTGAATGATCCAGACCAAGAAAATGGCCAATCTCGTGCATGAAAGTCGATTCCAGATCATACGTACCCGGCGTCCCGTCGGTTGAGAACTGAAGCAGTGTGCCGTCGGCGCCAATGGAATGCGGATTAATGGCGATGTCCGCCTCGACGATCTCTCCGGTCTTCGGATCGTAGAACACGCGAGTGCGCGCAGGGTTGTGACCACGTCCGAAGATAGCCAGATTCTCCGTTGTCTCGGCAATCGTGATGAGGCTTATTCCATCGCCCCCGCTCACCGGACTGATGGACTGCACCTGCGACGAACCTACTACGAATCTAATATTCGCAGCGGTGGACCAGCGACTAAGTGCTCGATGAACAGCGCCTACAATGTCGCTGTCTGGAGCTATAGCTGACGCAGGCGAGCTAAGGGACGTCGATAAACTAACTTGGATAGTCCTGGTCGACCACTTTGTGCGCTGCGGGGCAGGACTGCCGGCGAAGTCGAGCAAGTCAGAAAAGTCAGACGCAAGTGGTCGAACCGGCGAGATACACGCCAGGAGCAACACTGCCAGAATTGAGTTCAGAGGTCGCACTCGATAAGTTCCAAGTAACTTTCAAGATAAGAACTGCCAGGAATTGCTTGACAGTTTTGGGGCGGGCCCAAGTCGGAACAATACTAACACTGGCTGGAGGAAGATCCCCAGACCTCCACATCTTGCGGCACGGCACGGAAACGGCGAATCCTTAAGACGATGTGGTAAATTAACTCCGATCACAAATGGCGGGAGGAACCTTTTTGACTGACGAGCTGCTCAAATGGCGTAGCGAGTTTCCTATCCTGGACCAGACCGTCTACCTGATCTCGCATAGCCTGGGAGCAATGCCCAGGACGACTTACGATCGGATGCACGATTATGCTGAGGCGTGGGCGACCCGCGGAGCGCGGGTGTGGGCCGAGGGCTGGTGGAACATGCCATTGACGGTGGGCAACGAGGTGGCCCGAATCATAGGAGCGGACCCGGGCTCGGTGGTCATGCATCAGAATGTCTCAGTTTGTCAGTCGCTGATTCTTTCCTGTTTCGAACCCACGCCAAAGAGAAATAAAGTTGTCTACTCGGAACTCAACTTTCCTTCGGTAATGTACGTCTACGAGGCTCATGCACGTAACGGGAGTCTGCGCATTGAAACAGTGAAGTCCGATGACGGTACCACTGTGCCCCTCGAGTGCATGTTGGCAGCGATCGATGAGGAGACTCTGCTGGTACCTTTCTCCCATGTGCTATTCAAGAGCGCTTTTCTCCAGGACGCCAGAGCGATTACCGAGCGAGCCCATGAGGTAGGCGCAATGGTTGTGCTCGATGTCTATCAATCCGCAGGCGCCGTCCCGTTCAGTGTCAAAGATCTAAATGTAGATTTCGCAACCGGCGGATCCGTCAAGTGGCTCTGTGGTGGACCTGGCGCGGGTTATCTTTACGTCCGTCCCGATTTGCACACCAAGCTCCAGCCAAAAACCACGGGCTGGATGGCCCACGAGGAGCCTTTTGCCTTTGAAAAAGAGCTTCGCTACGCCCCCGGTATTGCTCGCTTTCTTCACGGCTCGCCCGCGATTCCGGCGCTTTACGCCGCGCAGTCGGGTTACCGCATCATCAATGAAATAGGTGTGGAGAATATTCGCCGGAAGAGTGTGCGCCAAACGTCTCTTTTGATCGACCTGGCCCAGGAAGCCGGGTTCACAGTTACGAGCCCAAAGAGTTCATCACAGCGAGGCGGCACGGTCACAGTTATGCACGAGCACGCGGCGGCCATCACCAGCGAGTTGGTGAGCCGGGAGTTCATCGTTGATTTTCGCCCCGGCGCCGGTGTGCGCATTTCTCCTCACTTCTACACCACGGACGAAGAGTTGTATCTAATAATTGGTGAGATGAAGGCGATCAGGGACGCTCGCGCCTACGCCAGGCACGAAGCGGCAGGCGCGGCATTTTAAAAAACTGAACTTTGATCTTGGTCCTTTGATCTTTGGCCGTATCCAAACGTCAAAGGAGTGGAATTCAAAGATCAAAGTACAAAGATCAAAGCTCATTATGTCTAACGACTACGGCAAAGCAGCGCCGCTTTCATACAACAAATACCTCCGAGTTCCTGACCTGATCGGTTTGCAGGAGTGTCTCTCAGGGCCTGAACACCACGATGAGCTTCTTTTCATCACTGTCCATCAAGCTTACGAATTATGGTTCAAACAGATCCTTCACGAGCTGGACGCCGCCCTGGTCATGATCAACGAAGACCGCCTCCCGTCCGCCGCCCGGACCCTGCGGCGTGTAGTAGAGATAGAAAAACTGCTGGTCACTCAGATTCACATTCTGGAAACCATGACTCCCATCAGTTTTTTAGGGTTCCGCGAGCAATTGAATCCGGCCAGCGGCTTCCAATCAATGCAATTTCGCGAAATTGAATTCGCCTCGGGTCACAAACTCGAGGACATACTGAATGAGTTTCGCAACGATCCTTTCGCTTACGATCGCCTGCGGAAACGCTACGAGGCCCCGTCTTTAAATGAGATCTTTTTTTCAGTGTTAAGGCGGCGCGGACTTGACGCACCTGCGGACGACGAATCCTTAACCGACGCAGAACGAAAAAAGCTCTACCAGAGGCGCGGCCTGTCTGTGCTCGAGATTCTTACCCACTTCGAGGAGCGCTACGAGGAGTTTCAACTGGCTGAAGCGCTGTTGGAGCATGACGAGTTTTTTTCGCTGTGGCGTTTACATCACATAAAGATGGTCGAGCGCATGGTAGGCGCCAAGCGAGGCACAGGCGGTTCCGAAGGAATTGGCTATTTGCAAACTACGCTAAGCAAGAAATTCTTCCCGGAGCTATGGGAGGCGCGTACTTATCTGGACGTCACACATGGGGCGGGAGGTTGCCCTTTTTCCTCAGCCACCTAGGAGTTTGAGCTGAATAATCTTTTGCAAAACGAGCAACGATCCAGTCCAAGGATCAAAGTAGAGCTTCCAGTACGCTGGGAAGGAGTGCTTAGCCAACAAACAGCCACCGTCACCAGCCTCAGTGAGACCGGTTGCTTCGTCCTTACCGGCGGCAAGGTGGAACCGAAAGAACTGATCCGGCTTGAGATTAAATTGCCCGATCAGGACGTGGTCTACTTTTGGTCTGAGGTTGTTGAGGAAGCGGACGAGATCGGTTTTGCTGCCCACTTCACTTCCGCCGAAGACGACGACCGAGCGCGGTTGGGCGCTTACGTTAGAGGCCAACTCGTCCGGCGGAGCTAATTGCCGGCGGAGCTAATTGATAGAGAATCGAGATTAGGCACCCAAGCTGGCTGCCCACTTGGGTGGTGGTCAGAAAGTTGCTGTCTGCGATGAGCATAGAGTTTCCGGAAAGGTTCAACATTGCCGATTATTTCCTCTATAACAATCTGGAGGAAGGACGTGAAAACAAAACCTGTCTTTATTTTAGAGATCAATCATTTACCTACGGCGACGTTGCTCGCATGTCAAATCGCGTAGGCAACTCGCTCCGCGATCTGAAGCTCGACATCGAAGAGCGAATCCTGATTGTCCTGCCTGACTGTCCGGCGTTTGTCTGGACCTGGTTTGGCGCCGCGCGCATCGGGGCCGTGATCACGATGGTCAACCCACTGCTTCCGGCGGACGACTACAGGTACTACCTCGAATATACGCGCGCTCGCGTCGCCGTTATCCATCAATCGCTCTTGAAGACCTTCGCCGAAGCCGCGGAAGGCTCGTGCTACCTCCGAGCCGTGCTCGTGGCGGGGGGTACATCCGAGGAGAGCGAAGATATCGACTTTCACAGCCGTAGTGCCCAGTGGTTCTCCTTTTCCGATACGGTGGAGGCCAGCTCTGACGAATGCGCTCCGGCAGATACTCACCGCGATGACATCGCCATCTGGTTGTTTACCTCAGGATCGACCGGGCGTCCGAAGGGTGCCGTCCACCTGCAACACGACCTTCCGTTCAACACCGAGGTCTATGCGAAACGTATCCTGGGAGTAAACGAGAACGATCTTACGGTGTCAGTACCGAAGCTCTTTTTCGGTTATGCGACCGGAACCAACCTGCTGTTTCCTTTCGCGGTGGGTGGGGCAACGGCTCTCTTCGAGGAACGCTCCACTCCGGAGAAGATATTTGAAGTCATTGAACGCTATCGTCCCACGATCCTGACCACCGTGCCGACTATGATCAATGGAATGCTCAACGCTGAGGGGGCTACCTCGCACGACTTGTCGTCACTACGGTTTTGCTACTCTGCCGGGGAGGCATTGCCTTTGAAACTTTACGAGCGCTGGCTCAAGACAGTGGGTGTGGAAATCTACGATGGAATCGGCTCAGCGGAGATGTTTCACATCTATATAACAAATCGACCGGGTGACGTTAAGCCAGGTAGCCTGGGTCGCATTGTAGAGGACTACCAGGCTGCAATAGTAAACGCTGACGGTGATCAGGTACCAACGGGCGAGATGGGAACCCTGAAAATCAAAGGGGACTCGGCGGCGTTGTGTTACTGGAACGCTCATGAAAAATCCAAACAGACCTTTGCCGGCGACTGGTGCACGACCGGCGATCAGTTCCACGTCGACGAATCAGGATATTACTGGTACCACGGTCGCAGTGACGACATGTTGAAGGTTTCAGGTGTTTACCTGGCTCCGGGCGAAATAGAGAACTGCCTGCTGCAGCACGAGGCGGTGCTCGAATGCGCTGTAGTTGGTCATGATGCGGGTGACGGTTTGGTAAAACCCAAGGCTTTCATCGTGCTGCGGGAGGGTTACGACGCCGACGCGGCGCGGGACGAAGAACTCAAACGCTTCGTCAAATCGAGACTCGCGCCGTACAAATATCCCCGCTGGATCGAGTTCGTTGCTTCGCTGCCAAAGAACGACCGAGGGAAGATTGATCGGAAGATCCTACAGGCTCGTGAATCGTGAATGTAGTTGGTGATCCGACCTCCTTGACCGGGATTGTTAAATGGCTAGTCATCAAATCATCTGCGCTTTTCAAGATCGTAGTCTCGCAAGCGGCGATATAGAGTTGAGGGCGAGATTCCCAGAATCTCGGCCGTCTTGCCTCGGTGCCAACCGGTCTGTTCCAGTGCGGACAGGATCTGCTGACGTTCCATATCACGAAGTGAAGCAGGCGACGACGACGCGGCCGGCCAGCCGGGATCAGCATCAGCGCCGGCCGGCGCCGATGCCATCAACACCGGAAAGGAAACAGTGGGCCGCGCTACTTCAGGAGGTAATTCCGCGAGCGTGATGCGCCCGTTGTTGGCCAGGATAACGGCGCGCTCGAGACAGTTTTTTAGTTGCCGTACATTGCCCGGCCAACTATAAGAACGTAGAGCCTCCAGGGCATCGGCTTCCAGAGCAGGAGGATTCGTGCCACCTACATGCTGGAGCAGATGCTGCGCCAGCGGCTCAATATCCTCCGGCCGCTCTCGCAAAGGTGCGAGGCCAATCTGAAAACCATTGATCCGGTAAAGCAAGTCAGAGCGGAAGGATCCATCAGACACAACCGATTCCAGGTTACGATTCGTGGCCGCGACAATACGCACATTCACTTCAACCTTGCGTACACCGCCGACGCGGAAAAATGTTCTGGTTTCAATTGCTCGTAAGAGTTTAGCTTGCAACTGGGCCGGAAGCTCCGTAACTTCATCGAGGAAAAGCGTGCCCCCATCCGACAGTTCGATCAGTCCAAGCTTGCGACCCTTGGCTCCCGAAAAAGCGCCTGCTTCATAACCAAAGAGCTCCGACTCCAGTAACGACTCCTGGAAAGCAGCGCAATTGAGATCGATAAAAGAAGAGCCGGCACGAGTTGATAAGCGATGGATGGCGTGGGCAATCAGTTCTTTTCCGGTGCCTGACTCGCCCGTGATCAAAACCGATGCATCCGAGGGGGCAACCCTTTCCACCAGTCTGATGGCTTCCTTCATCAAATCCGAGACCGAGACGATCTCGGGCGCGGCAGACTGCCGGGCCAGTTGTTCGCGCAGGCGAAGATTGTCCACCCGCAGCCGGCGCTTCTCCGCCGCCTGCTTGACGCGAACATCCAACTCTGTGATGGTGTAGGGTTTCGTCAGGTAGTCGTAAGCGCCCAGCTTCATCGCTTCTACCGCCGTTTCCACCGTCGCCTGCCCGGTCAACATAATCACTTCTGGAGGATTCGGTCTTTCGTGAACACGGCGCAGCACTTCCATGCCATCAATGCGCGGCATATTTATGTCACACAACAAGACATCAACATTGCTCTCTTCGAGCTTCCGCAAGGCGGCTTCGCCATCAGGGGCCACTTGCACTCGGTAACCCAAGCGTTCGAGTTCCTTCTGCAATACGAGCCGCAGATTCGCTTCGTCTTCCGCAATCAGAATTCGGGCTGCTTGTTGCTCGCTCAAACCTTCGATTCTCCGATTTCTTTCACCGCCGGTAGAGTAATCGTGAAAGTGGTGCCGACTCCCAGAGTGGATTGTACGTCGAGACTGCCGCCGTGCTCGGTTAAGATACCATAACAGACTGCGAGACCAAGGCCCGTGCCTCGTCCTACCTCTTTGGTTGTAAAGAAAGGCTCAAAGATCTTGGCAATGTTTTCCGGCGCGATCCCCACTCCGGTGTCGCTAACCTCTACCAAAACGTCGCCTCCTTCGTGGCGCGCTGAAATTGTTAACGTACCGCCAGCCGGCATCGCATCCACGGCATTTGTGGCCAGGGCAATTATCGCCTGTTGCAGTTGGCCCGCGTCACCCGAGAGGGGTGGGAGAACCTGATCCGTAGTCTGGATCCGGAAATCAACTTTACCGTCGCGTTGTTGATGAGTCAGCAACCTGATGGCTGAGTTTATGACATCCGCCAAATCCAGCAGTGCATGTTCCGAGGCGCGGGCCCGGCTGAAATCCAGGAGACCGTTGGTAATTGATTTACAACGAAACGCCTCGCTGCGAATCAGACCCAGATACTCGCGTAAGTCATCCCGGGCCTCGGAAGTCTCGATTTGCGAAAATGCCCCTTCCTGAAGGCGCGATTCCAGGGCCTCCGCACAAGCTGAGATGGTTGCCAGGGGATTGTTTATCTCATGGACGACTCCCGCCGCCAAACGTCCGATAGCGGCCAGTTTCTCTGCGCGCGCGACGGCGCGGTTGGCTTCGACTCTGGCAGTGATGTCTTCGCCGACCGCGATCACATGTGAAACACCGCCACTGTCATCAATCCACATAGGAATCTTGCTAATTAACCAGTGCTTAACTTCGCCGTTGGCCCTCGTCGCTTCCTGTTCGATCCTTTCAATCTCACCGCTCTCGAAGACGCGGGCGAACTCCTCCGATAACACCTCCCGGTTCTGTAGTGTCAAAACGTTGAAGATGTTTTTGCCCAGCACCGAGCCTCGCGGGATGCCCAGCTCGCCTAACTCGCGCTTCCGATTCCACGCCACAATCCGGTAATCGCTGTCCACTGCGTAAAGCGAAAGCGGCAAGCTGTCGATTATTGCTTCGGTGAAGCGTCGTTGCGCTTCGGCTTCGACAGTTCGAAGGTCTACCTCTTTTGCCAGAGTGGTAGACGATTCCTGCGCCGCCTGATAGAGCGACGAGATATGCGCTGCCAGAGCGGCCTGTTGGGCGGCAGCGTCAACCAGCCGGCATTCTGTTTCACCTAAATCCTCACGCCGGTCGAAAGCCACCACGAGGGCGCCTTTTGCGCGTCCCCCAAATCGTAGCGGCGCCGCGTACTCGACCTGGTGCACTTCTTCCCGCAGGAAAAAGCTGCCTGGATCAGTCGCGAGGACTGGGGCTGCCGAGCCGGGTGAGGCTAGCCAGCTCTGCAACCGATCCAGGTGCATCAGTGAAGTATCTTCGGCGCCGCCCTCCCGGTCGAAAACACATCCTGTTTCGCAAGTAGTCGAGAGGTTTACAAAAGCTGCGCAGAGTACTGCGCCCGTACCTTCGTAGGTTGAGCCGGCCACACGACGCACGAGCTGCTCCGGTTCGATCGCCCGCAGGAGGCCCCGGCCGAGGTCCGCCAGAAATCTCAACTCGCGGTTACTTCCAATCAGATCCCACTCTCGTTGGGCGGAGCGCAATTGTGAAGTGACCCGGGAAACTAGCTCATCGGGATTTGACGGCTTGGTGATGAAGTCATTGGCACCGGCGGCGAACGCATCTACTTTTCGACTCTCAATGTTGCTATCGGAGAGCGCGATTACGGGCAGTGTCTTCGTTGCCGGCTGAGCGCGCAGTAATCGGCACAACGCGAGGGCGTCGACGCCGGGAATCTCGAGATCGAGGACGATGAGGTCGCAAGTTTCCTTGTGAATAACCCGCAGCGCTGAGGGAGCGTCTGAGACCGTCAGCGCGCGGTAGCCCGCATCCTCAAAGACCTTGCGCAGTCTCTCGCGCGCATGCTCCTCCTCGTAAACAATAAGAAGAGTTTCGTTTTCTTTGGCGGTGCTGGCAGGAGCAGACATGCTTCAATCCCTGGGGCCCAAAGGGACGCGACTAACGAATATGATTTGGTGGGCTAACGCGGTTCACCGGCTACGGCAAACGGCGAGAGGTCGCGCCCCGCTAGCGATTGAAAGCGATGCGGGAGGCAATGTCAAGAATGTGTTAGGAATACCCGTTGTGCGCATCGCTTCTCAATGGACAAATCTATGAGGCGTCTCTTCGGCGATGTCGCAGGTCGGGCGATGGTTATCGGAACCCGTGTTGAGGCTTACAGCGCAACAGCGCCGGCAAAAATCAATTGGCGCGGAAAACTCACGTCTCGGTCAACCGGAGAATCCCAATTCCAAGCCGCTTGATGAGCGGTGCGTTTCGCCAACGTACTGTCAACTCCTCGAACTTTGCTGTGTGCAGAACGACAATCGCAAGAATATCGTTCTCGCCAATCTCTTGGATCGTTAGCACCCGCCCCAGCGAAGAATCACGCTCGATAAATCCATGCGCTTGAGCTTACGTTATTGTGGCCATGGTAGCCGCCAGTAATCAGAACTTGACCATTCTGTAAGTGCGTTGCAGTTGCAAACAAACGAGGCGTCCCCATGTCGCCCGCCGCATAAGAGAAAGTATTTATCGTAGGGTCGAAGACTTCCGCTCGGTTCGCGCCACCTGCAATCAGAACGTTGCCGTTATTCAACAAGACCGCCGTGCCTTGAAGTTTGTAACGCGCTGAGTTCATGTTTCCGACTGCTGTAAACACACCCGTCGCCGGATTGTAAATCTCTACGCTCGTATAGGCGGGACGTCCATCGCGTTCGTCAGCTCCGCCAATAATGAGCACTCTCCCATTTGCAAGCAATGTGGCTTCATGTTTATGACGAATTCGCGTCATGTCGCCGGTAGCTGAGAACCTGCCCATGGCAGGATCGTAGATTTCAGCCGAAGAATAAATCGTTATTGCCGCTCGCCTGCCTCTGTGACCGCCAGCGATAAGAACCTTACCGTTGGCGAGCAAAGTCGCGGTGTGAGACTCACGAGCCGCGAGCATAGCGCCGGTTGCCGTGAAAGTGTTCGTTGCAGGATCATACAATTCAGCGGCGGCAAGAAACATCCACGCGACTCCAGTTCCGCCGGCAAGAAGAACTTTGCCGTTGTTAAGAAGCGTTGCAACGTGACCGCTACGAGCCGTGACCATTCTGGCGGTTGGCGTGAACGTGCGCGTTGCTGGATCGTATAATTCAGCACTCGATAGATAACTTCCGTTGTAGCCGCCCGCGATAAGAACTTTGCCGTAAGGAAGCAGCGTTGCGGTATGACCGGCGCGAGTAGCATTCATATTGCCTGCGGATACAAACTCACTCGTCGCCGGATCAAAAACTTCCGCGCTCGCAAGACTGTTTTCGTTACCAGCAAAACCGCCTGCGACTAGAACGTTACTGTTAGGCAGTAGCGTTGCTGTGTGTGCGGCTCGCTGCGTTGTCATGCTACGGGCGGCGTTAATGACACCTTTGTCACGGGCACTGCTGCTTTCACTACGATCTTCATTTCTCTCAGTAACATTAGCTTTGCAGCTTGGCACTAGAGAGACTACGGTTAGCAGTATGACGACAAGCGATGTTGTAAATTTCGTGTTTCTCATGGTTTCTCTCCCGGAAATCTAAAACCAGCGCGAGACTGATCTCGACCCTCAGCTATTAGACGCAA
>JALZJF010000139.1 GCA_030859905.1 Acidobacteriota bacterium
TCGATCAGGGATTGTTGCGCACGCAGCAAGGCTAAACGTTCTGCGTCCGCGGCACCAGCAGCGAGTTCTGGGAGCAGCGCATTTTTGGGAAATGCGCCAGGCAGGCCGAAATAGGAGAGCCGCACCAGGCTGCCGCGCAAGGCATCGTAATCAACTCCGCTCAAGTCTCCTGCTTCAGTCGGGTCTTTGCTGAGGGCATTTGCCGGAATCGATAAGACGACATCTTCGAGAGCTCCCAGCGCGTCCCGGAACAACAGTGCTGCGTCGTCGACGGATTGCTTCAAAACCGGCAGGTCACAGCGCTTTGGATTTTCTGCCGTATTAGGATCGGTGTTTTCTTCGGAGGGCAACATGTAGTCGTCGGCACCTAGCGGACGACAGCTTGTAACCAGCTTCCGTAGATTGCGAAGCAAAGGGAGCGTCTCGAAAAGTGTCCGCGTCTCAGGTCCTGCAAATCCTTCCCGGCTCATGAAGTGAATCGTCGCGAGCCCCGACGAATCCCAGTCCGGATCTGCGCTTTTTCTTTTCACCCTAAAAGTAAAGTCGATGCGAGCCTCCAGCTCAGTCAGATCATTCACCTGCTGGATGCCCTCGATTGCGCTGGATTGATCGCCAATCAAATAAATCAGGTCGATGGGTTGAAGTTCCAACTCGCTGAGGGCAACAACGGTTGGGGTTGTATCCAAGTCATATCTGAGGCTGAACTGCAGTGAATCCGGCTGTCCGATGAGGTCGCCCAGCCACTTATTAAGGCCAGGCGTCGCGAGCGATTTTGGCGTGGGCTGGCCACTCCAGGGACTTGCTACGTCACCCGTTTCTAAGTGGACAGCCAACTTGTGATTTATGACGGCGCCACTTCGCGGCGTGCGAACGATCTCAGGCTCGGGCGGCGCATTGCCTTCGGAAAGGGCCTTCAACATCGCGCCGGCTCGCTCGTAATTCCCCTGGGTCACTTGAAAAACACCTTCGGCGAGCGAAAGGTCCGCGATGGAATCCAGTGTGTCTTTCAGACGTTCGACCTCGGCGATGATTGCCAACCTGGCAGCGTCGGGGAGATCTAACGGAACCTTAACACCGAAGGGAAACTGCAATGGCGGACTTCCAAGAAGGACAGCTTCTAGCAGCGCGTAGCCGTCTACCACGTTGTAAGCCTCTTTTTGGTTGATTGCTTCATTCGCTTCACTGGGAGTGATCTTATCTGCGACCAGTGGATACTTTTCTCGGAACGCAAGAATAAACTGTTCGAGCGCTGTACCTTCGATCACGTAACGGTCGTGTAGAGCACGCTCGAACTGGTATCCAAGCAAGGCTCCCAATTCCTGTCCATTGCGGATACCTTCCAAAAACGAAAATGCTGTCCGCACGCGCTCGGAAGTTAACCTGACGGAGAAATGATCGGCGTTGTCCTGGTCGGCATGTGTGAGATACGCGTTGCGCAACACGGCTGCAACCACGGCATGATTAATCGACGGGCCGTGTATATAGCCGCCATTGTCCGGCTGCTCAGTTACATTGATCCCATCTTCCCGAAGGATCACGGGAATTTCGTCGGCTGATACTTGTACAGGGGCGGGTGCAAGCCGGACATTTTCAAGCCAGCCGTAGGCGCCGAAGTGAACACCTTGCTCTGCCGCGCCCACATCGGTGGAACTTTCCCGAAGGATGTTGAGCCGTTCGAGCCGTTTTGCAAACAGAGCCGTTTGCCAGGCGTCGAGGCGGTAGGAACAAAGGTCCAGGTGCTCGGCAAACAATCGCTCCAGCTCAGCGGTCTTCAGGTGTTCCAAACTGGCTATGCTGTCTCTCACCTCTTGTAGGGTGAAGGCCGCCGGAAGCACCAAACCGTTAGCCGTCGCGAGAAAATCGCCAATAGCGAGATTCGCCAAGCTTATCTGGGGCATGACTTTGTTGACCTTTGCCTCCATAAACTCCCAGCGCGTTACGGTTCGACCTGCTTCGATATTGGTAAAGTCGTGTTCACGCCGAATATTTTTATCGACGAGTTCGAGCTCTTCGTAGAGATTCATCGTCGCATCGAAATGAGATAGCAACAAAGAGCGGTGCAGCATTCTGTAGAGCAACGCGTTGGGAATCGGCAGTTGCTCCCCGTTCTTATTGAATAGCTGTTGCTGCTTCAGGGTATTTATATCGCTGCTCACCAACCAACCGATATAATTTTTGTCTTCGACCACTTCTTCGTCTCCCTCCACAGTTTTCACTGTGTACTTGGCAAGCAGCTCGACAGTCTCGGACAATTTCTCATCCTCGGCGGATTCCACATCGTCGACAAGCGGCCCGTTGATCCCGGAGGTTCTGTCTGAAAACAGCACACCGAAAAGCCGGGGCAACTTTTGAAAACTCAGTCCGAGCTCGTTTAGCAGATTTATCCCGCGCGAAGTAATCTCCTGAAAATATCTACCGATCGGGCTCGCAGCAGAGAAATTCTCGCCAGTCCAAAAATGGGCCAGGTTCCAGAGCATGGTTTGGTAAGTGCCGATTCTGCGCGCAAAGTCTACGGAGGTCGCATGCAGGCCGAGCACGTTCAGCAAATTCTTGAATGAATCGCCCGCAGCATCCACATGCGCAACCTGGGGGACCAGTGACTGCCATTGTTCTTCCACTTTTTTCAGCACGTCATGGACCTGGCGGAGGAAAAAGAAATCTTCGCCGTCTACAGCTTCATTGGTTTGCCACTTGCGGAAAGTGCTGGTAAGGAGAACGCCGTAGGGTTGCTTTCCGACACGTATCGCGGGCAAGCTTCCTCTGGCGACAACGTTTTCCGCAAAGAACTTGCGGATTTTGCCAATCTCGCCCGCCTCGATCTCCAGGAGTTCTTCGAGGAAATAACCCAGCGTAGCAGGCCAGAGCGCTTTGTTCATTGCCTTGGCTTGCGCTACATCTGAGCGGCCTGCATTAGCCAGCAGCACCAGTCTATCCAGCCCCACATCCCATGCTTCGGCGAGACGTTGCGCATCGGTTTTTTTCAAATCCTCAGTGGGAATATCAAGATCCGTTTCTTTTGTTTCTGTTTCGAAACTCGCGTCGCCTTCGGCATCGTCCGTGGAGAAACCCGACCGCAGATCGCCGGTGTGATTGGTAGGCGTACCTTGCGGAAGAAAACTCATTCCTTCGGGCGAATAGTGATGATTGTCGATCAACTCCTCTAACAATTCTTTGTGATCCGCGGTCTCGGAAGAAACCCGCAGTCCCAACACCATCAAACGGTCGAAACCCGCGCCGGCAAAGGGCTCCGGCAGCGGTACCCGCATCGCCATCCCCATATCAATGGCTTTCTCAAAATTCCCGATCCAGTCAAAATCTTCGCCCATCACCAGATCACCGCCCTGCTGGGCCAGTTCAGATTCAAGATTCTGCGGATTAGGTCCCAGAATTAGTGGGTTGGGCACGGCATTGGGGAAAGGACGCTCCAGCCTGATGCCATCGGTAAATCCGATTAGCACGAAACGATCTGGCATTACATCTGTTCGTGGCGCTCGGCTCCAGCTTTCTGGTTTCAGTTCTTCCAGGCTGATGCCGAGATGCGTCAGGATGCCGTCTTTGACCGTTTGTATTATCGCCTGCCGCGTCGGGTCGGCGATTTGATCATCGGCCGCGAGCAGATTCGAAATGCTATCCCGGATCAAATCCAAGAGCGGATGAGACGAATCCAACAGAAAGTTAATGGCTCCTCGCTTGTCATCGGGACTCGCTTGAGGGTCATTGAGAATATTAGAGACTTGCATCCGAATAAGCAGGAAGGAAAAGTCTTCGCTCCCTACCTTTTCTATCGCCCTTCTCTTGATCTCCGACGCGATCCAGGCGGCCCTCGTTCCTCCATAGCTATTTGCCAATGCCCGCCACGCGCCTTTTTCCAGTTTTTCTCTTTCCACCGCATCCTCGACAGAGGCGGCACCCGTTCGGGCGGCCCAGTATTCGACACCCGAATCGGCCTCGTCTCGGGTTAGTTCTTTTTCGTGGGTGTGAATAGCGATGTCATCCGGGTAGACGCGGATCCATAATTCACGGCTGGCCCCAGTCCCCATAAATCGAGTTTCCATCCGCACGGGAAACAGCAGGCACGGTAGGCTGTCATCCAATTGAGACGCCAGTTGCTGAGGTGATTGAGGCAAGACCAATTCGCCGACCATGTCCGACAGTTCGCCTTTTAAGGATTGCAGATTTAGTTGACTTGTTCTGATTTCGGCTTTTAGAGCAGCAATCTCACGTTCAAGCACAGCGGCCCTTCGCGTTCCCTCCTTCCCAAGTCTGTTGGCATTGATTAATTGCGATTCCTTGGCGCGCAACCGATTCTGATTGGCGTAAAGGCTTTCATCGGCTACCCGCAATGCCTGGCGAGCTTTTTTGATTTTTTCTGTCATGGTGTCGATTTATTCCAGCATGTCTGCGCCGTGAAAGGCCACCATCACCGGAACCTGGTAGAGGATGTAAGCCATGTCTGCAGCATTCCTTCCCCAATCGAACTCGGCATCGGGCGATTCAGTGATGTTTGTATTGATCGGTGCATTGAAATTCAAGTCGATAAAATCTAGGCCGTCGAAGTTTTTGAGATGCTCCCAAGCGAGTTCGTTCCACTTAGTTGGTGTCGGCGGCGAGTCGTCACTCAGGTTATCCAGACCGAAGCGCGGTTCGCCCGGCCGTTCCTGAATCACAAAAAACCAACCTGGTTTAGCGGCTTGAGGATCAGCACTTCCCTTTGCGACAGTCTCAGTGAGATCAAAGCCCAGAAAGTAAACGTCCGGTTCGATCTCTGCCTTAAAGATTGGAACTTTGATGGCGTTGTTGGGATCGCTATTGTTCAATACGCGAATAGGGGAACCCTCGGGACTCTCCTCATCCTTGTCCCACATCGCTTCCTGGGCGTAGATCACGGCTGTCGGATATTTCTTCAAAAGGTCGCCCCTTATCACCAACACCAATCGAGACTCAGCTTCTGATCCACTAGGCAGAGGTCGGTTTTCGTGTGAGCCAAGGTCCGTGCTGCCCTCCCAAGTATGCATCTTGGTAATGTCAAGCAACTCTTCTTCGATCTGCGCTGCCGTTTTATTGGGATTACGATTTACTGTATCACCCACATCCCAGAACTGGCGAAAATAGCTTCCTCGCTGGTCGGTTGGAAATTCCCGCCACAATAATTCGCGGCCCATCTCATGATTGAGACCCACCATATAAGATTCGATAAAGCGTTGATTCGTTCCCATCAGTGAAATCGTGTTGTTGGAAATCAAATGGAGATTCGGAACCAGCAGATCAGAGGAAATGTCCCGTAAAGGCCGGTACATGGGTTCGGAGAAAACCGGGTGCGCCATTACCGGCACTGGCGTTTTGTGGCGTCGTAAATACGAATCTTTGAGGTTCGCGGGGATCTTAAGAATGAACTCGGCTCTCTTCGTAATTGCAACTGAAGGATCGAGCGATTCCTGAAGCTTCACAACGGCATTCTCTATATTCAAGGGCTTCCGATCGGGCGGAGACAAAGGCGGCGACTGATACACGTTATAGGCATCTTTCAGCGCCACCCGAAAATTGGCGGCTTCAACACGATCCGCATTTCCAATGCCAGAAGCAGCGGGCATAGACTCTTCAAATTCCGTCAAAACAAAATTTGCCCGCGCGGGTATTTCCTCTACGGAGCGCACTGTGAAATTAGTTTCTTGAAAGATCTCTGCAGTTTTAATTTGCGCGCGCAATCTTTCCGCAACCAATAGAAGCGCGCCAGCGATAACGATGACGACTGCGAAAACGACCACAGCGCCGGTCGCAAACATTAGGACAAGAGCAAGTGCCAGCAATCCCACCAGTAACCAGCGCACGATGTTTTCGCGAAGCCAGCGGTGAAGCCACGGCGGCATTCCGGTCGGTACGATCGATTCAGCCAATTTATCTATTGAGATTAGGCCTACCGGGTCGGGCGCCTTGGGCGCGGCGCTCAGGATGCCCGCATTCAGTTGAGAAACGACAAGCCGAGTTGGCGTTTGCGCGTTTGGCACAACCTTCCGCATGATCGCTCCCCGGCTGCGAGTGAGCTTTCGGAAAGCCGGGTTCAACGCCGCTTGCGGCAGGCGGCTTTCACTAACCTGGTGGGCAATCGTCGTTGGGCTTCCTAGAATCCGGGTTTGCACTGCTTGAGTAAATCCGAGCAGTTGATCAGGAGACTGGGGCAAGACGTTTTTCTGGTACATGATATAGCTGCTCATCAATCCCATTTGAAGTTGCCTGATTTTCTGGTTGGTCCGCAGCAGATCCCCCAGTTGACTCCAGGCTTGCTGCATAAACCTCTCCTGATGCTTTTGTATGACCTGGGTTCCTACACCTGCCGGGGCTCGATAGCGAGGGTCGCGGTTGAGCTCATTGACCCAGCCTGTTCCACTCTGCACCTCCAGCTTTTCAGCTTTTGCATACCACTTCCCGTACAGCGGCGGGCTGATGATGATTGGGTCGGGATGTTTGTCAGTAGTCTCCTCCTGCTGAATTTCGAATTGCAGGTTGACCTTTGTTTCCAGTTGATTCAGAAATTCTCCTGCCGACCCTGAGGGAGGGTTTTCAAAGTCGGTATTCTCAGGCGGCCATTGCGAGGGAAAGGATTCCGTTTCGGGACTCTTAAGAGCGCCTTCCAAACCTAAGACGTCGAGTGGGGCCGACATGCCCTTTACTTCATAGCCGGGTTGCTGCATGTCCATATCGCGGACGCCCACGCGCTTGTCTACAGGCCGGGGTTCGAGCAGATCAACCAAAAACTCAAAATCACCTTTTGTACCGGTCCGGAAAAACCACCGATAATAAATCGGGTACAGCCTTTGGCCGACGCCCCATGACGCTTGTTGGCCGTCAATGTCCGTAGGGATCTCCAATCCTAGTCCTGCTAATCGCCCGCTCTCGAATGCCGGAATCACGAAAGCATGATAGGCCGTGTTCTCCTTTAGCTTGCGAGGACAAAGTAGCCGGGAAGAAGCACTGTCGGGATTAACGCTGAGAATGTTTGCCAGATTCTGCTCGACGCCCCGAGCCTCTTGGTCAGTTGTCGTTTTCGGCTTATCGCCAATGATGTTTTGGCTGATATGTACATGCGCCCAGGCCCAACTTTGCCGCTTGTCAGGGAATAATTCGTTAGGGTCGAGACCGTCTTTGATCTCGAAGGCGGCAAGCGGCCCACTTACTTGCTTCTCATCAAACTCGTCTTCCGCCAAAACGGTCAAGAATATCCAGGGGCGTAGTTGACTTTGCTCGAGACCGCCGGCGGCTTTGGCGGGGGTAAACCGCCAGGGAAATTCCTCTTCGTAGAATTCAATGTAGGGCAAATAATTTGCTTCGAAATCCGTCACCCAATTGCGCGGTTCGGTCTTGACAACCGCCCGGGGATTGTAGCCCACGACGTCGCCCGGTCCCAATAAGTGCACTGGCTTGGAAACAGGTTGACCGGTCACCTTGAAGCTGACTAGCACTTCCGCCCGTTCCAGCGCTGGGTTTGGTCCATCGCTCCCAAGATTGTCCGTCACCGGAATTTCCGCTGCGATTCCCTGCCGCAGCCAGGGGAGAAAGGTGTATTTGTTTAAGGTATCCATAATTATGCGCTCATTTCGAACGCGGGCACAGCCTGCAGGGTGCCGCGCAGTGCCGGGTTGTTCGCGATCAAAGCATTAATTCGCGTGAGCGCGGCGCGCTCGCTGTTCAGTAAACTCGACTCGTCAAAGAGTTTCAAATCCCCAGTGTTGACGACTGCAAAGGGTTCCTGCGCCAGCGCCACTTCCTCGGGCGCCAAGCTCGACTTTCGTGTACTCGCAAAGGAAAGCTCCGACTTCGCAATCGCGCCCTGCAAGGTCCAGCTGTTGAAGGTCACCGCGTCCACATCGAAGAAACCCTTGGGACCCACGAGCCGCTGGTGACGCTGCGAGTCGATATATTTCAATTCGTATGTCACATCGCGCACCGCGGCGTAGGCTGTGTGTAAATGATCCGGCTCGCCGATTCTGACGCCGCTGTCAAAGTTCTTGAACGAGGGGCTGGCCAGTTTCTCCTCATCGTTCATGTCGAAGAACTGTGCCGGCGCAAACGACTCCTGCGTAGGGTCAGGATTGGAAATACTAACTTCATGTATATGAAACTCGTTCGCGTCGCTTGGACGCTGGCTTCCGATCCGGTCGATGCGAATATTCAGCGGCACTACCTTCTGACTGACCTTCAGAGTGCCTACTGGATGGACCAGAAGCCGATCGGGGGAAAGGGCCTGTACCTCTCTGAAACTCTCTAGCCGGTGCTTTCTTTCAGGCAGTTCTCCTTCCCAGTTGTCAGCGGCTGACAGCGCTTCCAATAAGAGTGGCAACACAGCCAGATCAGGCAGCGTCGTGTTTCTCGCTTCGCCAAAAGTTTTGTTGAAGCGGATCTTAAGCGTGAAGAACCAGCACACCTTGAAGCTCGCCGTACCTTTGGCCTTCCAGGGCGTTGGCCCCTCGAGAGTCAGGGTTAGTTTGATGCTCGCGATGCTTGAGCTACCTATTCGCAACGCCAGCATTGCCGTGATATCCGCGATGAAGTAGAAGGGATTGAACTGGAACAGCACGTCGAAACTGAGTAAGCCATAAACGTTGAATTTCCAGGCACTTGCGTATAGTTCCAGCCTCGCTCCGAACTGCACCGTGTTCGAGGTAACGGCAAAATACATTTCCAGCGTGAGCCGGGGATTGTCACCCGACAGCAGGGCCAGGGTCAGCCGCCGGATCGAAGGCAAATTCATTGGTGGCGGCTGGTAGGCCGGATGAAAGCCGCCCACTGTCATGAGGAAGTTTGCCTCCGCGCCCCAGTACAGACGGATCGCCATGTCGCCCGTCAGGGTAAAGCCCAGGAGCTTGGAGTCAAACAAAGTGGCATCGAAGGAGAGTTGTTGGCGCTCGAAGTTGATCTCGCCGAGAAAGTTGACCTGAAGCCGCAAAAGGGAGGCTTTTTCGTCCGGCAATATCGCACGCACGATACCCAGGATCACAAGCCGTATCGGGTCGGGAATTTCAATGACCAGACCCAATTCAATCGTGATCAACGTGGGTGTGCCCCAGGTGATTTTGGCCATAGGACCGAAAATGAAACGTCCCTCCTGAGGCGGAAAAACCTGCCGCAGATCGCTGAGAATCCGGTCGGCATTGGCAACAATGTCGGTGGGAAAGAGAATACTGCCGAGGGTATTGTCGCGGAGTCCGGCGCGCAGGGGCTCGATCTTTACGGTACGGTTGAGGCCCAAGAGACCGCCCACACCATTGAGCTTGAAGCCAAAGCCTAGTTGAATCGGCGTGAACTCGGAACTAATGACGATTAGCAACGAGAAGCCACTCTGGCCGTTGGGCAAGCGTGTGTTCAAAAGGGCGAAGGCTTTAAGCGAGAATTGATCCTGAAACTCGAGTTCAAGCATGCCGGAGTAGCGCTCTTCGTCCGGCTCAAATTCGATGAAGCCCCCCCCCTTGAATCCTCCGCCGTCCACCGATAGACCAAGGCCGCTGGGCGGTTTGAAACCGAGGGACAGATTCGCTTCGCCAAGGTTGCCTCCTCCTTCCGGAAAGTGGAGAGTAGCCGTTAGCCCGACCTGCTTGACAACCACAGTCAATGGCCCTAACTGAAAGCGGGCAGTCGCGGCCAATTCATTCCTGATGCCCTCGTTCCCTGCACGTATGGCCAGGTTGACGGATTCAACCGCTACAGGCCCGACGGAAACGTGCAGCGGGAGTTGCGCTTCCAACCCCGCACTGCCCCGGAAATAGAACCACTGTATATTTGAAAAGCCAACCGCCAGGTCGAAGTTCATCCGCAGCCCGTCTTCCGGCAGTATCTTTTGGAGAAAGCCATCCCCGTCTCCTGGCATGAGGACAAAAACGGCGCCTTCGGCTTCTGCGAGCAGACCGTATTCCTGCTCGTCCGGGCCGAGGTTCGCCTCGCCCAAAACGCGGAGCCGTTTGGCTTCAAGTCGAGTGCCGGTGGTGCTGCCGATGCGCGTGACCGTCTCTCCGGACTCCGCCATCCGTGCGACTTCGAGCCGCGCCACGAGGCGGTCGCCGCCGCCTCTTTCGCCGAGCAGCAGCCGCAGCCCGCGCGGCCCGAGTGCGAACGCATCGACCCCGGCCGTGAGGCTCACACGCAAGACCCACTCGCCGAACAGCTCCTCGAACTCGATGCTGCCGAAGGGCGACACCACCAGCCCCAAGTCCCCGCGCTCGGCCGGCGAGAGCGAAAGAGTCGCGCCAACTTGTGCGTCGGCGGCTTGCAGCTCAAGCCAGAACGTCAACACCCCCGCCGCAAGATTGTCCGGGTCGCCGAGGTCAACGCCGTACTGTGGTTTGACGCCGTAGTTGGCATTGGCCCCGAGCACGGCCAGCAGCGCGCCGAGCCGTGGGAACAGCTTGTCCGCCGTGCGCTGCGCGTCCTCGGCCGTCACCAAGCCGCCGGGGCCGACGTACTCGTCCCTCAGCAACTCGTCGGGTGATTTAATCAGATCGATGATCCGGCCGAGGTGCAGTTTGGGACGCGTGTGCGGGACTCTGACGAGGTTGCCGGCCGAGTCGAAGACGGGCTCGGAGAGCGCATCGTTGTTCGCCAGCTCGACGACCGTGAGCAACACAGCCAAGTGGTAGAGGATGGGCGTCTGGGCTTGCAGATGAGCAATCGTCATGGCGCTGACGAGGTCGCGGCCGAATTCCTTGAACTGCGACGGCTGTGCGCCTTCGGCCATGATGGTGGATATATCCCGGATGGATTGGAACGCCCCGTCAGCCGCGTCCAGCGCCGCGCCGAGTTCCGAAAACGTCTGAGGGGGCGTCTCGATGAAACCGGACAGCGTCTCGAAGCTACTGGCGAACTCGTTGAGCCGGGCTTGCAATTCGCCGAGCGGCAGGCCCGTGATCTCGTCCAAGTCCCATCCGACCGACGCCGCCATGTCGCGCAGCAGAAACTCGCTCTCGACCACAGCGCGCAACGGCGCGAGCATCACGCCGAGGTACGCCAATAAACCTTGCTGGGCGTTATCGCTCATGAGTCGGCCTCCCCCGGAAGCTTCGGTTTGGGGAACAGCGGGTCGAAGTAGTCGAGGGAGATGGTGTACCTCGTGAGCGGCAATAACTGGGTCTCGCCGGTCAGCCGCCACCAGTGGGTCTGCGTTGCCGTCTTGAAGACTTCGACGGCCGCCCCGGCGACGTGCGCGGCCGCCTGCGTCCCGTGCTGCGCGCGGGCCACCTCCGAGCAGACGCCCGTGCCGCGATGCACCGCGCCGACTTTGATGATCTCGTTACCAATCTTCACCAGCAGGGGCGGCGACGGGAGGAGATCGGGGGCGGACACCTTGAAGGAGTCGTCCGCGGCGGCGATGTTCGACGCGAGGCCCGTCCGGCCGCTCCACTGGAAGCGGAGTTCCGAGAGGTTATTCCTGCCGACGATCTCTATCCCGTCGCCCCACTTCTGCGCATAGTTCTTGTGCCTATTGTGGGCCTCGTTGACGACCTTGAGCCAGTTCTCGTGGTCGGCCGGGTCGGGCTTCTCCAGCAGTCCGAGGTTGAAATTAATGCCGCTCTTCTCCCCCAGGATGAAGTCGATCCGGTAGCGCCAGTCGGGCCTCGGTATAAAGTCGCGGGTCTCCTCGGCATCTTTAAGCGCCAGCATGGGCGGCCGCCGCCGGCGCATCCAGCCTGACATGTGCGCCCATTCCGGCTTACGCCCCAAGTCCTGTGGGGAAACTCCGAGCGCACTGGATTCTTTCCAGCCAAACCACCGAATCGCTCCCGGCAGTTTGTCAGTCATGGGGATGTAGCCCCACTTATGTAAGTTGACCCCCAGTATCCCATCTTCTTTTTTTAACGCGCTTGAGGTTAAGTGCGCGAAGATGGCTTCGACCGGTGCGGCGTCGTCGTCGGTTTCGAAGGGGCGGTCGGCCCAATATTGCATCCGCGCGGCCCAGCTAAAGTGTACGTCGCCCGAGAGGAACAGGACGCGGGCGTTGCGTTTGTTGTCAACCACCGCCGCGCGCCGTGCGAGCCGGGACAGGAGGGCCTCGAACGGGCGGGTCTGAGGCTTCCATGAATCATTCAGATCAGGGTTGTAGAGCGAAAAGCCCAAAATACAGCGTAACAGGTCGCGAGAGAGAAGAAATTCGATCAAGCGCGACACGACATACCACCATTCCCAGACAAACTTACTCCCGAAAATCTCCGTGCCGTGGAATACAGGGATAGTAAGCACATTGGTCGTAGCTACGACCACGAATAACTTGTCCGGGTCTATGTCGTCTAACGGAATCTGCTCCTCCAAAGCGGCAGGCCCGAGATGAGACGGGAGGGCGAACCTGTCATCCAGCGGAAACTCCCTCCGGGTTCGCGAATCGAGCATCAGAATCTCAAACTTCGGGCCTCTGATGGCGAAGTCCCACCGCAGGGCGTCGCTCGCGCGGGAGAGCTGGAAAAAATCGCCCACACGGGTGAGCAGCCCTGTGACCTGCCCGTCGGCGGACAACGTGCCGGGGATGCCGACAAGCCTCGCAATCTCCTCCTCCGAGTTCGCGTCGTTCCCTTGCTTATCAGACCACTGTGCGGCTGCGGCGAGCAAAGCCTCGCCGGGTTGCCCGGCGTCGAACCTCTCGGGCGTGTTGCCCCACGCCTGGAAGACGGCGTAAGCCAGCAGCGCGTTTTGCACGATGCGGCGCGCGAGCAGGTTCGCGTAAATGCGTTCGCACCAGTCGCGCAGCATGTTCCAGTCGTCCGTGATGTCGTGGTCGTCGAACATCATATAGCTGGGGACGTTCGCCAGCACGCGGCGAACTTCGCGGAGCGCCTTCCGGTACGTGTCGAGGGTGGAGAACTCTTTCTTGTAGAGGTTAAATTGTATGATGGAGTCCTCACCCGATATCGGGAGTTTCGGAGTGACCTCCTTAAAGTCCGGGAACTGTAAGGGCCAGAGGGCGTCAGACCACGTGAACAGGTACATGGCGAAGTACTCGCCGAGGCGAAGGAGATGGCCCTCGGGGTCTTCCGTCGTGAACTCCGCAGTCCCGCGCACAATGCCCTTCCGCTTCCCCGGCTTTAGCCGAGCGTCGCCTTGGTCGATCCTCGGTAACGTCTCGCTCCAGCCGAGCAGTGCCTTGTCCGCGTCCATCAAAAAAAAGAGCATGGAGTCGGCCACGTCGTCGGAATATATCTGGTCGCCGTTGAGCAGGAGCAGATGAGGGCGCTCGTCTGCGACGGGCCAGGTGTCGCTAATTATCACGTCGAGGGCCGGCAGCGCGTCCAGCCCCGGACCGTCCGGTTTGCGGCAGGTGCCATGGATGATGCGCAGCTTGTTCAAGTCTTCCGGCGGGAGTGAAAAGCTCGGCAGTCTGTGCTCGAACGAGTAGCTGAGGCTCGTCGGCTGAAGGTCACCTAAAGACGAAGCCTCGGCCAGATCGACGACGTCAGGGGTGTTGAGATGCTCATCGGCGGTTTCCGGCACCACGCCGCCTCCGGTCGGGCCGAAGAAGAGGTTGTAGAAGTAGACCGTGCCGGGGGCGAGCTGGCGTTCGGCTTCAACTGGCCGGGCCGTGACAGCGACGATGTGCAGATGCGCGCCCAGTCTGACGGTCTGCCGCGTACCCTGTAGCTCCTCACGGAGCGACTGGAGAAACGGTGGCGGGGCGTGAGAGTAGACCCGCAGGGTGACGGTGCAGGACTCCTTCAGCGCCACCCACACGGTGACGGAATCCGGCTCGGTGCGGCGAAGGATCGGGCCGCAGAGAACGAGCGGCAGGCGATCCTCCTTGTCGATGGCTCGCTCCAAACGCGCGCCTATACCATGTTCATCGGCCCAGGCCATGTCTCTGTCCCCAGTCACTCTTGTCCAATGCCCGGCAATACCACAGCCGAAATCCGTTTCTAACTCTTGACCCTTCGGGCCACAACCTGCCAACGAAGGATTCAGGTAAGCGTGATCTGTAGACACGGGCGTTTACCTAAAGCTGAAAAAGTATTTGAGGAAACTAGTTGCGCTGAAATCAGGCTGCCTCTGTAAAACGCTAAAATAATTCTTTCCGGAAAAGACTGACTGTTTGAGCCTCTTCACCTCCGGCCAGACTCATCAGACTACGTGCAAACTAACCCAAGTCCGCCTGGAAGATTTCGCGCTCAAGGGGTATTGGCCTGTAGAACTCTCGTTAATGAACGCCATCAGGAAATCTCCACGAGGGGCCTCCTAGATCCTCTCATTTTGGTAAAATTCAGAAGCATCCTAAACCATTTTGCAGTGGCTGTCAACAGATCGCTCCGCTGTGTCGGCTGAGTTTTGACGAATCTGGAGTGATGCTACTCTTTTGCGACACACGACCGATGAAGAAAAGGAGGAGGGCGACGACGTTCCGCATCGCGACCACGACGACACATCAGAGTTTACAACTTTTACTGGCAGCATAAAGCTCGCAATGATGAAAATTCAGCTCTCTGCAAGTCAGCCTCCTGCTCGTTGTTCAAAAGACCATGAAAGCAAGCCGCTTTAACGGACGTGATATAAACAAGAACAACGAATCGTGCCTGAATCAATACAGTTACAATGATAGTGCGGCCTCTACGGATTTGGAAATGACTTTAGCTGTGATCGATATCAGGATGTTAGTTTGTTTATACTGCTCCCTGATAAGGCAAAGTTGATTCAGAGTGAGTATTCTAACAAAAGGGGAGAATACTTCTTATGGGATATACTGCTCCCCGCTAAGACAAAACGATTAGGTTGAGAGTATCCTGTCAAAAATGAGGATACATATCAATGAAAAAACGACAATGGACTTCTGAACAGAAACTTCAGATTGTCATACAGGGCGTTAAGGGCAGACCGGTTTCAGAGATTTGCAATGGATACCAAATCTGACAATCACAGTATTATTTGTGGCGCGACCAGTTTTTGCAGAATGCAGGCAAAGTCTTTGAGATGCCGCAGAAAGCTCAGCAGCAGAGTAGGCTCGAAGGTGAGAACGAACGGCTCAAGGCAATGGTCGGAGAGTTGACGAGGGAGCTTAAAAAAAACGATTGGTAAGACGTCCGCGCCGCGGGCTGTTCTCAGAGTTTTAGCAGACACTCTGCTGCTCAAGCAGATTCGGGTTATCAAGTCGGAGCATCCGTTTTGGGGTTATCGAAGGGTTTGGGCGTATCTTCGATTTGTCGCCGAGTTGCCGGTCAACTGAAAGCGCATTTACCGGCTTTTGAAAGAAAACAATTTATTGGTCAGAGCTGACACCCGTCTTTTGGCAAAACGGACGAGCAACACACGCAAGCCGCGCCCGGAGCGCATTAATCAATGGTGGGGCAT
>JALZJF010000175.1 GCA_030859905.1 Acidobacteriota bacterium
ACCTGGCTCGCTCCTTACTTCCTTCCCGAGCCCCGGCCTGGAGTGATCGACCCTGTTCACCCTGTCCGAGCTGCCCTCGAGCCCCACTTTGCAGCGAACGCTCATCCGGGCTCAGGCCGGTCTTGCCGTCAACTGGAAGAACTCGCTCGACCTCTGCGTGCGGACGCGGGATTACGTGGACGCTGATTAACTCTCCCACTCGCCGAGCAGCCGCCGCTCCGGCGTCAGTTGCGGCCTTTACTGCTCCCACGTCTCCGCGAACGAAAATAGTTACGTAGCCGGCGCCAATATATTCTTTTCCCAGGAGCTGGACGTTGGCAGCTTTCACCATCGCATCTGCCGCTTCTACAGCCCCAACAAAACCTTTTGTTTCCACCATGCCAAGCGCTTCTAAAGACATTCCTGTGTCCTCACTTTTTCTATTGTAGAAATTAAAGGCGACTGATTCGGATTACTGCCGTCAAGCTATCACCGCAGGCGCGAAGAATCAAGAGACGCCATTCTCACGGGGAAATAGCATGAGTTTGACACCGTTTAGCATCGCAAGCTATATTGCGCCTAAGAGTTAGTTAGTCTTACGCAGAGATGAGAGAAGGCGATCGGTGCCGCGGGAAAACGCAGTAAGGTCTCTCCCCGCTGAGCATCGTAAAGGTTACAACCAACCGGGCAGGCGTATGGGCTGAAGCGGATTGGTAATGGCAGCTACCATTGGTGAACAGTTGCGACTCAAGCGCGAAGAGCGTGGCATTCCGCTACGAGAAGTTTCCGACGAAACACGCATCTCCATCCACTATCTCGAAGCCATCGAATCAAACGATTATAAACGTCTGCCCGGCGGAATCTTCAACCGGAGTTTCGTGAGGGCTTACGCGCGCGCTATTGGGTATGACGAAAAAGAGGCTGTCGAAGGGTACTCGCTTTACATGCGCGAAAAAGGTGATAACGACGACGATTTAGCGACCATGCGCCATTCGAAAGTCTATACTGACGCGCCCGCGACCCGCTCTCCGATTCTGACAGTAGTTTTGGCTATATTAATCCTGGGCTTGTTAACGCTGGGCGCACTTGCTGCCCTGCATTGGTATCAGCGCCGCTCGGCGGTGCTACTTCGCCCAGCCTTGCCAGCAGTGGCTTTGGGGAGTATCCGGACAGACACGTTGGCCACGTCCAGGCCCGTCGTCGATTTGGGTTTTTGGAAAGCTGATTACAAAACTGTCCTGCAATATCATGATCTCGGCTAACATTCCCGAAGGCCTTACTTTTGACGACGTCCTCTTACTGCCCGCACGTTCTGACGTGCTGCCGTCTGAAACTGACACCTCGACACAGTTCACCCGCAATATCAGGTTGCAGATCCCGCTCTGTTCCGCGGCTATGGATACTGTTACCGAGGCCGCGCTCGCCATTGCGTTGGCCCAACAGGGCGGCATTGGTGTCATTCATAAGAACTTAAATATTGAGCGTCAGGCGGAGGAAGTGGACAAGGTAAAACGATCTGAATCAGGAATGATCGTAGATCCGGTGACGATTCGGCCAGACCGTCCCGTGCGCGAAGCCCTGCTGGTAATGGAGACGTATCACATTAGCGGTGTGCCGGTGGTGGATGAAGACGGGCACCTGGTCGGTATCATTACTAACCGAGACTTGCGCTTTGAAACCAGGTTCGACATTCCTGTTTCCGAGGTGATGACTAAGCAGCCCCTGGTCACAGTTCCCGTCGGCACTACCCTGGAACAGGCGAAGGCGGTGCTACAAAAACACCGCATCGAGAAACTGCTCGTGATTGACGATGACAAGCGGATCAAGGGCCTAATCACGGTCAAAGATATTCAGAAGGCAATCAAATACCCGACAGCCGCCAAAGATAACCTTGGCCGTCTGCGAGTGGCGGCCGCGCTCGGAGCAACCGGCGATTTCCGCGAACGCGCCGATGAACTGGTGAAGGCCCGAGTTGATTGCCTGGTTGTGGATACGGCCCATGGTCATTCGTCACGTGTAATCGAAGCTGTTCACGAGATTAAGCGTAGACATCCGAACACAGATCTGGTGGCCGGCAATATCGGCACTGCCGAGGGAGCGCAGGAATTGATCGAGGCCGGAGTAGACGCCATCAAGGTCGGCATCGGTCCAGGATCGATTTGTACGACTCGTGTAGTCACCGGCGCCGGCGTGCCACAGATCACAGCAATCCAGTCGTGTGTAAAAGCTGCGGAGGGAAGTGGTGTTCCAGTGATCTCGGATGGCGGCGTGAAATTCTCCGGGGATGTAGCTAAAGCCATCGCCGCGGGCGCCGACATTGTGATGATTGGTTCCCTTTTTGCCGGAACCGAGGAAGCTCCCGGCGAGGTAATTCTTTTCCAGGGTCGGTCCTTCAAAACATATCGGGGCATGGGCTCAATTGGGGCGATGCGCGAAGGCTCGCGCGACAGGTACGCTCAGGAAATGGCCGAGAGTGAATCGAAGCTCGTTCCAGAGGGTATCGAAGGCCGCGTTGCCTATAAGGGGACCATCGCTGAGATGACGACGCAATTGGTAGGCGGGTTACGTTCGGGAATGGGCTACACCGGGTGTCGCACCATCAAAGAATTTCAGGATAAGAGTCAGTTCATTCGCATCACTTCCGCCGGCCTGCGCGAGTCACACGTTCACGACGTGATCATCACGAAGGAAGCGCCCAACTACCGGCTGGAGTAGATAGAAGCGCCGCGCTGAGTTGCGAGAAGACCAATGGTGAGAGAAGCACGGGGAACCGACAAATGTCGGATTAATGCCCGCCCTGCAATTCAAGCTCAGGAAATTTGCAGGTTGGGAAGGTGGGCAAAGCGAAGCGCGCCCCCGCTCCAGCGTAGCGTCATAACTTTGTTTTTGTTCAAGGCATCCTATTTGCAGGTTACCGCCACGGCAGATGACCACTCGCAAGGCAATCCTGATTTCAAATCCAAGGACTGGCCGGTACGGATCGCGACGACTGCCGGCAATCGAGGAGATCTACTCGCAGTTAAGTTCGGAAGGAATCGACGTGGAATTGGCGGCAACCACGGGGCCGGGCGATGCGACTCGGATCGCTGCTGAGGCAGGACGCAAAGGCGTCTGCGACGTAATTGTTGCCGGAGGCGACGGAACAATCAACGAAGCGCTGCAAGGCTTGGTGGGGACGACCGCGCGACTGGGGATACTGCCCCGCGGCACCGCAAATGTGTTCGCTTGCGAACTCGGCTTGCCACTCGACTGCCGTCGAGCTGCCGGCGTGATCGCGCGCGGCAAGACGCGGCGTGTTCGTGTGGGTTGTGCGGTTGAAGAAACGAGCGGCTCAAAAAGATATTTTCTTTTGATGGCTGGAATCGGACTCGACGCCTCAGTCGTGGGCCGGGTGCATCCCGAACTTAAGAAGCGATTTGGTAAGGGAGCTTTCTGGTTTTCAGGCCTGATCTCTCTGGCAGACTGGAAACCCAAACCCTTTGAGATCGAAGTTGAGGGAACAACCTTCACTGCCACCTTTGCGAACATTGGCAAGGCGGCCAGCTACGGCGGCAATCTTACAGTCACACCGTGCGCTCAAATCGACCAGCCCGATTTCGAGATCTGCATCATCGAAACCCATAGCCGGCTGCGTTATCTCTATCTACTCTCGCACGCGATGCGCAATGGTGTGCCGCTCGGCCGCCGCGGGGTTCACTTTCTTCGCGCGACGCGGGCGCGCGCAACCGGCGACGTGTCCATGCAAGTTGACGGGGAGTTAATAGGAAGCCTGCCAATGACTTTCGAGATCGCCGCTGAGTCGATCGAAGTGATCGTCCCTTAACGACGGAATTGTAGGGGCGTCACTCCGTGGGCGCCCCGTCGGCTAATTGAGAAAAGGATAAAAACCATCCACCCTCCAAAATTCCGATCCTAAACCTGCAAAGCTCCGGTGGACGCCAGGGGTGCCCACGGAGGGACACCCCTACAAATTTTAACCTCTAAGCCATGCCGCGCGCAGTGCTTTCTGCGCGACAGTCGCATCTTTCATTTCTTCAATCCGATACTCGAAGCGATCCATAGCGCCGAGTACGAGTGTGGTCTGAAGAGTTCGCCGATCCCGCTTAAATGAAATCGGCACACGATCGCCACGCCTGAAGCGATTGAGTGTGCTCAACCAATCCTTGTTCAGTATTTTTTTCCCGTCGATCGTGAGAATCTCGTCGCCAGGTTGGAGGCCCGCATCTTCCGCAGCCGAACCGTTAATGATATTCCCGATAATAGCCATCCCGGGGTTCCAGACACTCACCGCCAGGCCGCTGTCGCCATCGCTTGCCCGTTGTTGAACCAGACGCAAGCCTACATACCTCAGCGCCTCGTCGTAAGGAGGCATCTCAACACTGCGGACGTGCCTCGCAAAGAAATCGCTAAAATCAATTCCCGCAACCTCCGATACGACGCGCTGAAATTCCTCCGAGCGATAGCCACGTCCGCGAAGATAGTAGGTAGCGTTCGGGCTGTTGAGATAGAACTCGTCATACATTCGCCGCATGACATCGTCAAGCGACTTCCGGCCACTAGTCCTTCCCCGAATTAACAGATCCAGGACCAGGCCCAACAGTTCTCCTTTGGCGTAATAGCTGATTGAAGTGTTAGGCAGATTCGTGCGTTGGATGTGTTGGGCCCGATCGATGAAGGGGGCCGTGAGAGACGACTCCTCCGCGCTCATCAGCCGGTTTCCCGGAGCGTTTTCGATATTGTTGATGGTCTCGCTTTCTCGACGCAGGAAGCGCCTCTCATCCCAAATTCCCGCGCGCTTCATCATCAGATTGCCGTAGTAGTTTGTGACACCTTCGGCTATCCAGAGACTGCGCGTGTTTGCGGGTCGAGTGAAGTCCCAGGGACCGAATTCAATTGGTCGGAGGCGTTTTACGTTCCAGACATGAAAAAACTCGTGAGCCACCGTCCCCAGTGTGCTTTCGTAGACCCCCGGTTCAGCGAGAGCTCCCGGCTGAACGATCTGCGTTGAGGTAAGGTGTTCCATCCCATCACCGGAGCGATCGTCGGCGGCAAAGTGTAACAGGAACGTATATGAACCGAATTCCGGCGGCCCCCACATCGCTATCTCGGCCCGCACAATCTTTTCAATGTCTCGCACCAACGGCGCTCGCTTACCGCCTTCATCGCCGAAAGAGTGGACCATCACGACGTATTTCTTCCCCTCCACCTGGAACTCGTCTCGACTCCAATCGGGGGCAATTTCCGTTGGCGTGTCGATCATGATGTCCCAATTTGGAAACTTCCACTCGCGCTGATCGGGCTGCTCCATGCGACCATTGATAATTCGCCAACCGGCTGGAGGGTTGATCACTAACTTAATCGCGGCCGACTTATGATTGACGATATACATGAAGACGGATCCGCCATTGAAGTTTGCATGACGCGTGTCGAGTTGGGAGAAGGTGCCGGAGAGATCGTTTGCGAAGACTTTGTACGTGATTATTAAGGTGCGACTGTTCATCGTCTGAACGCGCCAGGTCTGGTCATCAACCCTGGTAACCGGATGCGCCTTGTCACAAATTGAAACGGGTGGACAGATCCTGGCAGCCGCCCGAAACTCCTGTACGTTCTTGGCGAAATCAAACACTGCATAGCGCCCAGGCGACCACTTGGCCATCTGGAAATCGAGCGACGCCGGCACACTCTCCGGCAGTTCTACTTCTATTGCCACTTCGAAGAGATGCGACTGCGGGCGCGACATCGAGAGACGATACGTGATGGAACCCAGAGGTCGTTCCTGACCTGTAACAACCGCAAATCCAGCCAGGACACAAAGCGCAAGCGAGACGTGAATTGAAAGGTTTCGAAAGAGGGTTTTCATAGAGACGCAACTGTAACATATTGTCGATTGCCAATTATCAGATTGCCAATTGTCGAAATTTTGGCTGTTCCACTGCTCAATGTGGACGGTATCTGGTAAAGGTTTGGTCGCTAGAACGCCAAATCGGCAATCGGCAATCGGCAATCGGCAATCGGCAATATAAAGACTTGCATACATTTCCCCGTTGCATTATTAACTCACCATGCCCCCAACGGAACGCCTCTACTATCAAGACTCTCATCTGATCGAATTCGAGGCGCGAGTTATCGCCGACGGCGAGCGCGTCAGCGGATGGACCGCCGTTACACTTGATCGCACGGCGTTTTACCCGACGGGCGGCGGCCAACCCAGCGACACCGGAACACTCAATGGCTTACGTGTAATCGAGTGTATCGATGACGCGGAAGCAGGTGTCTTGCACGTGATTCAAGGACCTGCCCCCGAAGTGGGCACGGTTGTCAAAGGCAGAATTGACTGGCTGCGTAGATTAGATCATATGCAGCAACACACGGGTCAACACATCCTCTCGCAGGCGTTCGTCAAACTCTGCAACGCGCCAACTCGCAGCTTTCGTGTGCTGGATGAGTCTTGCGAGATAGATGTGGACCTGGACAACCCGACTGGGGAGACTATCGAGCGGGCGGTGGAACTTGCTAACAATGTGATTTGGGAAAATCGGGTGATCACCATAAGTCAGGTAACCTCGGAGGAAGCTTCGGAACTGCCACTTCGCAAAGAACCCGCCCGCGAAGGTGATCTACGGCTGATTGAAATCGAGGGATTCGATCTCACTCCCTGTGGTGGGACGCATGCGTATCAAACCGGCGAAGTTGGGATGATTGCAATGCGTTCCTGGGAACGCGCCAAGGGTTTGACGCGCATTGAGTTTGTTGCGGGCAGGCGCGCACTCGCAGACTACCGGCGTGCGAATCAGAGTGCGCGGGCAGTTGCCGCCCTGTTTAGCGCGGGGAGAGTTGATACGCCCGAGCTGGCGGCACGCCTGCTCGAAGAGAACAAACAATTACACCGCCGTGTGCGCACTTTGGAGGAGATTGCTGCCAGGGTTGAAGCCGAAGAACTACATGCCCGAGCCCCCATTATGCGAGACAACGTACGAGTTGTTAGTGAAGTTTTAGCCGACCGCGACGCGGAATCGTTGAAGCAACTGGCGCTGAGTTTGATAAGTCACTCGGCGACAATCGCCCTGCTCGGCTCGCTGGACAAAGACGCTGCGCGACTGGTCTTCGCTCGATCTGCCGACGCGCCTGGCGACATGAATGCCATGATGCGCGACGCCTGTGTCATGCTTGATGGACGCGGCGGCGGCAAACCCGACCTGGCTCAAGGCGGCGGAAAGAGTGTTTCGAAACTTGGCGAGGCGATTGCGCAAGCGGCGGAAAGACTGAAGTAGAAGGAACCTACTTCGTTGCGAATGTGCCCGTTCCATTTGCCATTTGTCATTTTTCGTTAGGTCATTTTTCTGAAGTCTCATTTCGTGATGCTTCGTGTTAGTTCGTGGATCGTTTGCCTTGCCGAGAGATGGGAACGATCCACGAAATCACACGAACGGACACGAACAAGAAGTCAACAACGACAAATGACAGAATGGAAAATGGCCCCTGCATCAAACGCACCCTCGCCTCCAATCAGGTAGTCCGCTTGACTCTCAACCGCACGCTTCCTAATATGCTCGTGAAAGTGGGGCAGTAGCTCAGTTGGCAGAGCGCCGCGTTCGCAATGCGGAGGTCAGGGGTTCGATCCCCCTCTGCTCCACCAATATTTTCAACCACTTACAGCCACTAGCCTCGGTGGCTGTTCTTGTCTTGTGACGCCGTTGTGACGTGAGATTTGGAAATCAAGTCTCACGGATTCTACGGCAGCACGTTTGTTCCGCTCGGTGCCTCTTACATACCGAGCCGTCATGCGAATATCCGAGTGACCCATTAGCTGTGCAATCGTGAAGGCGTCGTACCCCGCCTCGCCGAGACGGGTGCCGAACGTAGCCCTCAAGTCATGCCATCTGAGCCCTTCTATTCCAGCCATGCGCAATGCAGTCTTGAATCCTTTCTTGACCTCCTTAAGACGTCCCGCAGTCTTGGGACTCGTGAAAACATAGTCATCGCTGGACTTGTTCTTACAAAGCTCGACCAAAGCTGCTCTCACTTCGATATTCATCGGAATGTCACGGTCCTTACCGTTCTTTGTCTCCGTAGGCGTCACAAGGTTGCGCAAGAAATCCACCTGTCGTTTCTTCAGGCAAAGTTGCTCACCTAAACGCATTCCCGTTCCCAGAGCGACGATAACAGCCGTCTTAAGATGGGCACGTGGGCCATCGAGCGCGGCCATCAGGCGTGGCTCTTCTTCAGGCAACAGATAGCGATATCGCTGATTGCTGACCCTGAGTTTCTTCACCTTGGAGCACGGGTTGGTATCCGTCATCTTAGAGTCAATCGCTAGACTGAAGATCTTGCTCAGCACGTCAAACTCGCGATTGACGGTCGCCGGACACCGTTGCGTTCCCTTCTTTGTGATGCCTTTCAAACGATCCCCTTTGAACTTCTCAATGAGCATAGGAGTGATCTCGCGAAAGGTCTTGCCTCCGAAATACTCTTTGAGAATTGTTGCGGTGTAAGCGTCGTCACGCCAACTTCGCTTGTTGAGTTTCGACCAAGGCAAGAAC
>JALZJF010000112.1 GCA_030859905.1 Acidobacteriota bacterium
GTCAGTTGTCAGTTGTCAGTTGTCAGTTGTCAGTTGTCAGTTGTCAGTTGTCAGTTGTCAGTTGTCAGTTGTCAGTTGTCAGTTGTCAGTAGTCTAGCCTAGAACCCGAGCCCAACAACTGCTTGCCCGGTGGAGGTTCACGCTTGCCGCTAAGACCGCGTCCGAATCCCCTGCCGCGAGGATGCCACCGGACAACTGACAAACTACGTCATCTGCAATTCGCGCTCGCGCAGATACTTGATACGGTCTCGGAGTTCTGCCGCCTTTTCAAATTCAAAACGCTTCGCGGCCGCGCGCATTTCGAGTTCCAGTCGCGTGATGGTGGCGTCGATGTTTGCCGCCGTGTATTCCTCCATCTCCTCGAGCTCCAGTGGAACTTTGAAGTAATCCGCTTCGGAAGCAGTAATCAGGGTTGATTCAATGGGTTTGACGATCGTCATGGGGGTGATGCCGTGCTCCTGGTTGTAAACCTTCTGAATCTCGCGGCGGCGTCGAGTTTCATCCACAGCGCGCTTCATGGAATCCGTTACCCGGTCGGCGTACAGAATCGCTTTACCTTCCGAGTTTCGCGCTGCACGTCCGATCGTCTGAATTAACGACCGCTCAGAACGCAAGAAGCCTTCCTTATCTGCGTCGAGGATTGCCACCAGGGAAACTTCCGGCAGGTCCAATCCCTCACGCAGCAGGTTGATTCCGACCAGTACGTCGAACTCGCCGCGGCGCAGATCGCGCAGAATTCTAATACGCTCCAGCGTTTCTATATCCGAGTGCAGATAACGAACTCTGACGTCAACCTCGGTAAAGTATTCGGTGAGGTCCTCCGCCATTCTTTTGGTCAGGGTCGTTACCAGGACCCGCTCATTTCGCTCGGCCCGGAGGCGGCATTCCTCCAGCAGGTGGTCGATTTGCCCCTTGACTGGATGTATCTCAACGACTGGATCCATCAAACCTGTGGGCCGAATAATCTGTTCGACAACCTCGCCACACGACTTGGTCAATTCATAAGGTCCGGGAGTGGCAGAAACGTAGATTGTCTGCCCGATGCGCCCTTCAAACTCCTCGAAATTCAACGGACGATTGTCCATCGCCGAGGGCAGACGAAATCCATATTCAACCAAAGTTCGCTTGCGCGACTGGTCGCCTTCAAACATGCCCCTCACTTGCGGGATCGATTGGTGGGATTCATCAATTACCATCATCGTGTCACGCGGGAGATAATCGAGCAGAGTAGGAGGAGGCTCGCCCTGCTTCTTGCCGGTGAGGTGGCGTGAATAGTTCTCAATACCGCGGCAAAAACCCATTTCCTTAATCAATTCAAGGTCGAACATTGTGCGCTGATGGAGCCTCTGCGCCTCAACCAGTTTACCTTCGGCTACAAGCTTCGGCTCCCACCACTCCAACTCGTCGCGGATCGATTTGATCGCGCCATTAATAGCGCTTTTCGGCATGACATAGTGACTCTTGGGGTAGATGGGAACGCGAGACGTATGTCGCTGAACAACCTCGCCGAGCAGAGGATCAATCGTGGAAATGGAATCGATCTCGTCACCCCACAACTCTATCCTAAACGCCTGGTCCTGATAGCTTGGGAAAACCTCCACAACATCACCACGCACCCGAAACGTGCCCCGCTGAAAGTTTATGTCGGAGCGTTCATACTGCAACTCGACCAACCTCTGCAACAGGGTCTCGCGCGTAATGCGGGCGCCCGGCTCCAGAAAAAGCAACATGCCGTAGTACGCATCCGGGTCGCCCAGACCGTAAATGCACGACACGCTGGCAACCACGATCACATCGCGCCGCTCGAAAAGCGCGCGGGTAGCGGACATCCGCAAACGATCTATTTCTTCATTGATAGTTGCCTCTTTCTCGATATAAACGTCAGAGGCCGGGACGTACGCTTCCGGCTGGTAGTAGTCGTAGTAAGAGACAAAATATTCGACAGAGTTCTCCGGAAAGAGAGACTTGAACTCCTGATAAAGTTGCGCAGCCAGCGTTTTATTGTGGGCCAGTACCAGCGCCGGCCGTTGCGTCTGTTGAATCACACTGGCTATGGTGAAAGTTTTACCACTGCCGGTTATCCCTAACAGCACCTGGTCCTTGGCGCCATCTTCCAGGCCTCGTATGAGAGCTTCGATAGCTTGCGGCTGATCGCCCTTCGGCCGGTATTCCGACTGCAATTTGAAAGCCATGGGATTCTTAAATAGTAAATCGTTAATCGTAAATTGTGAAAAGCCGGATGCGTTCCGGCGCGCTTTACTTATCAAGAGGAACAAGCCTTGCGCAAAAGAATCAGGCCGTGACTGAACCGCTGTTAGGTTCATTCACGACCTTGGTCCTGAACGCTAATTACGAGTTGTGTGGCACCCGGTCCTGAGCGGGGGCGCGCTGCGCTTACCCCCTTCCCAACCTGCAAATTCCAAACGAAGTCGTTCCGAACGCGGCGGTCATAGCTATCGTGTCTCGCGACTGATCTGGAAAATTGCTTCCCGCACGGCCGAACGGATTTCGCTGGGCAGCGATCTACGCTGAGCCAGTCCATAAAAAGCAGTTACGATCTTTGGTTCGCCACTCAAAGCGAGAAGCTTTATCACGGCCAGCCGGAGCTGGATATTTGAATGATCTTCGATTACTCGCATTAGCGGGGCAACTTCTCCTGCCTTGGCCACCAGGAAAAGCAGGGAAAAAGCGCTGTAATCGTTCTGCCTAGTCTCGCCCGTTAAGATATCGACCGCATGATCCGCCAAGCCAGAGCCCACCAGTGCAGCGCCGATTTTTCGGCGCTCTTCCGGTGAACCTTGGAGCAGAGCGTTATTGAAGAATGAAGCAGCCAGATCGGGGTTGAGGTCATAAAAGGCGCGGACGGCTACGTTCCTGACCTCTGGAGAAGGATCTTCCAGCGACCTGATAATCAGGTCAAAAGAATCCTCCTGGCCAGTTTGTTTTCGATCAGTAATAGGAGTCGCCGCTGACTCAGCTCGGCGATGCGCAAGATCGGCGGCGGCGCGCCGTAAAACAGATTGTTGTTGGCGCCAGCGTTCGTCCTCCAAGCGCCGATGCTCTTTTGCTTTCGTTGCCGAAACGGGCTCCTTATTTCTTGCTGTCATGCGCTGGATTCGCCAGGTTAGCAGGTTAGTTCGGGTTCGGCACTTCATCGCGGAGGGATGTAAGGTCAATAGCCGTGGGCGAGCGTTGCACGACTATTGACTTAAATCCCTCCGGGATTCGAAAACAAAAACACATTTGAATCTGATCTCAGGCTCAAATGACCCACTACCCTTCGCCGAGTAGCAGGGCTTAGCATTTGGTTTTTGCTAGCCCTGGTGGCCGTAATCCACCTGGGTGTCCATGCCGTCCGCGTTTTCGCCCGAGAAACTGTCCGTTGCTTCAGTCGGTATCACTTCCTGAGGGGTAAGTACAGATTCTGCAGTCGCGGAGGCGTACGCTGCCAAAGCAAGGGGCCGGTTGGTTTGCAAAAACCCGGGCGCGCTATCGCTCGAAAGGTTTTGGTCGCCACCCTCGCCCGCTGTCGACTGCAGCAATTTAAATTTTGTGATGACTAGGCGGCTTACGCTCAAGCCGAGACTGCTGTCCAGGTCGCATAGCTGTTCGGCTAGAATTCTTTGGGACACTCTTTCGAATGCCAGCCGAAGTTCTTTCCCGGCAACTGCGGCTTCATCAGCCAAAACCATCTCGAAATCGTGGCCGGCCTGTACTCGACGGCGAGCGTGACTACGCAGCAAAACACCTGCCTGGTTATGAACCCTCCCGGTAGCGACCACGACTAGATGGGAAGCTTCCGTCTCGATCTCCTGATCGATGGCCCAACGCGCAAAAGCGGGCGTGAGGTCTCCATCGCGCGCCATTAGAAGAAATGGCTCGCCAGAAATGTTGGCCATCATTTGGCCGTAACCATCACCGTTGGAAGGACCAACCGCAATCTCGCTTTCGGGAACACCTTGCTCGCGCAGTAAATAGTGGAGCCGACTAATCAACCAGGAACCGTCTTCCAAAAGCGAGGAAGCCAAACGAGTCGGTGCTAGCACTTCTTCCACCTTCTCGTCGGCAACAGCGCAGCCGCATTCGCTGCAGGTTGCGTCGCTAACCGTGACCACGGCCAGCGCATGAGCAGTCGGCAATCTAAAAAGCGCATGACCTGTCTTGCGGCAACTTATCTGAACCTCGCGGCCTACCAATCCGGCATCCTCAAGGTTCCCTATCGAGGACTGATAAGACCCGAGGGCGT
This sequence comes from Acidobacteriota bacterium, assembly GCA_030859905.1. Taxonomy (GTDB): domain Bacteria; phylum Acidobacteriota; class Blastocatellia; order Pyrinomonadales; family Pyrinomonadaceae; genus PSRF01. The sequence continues at coordinate 4,247 of JALZJF010000112.1, forward strand.
CTCCAGTAATGAGCTTCGCGGCATAACCTTCAGCATGCGCCTCCTTGGCCCGCCGCAGAAAGACCCTGGCGCTGGCATCCTCCAACAGTGACGCCGCCCGAATGCGTTCACCAACCGTCTCCTTGCGCGCACTGGTGTACAAGGAGTCGGTATCCTGCTTCGCTACAAAGCGCTTGAAGCCTTCAGGCACTCCTGTTGTGCCATGCTGCCAATGCGGAGGGCCTTCCGCTTTTTCCGCTTCAATAGTGCTCGATTCCCTGTGACCAAGGACCATTTCGCGCACGTCGCGACAAAATGCGTCAAGCTTCCTGTGGGGCTCTGTAGTGCGCGTTTCATAGACGAGGCCCGCGCGGATAACAGGAGCTTCTCCCTGGTTCTCGTCGAAAACGATAAAGAATACATGGTCACTAAGACAGAATAGATCACCTCGAACATACGCTTCCAGGTTTTCAGACTCCGAGGACAGGGCAATTGCGGTTTCCATCTCATCGATGTGCTCTGGGCCTAACAACACTTGGTTGAAGAGATTAGACCTGGCCGATCGGATTAACGGAACCAGATTGTTTTCTCCCAGTGCCGCTAACAGACGAATGCGTTCTGGTCCATCTAATTTGAGACTTAGAGTCTTGCTCTCGATAAATAACATAGACCTCACCTTCGAGCACGCCTTGGCTCTCTCTCCGCTGTGGCCCTACTTTGGTGGACTAACTTTGATCGTAACCGTTTCCTGGGTTGCTCCCTTAGACGGATAACGTCGCTGGCGCGCGATTCGCAGGGCAAGAGCCTCGTATGCTTCCATGCCGGATCGATGATTAGCTATTGACGCTTGCGCTACCCGGCCGCCTTCGATCTGCAAAACAACCTTGACTGAGTGAATCTCGGAAGTAGCCTCGGTGGTTAGCCTTTCGTAAGCTTTGGTATCGGGTTTAGCTGTCGAAGATGCCACACCCGGTTCCTCCGAACCTTTCATCTCTTTTTTCTTGACCGGCGGTTTTCGGCTTTCCTGCCGCGTTGGCTGTTCCAAGCCCAGTGCGGTGTCCTTCCCCTTCGCAGCTGTGCGCTGGACTGTTGAATAGTTTTGGAATTCAGGCTGGAGCCGATTCGGCCCTAGATCTTCACTGCCCTGCCGCACCGAGCTATTGTCAATCGTTTGTGACGGTGAGGAAAATGCGGCAGACAAAACGCTCTTCCCAAATTTTCCCGCTACGGCGATGACCGCGGAAAGGCCCAGCAGTAACAGACCCCCCGCTGCCATTGCCAGGATCCATCGGCTATAGCGATTCACGGGGGCCGGTGGCAGAGATAAAAACGTTGAAGCGTTATGCATATTTGCCATATTTGATTGTGACGCATCAGCGAGAGTCGCTGCGCGGGAGGCGAGGAGCGCAGGTAATGGCAACGGTCCGCCCGGCGCAATCGTCTCGACTTCCAACTCGTTTGCGCCCCAACAGCCCAGTAATTCAGAGACCACCTTCTGCAGTGAGTTCTCGATCGATCGTCGTGTCGGCCGGATAAGCGGGTTAAAATTGAATGACGCTGGTGGTTGGGCAAGAGCCACGCAAACTGCTTGCAGACCGCTCAGTTCATCCAGTTGAGCATCGACCAACTCTCCTTCATTAAAGAAGAAAGTAGCCGGGCCGTTTGGGTATTCAATCAGTAATCTTCCCGTCTTCTGTTGGTGACGAAGGATACCTACGAGATCCGACAAAGGATAATCGTTCAAGTGGCCGGTCAAAACCAGGAAGCGACCATGCATTCTGTTGCTCCTTAAAGTTCTTTACTCTTGTGACACGAGTTTTCGCTGCCCGCGCGACTCATTTACAAAAGGGGGCGACGCGGCAAGGCAGGTTAAGTTCCGGAACTGCATCGGATAGTTTTTTGGCTAGAACACGGTCCAGGTTCTCGAGAATTCTAAATTGCGCAATCAAGTCATTTAGCTTCCCCATCACTTGGTAGGCGTGAGCCAGCCCATAATGGGCTTTGGCCATGTCAGGACGCAGGAGCGTTGCCCGCTTGAAAGTATTTGCGGCATCTTTATATCGACCCAAACCGAAGTAATGAAGACCTAAACCGTAATGCGCTTCAGCCATTTCGGGATCAAGAACTGTTGCCTGCTTGAAAGCTTTACCGGCCTCCTGGCTGTTTTTCAGCTTGAGGTATGCATGTCCCAGGCTCAGATAAACCTCGGCAGACCGAGGTTCCAACTCGATGGATTGCCGGTAGGAGTCGACTGCTTCTTTTAATGCGCCCATACCAAAGTACTCGCGGCCCTTTTCGTAGTAGGCCACCGCACCCTTAGCAAGGTAACTACTAGAGTTTGTCGAAATGTCTGGCACTCTGTTGGGGCTAGCTGTGTTTGCAAGCTCTGCCAAACTGGGAGAGGCCATAGACTGCGCAATCGGGGGAGAGATTGGTTTGACGATTTTGGCGACCCTGTCATCGAAGTAATAGGCGATCTCCCGATATGTGACCGCCACCGGCTCATGCTTAAGTTGGCCATTTTCAAATAGAACCAGGCTGGTCAGCATCTTTCTCCAGTTGCCGAACGCATCCAATTCGTACTCGTAGTTTTCCCGACTGAGAATGGACCCGTCCCTGCCGCGCAGCGTCATCTCAATGATATTGCCCCTATCGTTATATCTGTATACCTCCGTTCCGACAGAAGAGTCCGCAACTGGGTAGGAAGCATTGTCAATCCTGTTCCCATTAAGACCATAGGTGGTGATTTCCAACAACTGCAGTGGCCCTTCTAGCATCTGTCCCGACTTGAGCGCCAGTTTCGCCGACTGAATCTTAACTCTCCGCACTGAGCCTGCCAGGCCGTCCTGGTCTCTTGTGCTATCCAGGATTGACAGGGACGCAGTTGGCTGGCCACCGGTAACGCTGTTCTGTGCATGAGTGGGAACAACTAGGGTTATAACGGCGACCAATACCCACGTCCAGGTCTTGCCTCTTTCCGAATTGGTATGCATTCCGCCCATCCATTCAAAGGTCGAAACACCGACTGCGCGTTCCAAGGTCAGGTCGGACAAAACGAGCCACGTACGGTTTGTGAGTTTTGCAGAAATCCGACCCAGTTGCCTCGGGCTGTGAATTAGCGGACGCTTGTGGATGTCACAGTGACGAAAACGTTTAACCAAGCCTCCGTAGCCTATATCTTGTGCGAACCGTGGCAAATCATACAATAAGTTGTTGCAGTTTGCCAGTCGTTTATTCCGGCTGCAAGTCGAATAGAGCGCGGGCTGCGGCATTTCTAACGCCTTCAGATCGTTCGTGATTCGGGTTAAGTTTGGGACAGATAGCTGGTAGGAACTCACACCTCAGGTTTTTCCAGAGGAGCGGAGTGCGCAACTGAGTGTCATTGATAGCTGCTGTTATAGCTGCGGCAAGCCGAGGAAGGAGCTATTGTTCGTCAGTGAACTTATAGCCAATTCCCCAAACTGTTAGGACCATCTGGGGATTCTCTGGATTATCCTCAATCTTTGCCCGCAACCGATTGATGTGGGAATCGATCGTGCGGTCATAGCCTTCGTAGGAATAATCCCAGATTTTTTCGAGCAAGTACTTACGAGGGAACACTCTTCCCGGGTTCGATGCGAAAAGGCGCAGGAGATCAAACTCTTTGGGAGTCAGTTCAACCTGGCGCTCTCCGATCGTCACCTCGCGACGCGCCGGGTCGATACGCAGCTTGCCGCGAACAATGGGCGCTTCATCTCTGGCACCGTCAGAATTCGATACGTTTCTAGCTCGACGTAACACGGTTTTGATCCGGGCTTCGAGCTCTCGGAGACTGAAAGGCTTGGTGATGTAATCATCCGCGCCCATTTCCAGGCCCAGAACCTTGTCGACGATGTCGTCCTTCGCAGTGAGCATTAGTATCGGGACGTAACCGACCTTTTCCCTTAGCTCTTTGCAAACAGCCAAGCCATCCATTTTTGGCAGCATCAAATCAAGGACGACGGCATCCGGAGGATCTTCCAATGCCGTCTTCACACCAGCAATGCCGTCTTCAGCCGTCTTTACCTGGTAACCTGCGCGTGAGAAATATTCGCTGATCGCCGTAGATATGTTTTCGTCATCTTCCACAACGAGCAATGAAATCTTGCGCTCGCCGATCTGAACTTCAGGATGGGTGTCTTTGGCGGTTTTCTGTCTGTCAGTGGCTGTTCCCATAGAATGATCCAGTCTGAAACTGACAAGCAGGAGGCTCAGGGGCTTTACACTAAGGGATTGATGCAAGTCGAACGGGAACGATACTACAAGACAAAATAGCTAAACTCAAGCTCTAAGTTTCGCGGGCCCAGGGGAAAAGGCCCCCAAATAGCCCTAAACTGGGTGCGCATCAGCCGGCTTGTCCAATCACCTGACTATTGGTCGCCGGTCTCGTTTATTGGCAGCGCTCAGATGGATTCCAATGGGAAGTTCCGTTTGGATTAGAATGACCCAGGATTGGAAAGGAGTTGAAACATGAACTTAGAAGAGCGAAGCAAACTGATTGCAAAGTACAATGAAGGATATATTGAAGTGTCTGACGCTCTGAAGGATTTTCCCGCCGAGTTGCTGACGGCTCGCCCCTTACCGGGCAAATGGACCGCTTGCGAGATAATTCATCACCTGGCAGACAGCGAAAGCGCTTCAGCGCATAGGCTGCGAAAATTGCTGGTCGAAGACCGGCCGGTAATTCAAGGTTACGATCAAGATCAATTCGCCACTCATCTAAAATACAACAAGCGGGACCCCGGTCCGGCGCTCGACGCATTTCGGGCTGCGCGGGCGACGACCGCTCAAGTGCTAGCGCTCATGTCTGACGACGACTGGCAACGCGAAGGTGAACATACAGAGAGTGGACGCTACACTGCAGAAACCTGGTTGACGATCTATGCCGAGCACGCCCACAACCATGCTGCGCAGATCAAACGACTGCGTTCAGCACTCAACATTTAGATCGTTCAACATAAATCTCTGCTTAGCTTGACAAAGGTTTTCTGCGCGAGCAAAATCCGGCTCGCCCCTAATACGCACTTAACTCAAACTGATTAACTCGAGCCAACCGCAATGATGGGTGCCGCCACTCTACTGCTAACATCTTTTTCCGATCTGAAGTTAGAACGCAGGGGAAAGGTCCGCGATGTATACGCAGTTGACGACGAACATCTATTGATCGTAGCCACGGATCGGATTTCCGCATTCGATAGTGTTCTGCCTACGCCGATCCGGCGCAAAGGCGAAGTGCTGATCGCGCTCTCGCGATTTTGGTTTGAAAAACTTGGTCACATTGTGCCTAACCACATGGTGGCTACTGACGTGGGACGCATGCCGGATGTGGTTCGCCGACACTCCGACGAACTGAATGGTCGTTCAATGTTAGTCAAGCGCGCCGAGGTGTTTCCCGTGGAATGCGTCGTCAGGGGATATCTATCCGGATCTGGATGGAAGGACTATTTAAGAACGGGAGAGGTTTGTGGGCATAAACTCCCCCCAGACCTGCAGGAGTCGGCAGAACTGCCCGAACCCATTTTCACACCTGCAACTAAGGCCGCAGAAGGTCACGATGAAAACATCAGCGAGGCGCAGGTGCGCGAGTTGCTCGGGCAGGAGACCACTGAATTTCTCCGTGACACTTCACTGAAGCTCTACCAGGAAGCCCGCCAGTATGCGCGTGGTAACGGAATAATAATCGCAGATACCAAGTTTGAGTTCGGGCGCGGCAGGGACGGTCAAGTAATTCTTATCGACGAAGCACTTACTCCCGATTCTTCACGTTTCTGGCCATTGGAGTCGTACCTGCCAGGAAAATCTCAGCAATCATTCGATAAGCAATTCGTGCGAGATTATCTCGAGAGTCTCGGTTGGGATAAGAAGCCCCCCGCTCCAGGCATACCTGCGGAGGTAGCCGAGGCAACCACAGGGCGCTACCTCGAAGCGTACAAGCTCATTACTGGAAGGTATCTCTAATAGCCGGAGTTGCTCTTCGGATTTAGTTAGTTGCTAACCGGTCCCCGTGCAGATGCGCACCAAACTGGAAGCCCTGATTGAGGAAATGCTGGACGGCCAGATATTGCTGGACGAAGCTGTTGCTGAATTCGAGAGACTCTACATCGAGAAGGCGCTCGCAAGGCATAAGAAACATCTCTCAAATACCGCTAAAGTTCTGGGTATTCACCGCAATACCCTCTCCAAACGCGTCACGGCTTACCACAAAAACGCGCGGATTCTGACCCGTCCCGGCAACCGCTCCTCGCGCTGACCGTCCGTACACTGACTCGCCAACCGAGGTTGACAATGGGCTTAAAGAGGCATTATTCTTGGCACTCATCCACGGTGAGTGCTAATAACTAGAGTGGACACGCTCTTAAACCAACCCGCAAGATTTTCAGAGATAATCTAGAAGGAGAAAAAAGACTATGGCAACGAAAATTAAACCTCTTCACGACCGCGTGATCGTGCGCCGAATTGAAGAGGGTGAACAGGTTCGCGGCGGCATCATCATTCCCGACACCGCCAAGGAAAAACCCCAGGAAGGTGAAGTAGTGGCAGCAGGTGATGGCAAATACAAGGACGATGGCACCAGACAGACTCTGGACGTCAAAAAGGGAGACCGGGTCTTGTTCGGCAAGTACAGCGGTTCAGAGATCAAGATCGATGGAGAAGAGCTCATGATCATGCGCGAGGACGAGATTCTGGGCATCATCGAACGCGCCGGAGCGGCAAGCGGAACCGGCAAAAAGAGCGGCAAATAGTCAGGGAATTCAGCCTTTCTTATTTGACCAACTTTCAACATTTAGCAGGAGAAAAAGATAGATGGCAAAGCAAGTAATTCATGGCGAGGAGTCGCGCGCGGCGATTTTGCGCGGAATCAACCAACTCGCCGACGCTGTGAAAATCACGCTCGGCCCCAAAGGCCGCAACGTCGTAATTGACAAGAAGTTTGGCTCGCCCACCATTACCAAAGATGGGGTGACCGTCGCAAAAGAAATTGAACTGAAGGATGCCCTCGAGAATATGGGCGCCCAGATGGTTCGAGAAGTTGCTTCCAAAACTTCCGATGTAGCTGGCGACGGAACAACCACCGCTACAGTTCTCGCCCAGGCGATTTTTCGTGAGGGCGTAAAGACAGTAGCTGCCGGGGCTAACCCAATGGCTCTCAAGCGCGGTATCGACAAGGCTGTCGAGCGCGCGGTGGAAGAGATCAAACGCCTTTCCAAGCCTGTCAAAGGCGACATGATTGCGCAGGTAGGAACAGTTTCCGCCAATGGCGATCCGACGATTGGAAATATCATCGCGGAAGCCATGAACAAGGTCGGTAAAGACGGCGTTATCACCGTCGAAGAGTCGAAGACAATGGAGACATCGCTCGAGGTCGTCGAGGGCATGCAGTTTGACCGCGGATACCTCAGCCCCTACTTCGTCACCGATCCTGAGCGGATGGAAGCGACATTGGAGAATCCGTTGATTCTCATTCACGAAAAGAAGATCGGCTCAATGAAGGATCTGCTGCCGCTGCTGGAGCAGGTTGCCAAAATGGGCAAGCCGATGCTCATCATCGCCGAGGATGTTGAAGGCGAGGCGCTGGCCACGCTAGTGGTGAACAAGCTCCGTGGCACGCTGAACATCGCCGCGGTGAAAGCCCCTGGTTTCGGTGATCGTCGCAAGGCCATGCTCGAGGACATCGCGATCATGACGGACGGCAAGGTTATCAGTGAGGACCTCGGAATCAAGCTGGAGAACGTCAAGCTTGATGATCTGGGCCGCGCCAAGAAAATCACGATTGACAAGGACAACACCACCATCGTTGATGGCGCGGGCAAGCAGAGTGAAATGCAGGGCCGCGTGAAAACGCTGCGCTCCCAAATCGAGGACACAAGCTCCGACTATGACCGCGAGAAATTGCAGGAGCGGCTGGCGAAGCTGATTGGCGGCGTTGCCGTTATCAAGGTCGGTGCGGCCACTGAGACTGAGATGAAAGAGAAAAAGGCGCGCGTAGAGGATGCCATGCATGCGACTCGCGCTGCGGTCGAAGAAGGAATCGTGCCGGGCGGCGGCGTTTCGCTGGTCCGAGCTGCAAAAGCGCTCGAAAAGTTCCAAATCTATAAAGACGGTGAAGGCGATCCTGACGAGCAAATCGGCGTCAACATCGTGCGCCGCTCTCTCGAGGAGCCTTTACGCCAGATCGTGCAAAACGCCGGCAAAGAAGGCGCTGTCGTGGTCGAGCGTGTTCGTTCCGAGAAGAATGAAAACTTCGGGTTTAACGCGCAGACCGAGGAATACGAGGACCTGGTGAAGGCCGGTGTTATTGACCCGACTAAGGTGACCCGCACGGCGCTGCAGAACGCAGCCTCGATTGCCGGCCTGATGCTGACCACGGAAGCAATGGTTTCAGAGCTTCCCGAAGACGATAAGGGCAGCCCCGCAATGCCGGGTGGTATGGGCGGCATGAGCGGAATGGGGATGTAGTCTTTACTGAACCAGAAAGCAAAGCGGCCTCGCTGCCTGTGAGCGAGGCCGCTTTTTTTGTGCTCGGCGCGGGGAGCGCACACGACGAGCAACCGGGTAATGTAGAAATGCAGATGAAAAACTAAGAACGATCCACGAAATCACGCGAACGGACACGAAGAGAGGACCTTAGTTAGTTCGAGCGCGTTTGAACCGGGCTTCAATGATCCCGCCGGACTTCTTTCCGTTTTCGAGTGTTAGTTGAGGATAGGTTAGGTTCTCGGCTTTCAGATTCTTAACTGCGAGTTTGGTTTCAATAGCGCGTATGTCGCGCTCCTTCCCTTCTATCTCCATGAACAGTCCAAACGGAAGTTCATCAATGACGATTTCGGCCTTCCCCAACACCCACGTCTCCCGCCGCTTTTCGTAAATCAGCGCGGGCTTGAAGCCAAGAGCCGCCAGAATGCTGTTGAGAGCTTCAGGATCGTCAACCTGGGTCTCATCTTCGCGTTGATGCTTGATTGAAGAAGCAGCAGGAAGGCTTTTCTTGTAGGTTAAGATGGCGCGATCAGCAACGCGTCGCAGGCGCAATACGCTTCGGCTCACTTCCAGACCCTTCCCACCGTACAGAGTGTTCTCCTCGAATTCCTCGCTCTGCAATGTGGCGCCAATTTCAGGAAGGCGGCGGCGCGCAGATTCATGTTGCTTTTTTGTGAGGCGATACTTTTTTTCGATCTCGATGGACAT
>JALZJF010000061.1 GCA_030859905.1 Acidobacteriota bacterium
CCTCCCTTTCGGCTACTCAAGATTCATGCGTTTGATGAGAGCCGCGAAGCGAGGGTCTGAGCGAAACTCATTCCACCTCGTATCAACCTTAATGAATGTCAGTTGCCATTCTCGTTCCTGATACGATTTCTCTAACCACTTCAACGCCTCGTCCCGCTCGCCCAAGCCGTTGTAAATCATGGCGAAGTTATAGGCGGGAACGTACTTTTTGATTGACAACTGTTTCAATTCTTCCAGCGTAGCCCGCGCTTGTTCGCGTTGGCCGGACACAGCCTGTGCATAACCAATTTGTGTAATCGGTTCGGTATGGCTGTTGGATGATTTCTTTGCCTTATTCAAGGCGGCGAGGGCTTCGGCGTACATTTGCTTCTCTAGGTATATTCTTCCCAACCCGAGGTGTGCCCCCCAAAAATTCGGATCAATCTCAAACGTCTTTTGTACTCTTGCTATCGCCTCGTCGGAGCGCCCGGCGTGGAAAAGAAACATCGCTTCGAATCCGCTAATTCTTAGCGAAAGCGGGTCAAGTTCTCTGGCGCGTTTAGCTTCGGCGAGTGCTTCGTTGTGCCGCCCCAAGTTCGACAACAAGTGAGCGTAGGAGAAGTGGGCATACGCCTCATCCGGGTTGAGTTCGATGGCTCGCTTGAATTCTCTTTCCGCGCCGTCCCAATCCCAATCAAACCAGAATTTGATAAAGCCCAACGAAACATGCGCTTCGGCGAGCGATTCGTCAATTTCCAGAGCCTTCATCGCTGCCGCTTTAGCTTGCGGGAAAGCGTCTTTGGACGACACGCCGTGAGTGATTGGCAAAGTGCGATAAACGTCCGACAAACCCGCATAAGCCAGCGCGTAGTCAGGGTCAAGGGTAATCGCCTGTTGAAAAAACTGAAGGCTCTTTTGGGCTTCCGGCGTGGTTATTTTGCCCCAGTAGTAACGCCCCTTTAAGTACAACTCGTAAGCCTCGGCATTTTCCGTGTAGCGTTTAGTCAACCGCTTTCGTTCCTCGCCGCTCAATTCGAGCGCCAACGCTTTCGCAACTTTCTCCGAGATGGCATCCTGAACGGCAAAAATATCCGTGAATTTTTCATCGAACGTCCCTGTCCACAACGATGCGCCGTCCGCGACGCTGACCAGCCGCACATTGACGCGGACGTGGTCGCCCCATCTTTGAATGCTGCCGTCCAAGACCGATTCGACATTCAACTCGCGCCCGGCAACCAGAAGGTCTTGCTGCAAATCGCCGTACTTGCGGACAGAACCAAGCGGACGCACCACGATTTCCCGACTGTGGCTGAGTCTGGCGATCAGAGTGTCAGCCATTCCCATCTCCAAGGACTCATCACGATGTTCCGCCACTAAAGGCTTAAACGGCAGCACGGCAATGGTTTTGATTGACGACACGGAAGCGGGCTTCACCGACGTGCGCCAAAAATAAAAAGCCGTGCTGCCGAGTCCTAAAAGAACAACGCCCGCCAACAGCGCGAGCCACAGAGCGCGCTGTTGTTTTTCGGGGCGACGATTGGATTGAGGCGCGGCGCTGATGTCTGTGACGACAGGTTTTCCCTCATCCGGCTGGCGTTCAGTTCCTTCGGTCGCCTCACGCTCGGCATCTTCAACTGTGCGCGTTCTCACCTCTGGGATGAAACGAAAGCCGCGCCCCGAGACGGTCGCAATGTAGCGATGCTCGCCTCTGCTCTCGCCCAGCACGCGCCGCAGCGTGGAGATGTTCTGATTAAGATTGTTTTCCTCGACGGCGGTGTCCGGCCAGATGGCCTCCATCAACTCATCTTTATCAATCACTCTGCCGCCATGCCGCACCAAGTACAGCAAGGTCTGAAAGACTTTGGGCGTCAGCGGTATCGGTTCGCCGTCGCGCCCTAAAAGCAGTCGCTTGGCAGTGTCCACGCGAAAGTCGCCAAACTCAAAAATGTGCGCTTGTGGCTCGTTCATCTCTCGCTTTCAGAAACTTCATAATACTTTCACCAACATTCTAAAGATTTTCATAACGATTTTGACGGAAAATCGCCGCGCTTGAGGCCGGGCTGAACAGTTCGGCACACATTCTAAAACCGAAATGAGGAGAAAAAAATGAGAAAGACAATGCTGAAAACAATGAGTGGCGTGGCGCTGGCGATCCTGCTCGCGCTCACAATTTCACAGATTCCGGTCTCGGGGCAGGATGCGAGAGCGCATCAGCCGCAGGATGCGGAAAAGACCCAGTCACAGGAGTCGTCGGAGCGTTCCGCGCGAGCCAGAAGACTGGAAGGCACGTGGCTTCTGCAATTCACAGGCCGTAATTGTCAAACCGGCGACCCCATCCCCAGCAGAAGCGTCCAATTGCTAATTACATACGTTCGTGGGGGAACGTTACTGGAAACCAGCAGCGCCGTCAGCGGCGCGGTCCGCAGCACCGGCCAAGGAGTCTGGCACGACAAGGGCGGGCGGAACTACGCCGCCACGTTCATGTTCTTCCGCTTTAACCCGGACGGCAGTTTCGCCGGGACGACGAGGGTCACGCAGGACATTAACCTCAGCAGGGGCGGCGACGAGTTAAACGTTACCAACACCCTCGAGGTCCTCGACGCCAACGGCACCGTCATCTTCACCGTCTGCGGCACCGCGACAGGCACGCGCCTTGAGTAAATGGCGAGCAAACGCGAGTTCGACGTATCAACGCGACGGACAGATGTTGCCCCCGTCTGACGGGCAGCAATTGATGGCCCAGCTTGATACGTCGAACTCGCGTTGAAACTCCACCAACAAATCTCTTCACATTTGGCGGCATAGCACATAACAGCAACATAACGCTGGCCTTCAGCTGCGGCGCGCGATCAGCATTCAAGCTGAGCGGAACGAGATTACTTGAGGAGCATGCTGTCGCGCCGTCAGCTGCAAGGCTTTGTTATACAGCGCCGCAATACTTAGCGAGCATCTTTGGGAAGTTTATCGCTACCAAATTCCACTCTGTGAATAGGCTCGACAAGCGGACTTAGTACATTGTCATACTCCCACTGATACCCGAAATTAATATAGATCTTTCTCCCATCTGAGAGATGCTCCCTTAAGACGGGAAAGAAGGCAGAGTATCCGGGTCGAAGGGAAGTCGAATAACCTTTATCTGCTTGATTGACAGGTGCGCGTGTCCCGTTTCGTTCTTCAACTTGGTAACGAGGGTGTTTTACTGTAACACCTCCAAGCGTGCCGAAGAGGTCTATGGTTGGAAAGTAAATCACCCAACGGGTGTTATTGTGAAGCCGTAGCCAAATATATTGCCCCTCTTCTCGAGACTTCCCAGCCTCCTTAGTTTTAAGCGTATTTGCTTCCCAGGAATTACCGACCTTACCAAATCCCTCAAACGTGATGTAAACAGTCGGGTGATGTTTTCGGATACGAACATCTCGCTCAACCGTATGAGTTCGCCTGCGTTGGGCAGATGCAACCATGATGAGGTTGCATGCCACCATGAATATCGCAATTAATTTGTCCGCTCTCATAAGGAAAGCTGTATAACGCCGCGCTTCAGCTGCGCCGAGCGAGAGCATTCACCCTTCGCTGTAATAAGAATGTTTGAGAAGCATGCTATCGAGGCGTCAGCTGCAAGCGCTTGTTCTGCGCGGCGTCCAAGGTATACTTCAACACTTGCTAATCAGTCTTCAGCCTGCTTGGCATCCATGATTCGCTTGAAAATCTTCGCAAGGTTTCCTTTTTCCACGTCCGAGACATCGATGCCATACACCTCCAAGATTCTGGAATAGAAAGGGTCATTCGACCTTTCGCCGTGAAAATCCCACAAGCTAGATTCATCGGTGATTAGGCAATCATCACGATCCATGTCCAAAACTCTCTCGAAGAAATCCGGAGCGATGCTCTCGAATTTATCAATTTCCATCGTCGAGGCAAGGTCAAATTTCCCGGGAGACTTTCTTTTGGATGGGTGAGACTTTCCACGTTGGAACCTCATATCAATTTCACTTCGAGAACAGTTGGGGTTAGAAAGCCAAGATAATTCACCGCAAGCGCAGAACGCTGGAATTGAGCGGCTGCCCGCCCGCAAGCGACAGCCTCAAAGAAAACACACAACTTTGATGACAGGCAAGCCGGCGGGCAGTCCGCTCGAATGACTTGTTGGGCGGCGCGTAGAGGTAATCAAGATACGTCGTGCTTATTGCTGGATGCGCGTTAGCTGCGAAGCGACAACCTGCCAACGCCCTTGCCGTCTCACATAAGTGTCGGTGTAGCGCGCTTGCATCATTCTCATCTGCCCGTCACGCTCCATACGCTGTGTCAAACGCCCGGTGAGGACGACTGCATCTCCGTAAACGCGCGCCCGAACGTCTTCAGTGGAGAACGTGGAAGACGGGCGTGCAGATTCACGCGATGCTCGGAGGTCTACCATGATTTCGGCTTTAGTCTGCACCGTGCCGTTGGCGTGCGTGATCGTAAAATCATCAGCCACGATTCGATTCATCGCTTCAACGTCTCGTCGCTCGTAAGCATCGAGCCATTCGCGTTCCAACCGACGTACCTCTCGCTCGGCTTGACTGACCGATTGCTCCTGTTGCTGGCTTACCGCTTGACCGACGGCGGCAGACTGCCGCAGAATTTGCGGTGTCTCAAACGGCTCATTCAAGAAACGGTTCGGCTCAAGCGTCATCCGTGCGCGAGAATAGTCATAAATACCCTTAAACCTTCTCAACACGCCTGCTCCGAGTCTTCCCTGTCGCCCGCCGATGCCCGCCGTGCCCTGCGATTCGTCGGGAAAATCTGTGACTATGTTTCTGACTACATAACCTCCTAGTTGAAGGCTTTGCACCCGTCCGAGATGACCTGTAATTTCTCCATTGCCGCCCCTACCCAGCACGGTCTGTACTGCTCCTTCGGGTAGCCGAATATTCGGATGCGACCCGACATCGAGCGACAACGCAGAACTTGCCCCGGTGTCAACTACAAGCCTAACCGGAACAGAAGTGTCCCCGGTCGTGACGACTGTCGCCATTGTGTAAGGTCTGCCGCCTTCATCAAACGTCAGAGGCAGAACCGTACCATTGCCGGAATCTGTGTATCGAGCGGGATCATGAAATTTGACGACCCGTCGCTCCCAATCAATTTCGACGACCGCACTCGCAAACACCGGGCGACCGATGACGCCATCACGACCCGTCATAAATGGCCGCGATGATGATTCGGGGGATTGCGGCGGGGGCACGGCCATCCTGCCTCCCGATAGCTCCAGACCGGCGATGTTGAACGTCACGCCGCCCGCCACAGAGACTGTTCTACTCGGCCCGCTTCCGGCTCCGCGCACTGGCATCTGTCCGACAATGTTAAGGTTAAGCGAGTCGGCGATGGCCGAATTGTAAAGGATCGCTCCTTGTGCGCCGGTGTCGAGAACAAAGCGGAGCGGGCGTGAGTTATTGATGCTGACGGGTATGATGATGTGATTACGGTCGGTCTCGAACGGCGCTTCAACAAACGTCCTCCCGGCGGGAAAGCGAACGGTTGGAGGCGGCATCTCGCGCATTCGTCGCTCGCCTTGCGGCGTAGTCTGTCCGTACCCATTGTTGCAAATTAAACTGATACAAGCGACGATCACCGCCAGTTTGCAGAAGTTATTGTTTCTCATCGTTGTCCATGTTCTCCTTAATTAAATCGAGTTATCGCCGGAGCAAACCTTTTAGCAGTATGTCTGCGATGCGTGCGGTCTGCTCTTCGACAAACTCACGCTTTCCGAGTTCGCGCGGGCTGAGGCTGTAGGGGAGCAATGAGTTCGTCGCCAGAAGGAGCGTGTGCGCGATTACGAGAGCGTCTTTGAAAACGAACACGCCCGCACGTCGCCCTTCCTTGAGGACTTCAGCGAAAATC
Organism: Acidobacteriota bacterium; assembly: GCA_030859905.1. Lineage (GTDB taxonomy): Bacteria > Acidobacteriota > Blastocatellia > Pyrinomonadales > Pyrinomonadaceae > PSRF01. Next base: position 5,860 of record JALZJF010000061.1, read on the forward strand.
CGCGCCTCTTCGTCGAAATGCCGCTCACGGCGCGCGAATAATGCAGGTCTGATCGTTGCAAATATTTCGCTCAGGCTTTCCCGATAGCGCTGCACATTATCGAAGCGGTAGAGCACACGCAGAAGCAACATCTGTCGCACGCACTCAGCCGGTGGCCGACCGCTACGAGCGATAACCCATAGTTGCTCCTTCAACCGCTCAATGACGCGATCAATACGGCAGAGCGCAACCTCTTCCTTACCCGAAAAGTGTAAGTAGATCGTACCCTTGCCAATGCCGACCTCCTGTGCAAGGTCGTCCATCGTCATCTTCCGATAGCCATAACGCTCCAGCAAGCGGTCGGCAGCATCGAGTATTAAGTCTCGAATGTCTTCACGAACAGCAATAGCTCTCATAATGCTTATGACTTATGACCAAAATGAGATTTCAGTCATAATTGTAATTACGTCTATCTCGGTAGATAGTTCCATTATTTTCTGTCTACGGAAATTCGATGCTGGTTGCGGAGCGGTGTACCTTCCCTACGCTCTTGAGCGCAAATACCCGTCAGCCGCTACTGATTGGGTATGGCAGTATGTCTTCCCCTCCACCAAGCTCTCGAAAGATCCGCGAACGGGCGTGACGCGGCGACACCACAGTTCCGAGGATAGATTCCAGCGTGTGGTTGCGCGAGCGATCGGGCAGACGGGTATCATGAAACGTGCGAGTTGCCACACCTTCCGCCATTCATTCGCCACGCACCTGTTGGAAGCGGGCTATGACATCCGCACGATTCAGGAATTGCTCGGGCATGCGGATCTGGCGACGAC
>JALZJF010000211.1 GCA_030859905.1 Acidobacteriota bacterium
ATCGAACCGCCGACGCCGGCCTTTTCAGGGCCGCGCTCTACCAACTGAGCTACCTGGCCAGTCGTATAGGAAAGACCGGGAGTATAGGGAGTTCCTCAAAGAACTGTCAAACTTTGGCCTCCCCGTCAGGATTTGTTTGAATCATCACAAAAAGTCATTGACTGGTTTGTGAAGAGGTGTATAATCCCACGCGTTGAGGGTGGGGCAAGCGCCCAAACGTGAGCCAGTCGCAAGACGATCCATCCGATTCAAAGTTGATAGTGCCCGCCAGTGCCAGCTCGGCCGCCGATCGCGCCCCCCGCAGTCGCTACCTCCGAGCTGGCACAGCCATTTTTAACCTGACGTTTCTCACACACTCTGGTCCAGATATCCCACAAAAAACAGCGCGATTTACTAGTGGCCTACCAGCACCGCTCTGTTCATCAACAATTCAGCTTCGCGGTTTGCCTCCTTTACGACATTCTGCTCGTCGACCGTCAGGAGTTTCCCCTCGAGCATCACCAACTGACCGTCGATAACCACCGTCTCAACATCTGATGCCTGCGCGGAATAGGTAATTGCCGAAGCAAGGTCGGTTGGATAAGGCGCGGAATGCAGCGAATTCATCCTCACTACGATCAGGTCGGCACGTTTGCCAACCTCGAGGCTGCCAATCTCTTCTCCCAGACCAAGCGCCCGGGCGCCGTCGATCGTCGCCATGCGCAACGCTCGTCTCGCCGGAAGTACCTCGGGACCGTGTGATGCTTTCTGCAGCAGTGCGGCAGTGCGCATCTCGGTAAACATGTCCAGACGATTGTTGCAGGCTGCGCCATCGGCTCCGAGGGATACCGAAATACCCTCTTCCAGCATCCTCTTCACGGGCGCAATACCTGATCCAAGTTTCAGGTTGGACGAAGGACAGTGCGCCACATTTGTGTTCGTTCGTTTCAAGATAGCGATCTCGTCATCATTGACGTGAATGCAATGCGCGAGGGCCACGTGCCGGCCGATCAAGCCGAGTGAATCGAGATAGGTAATGTTGCGCAGGCCGGTTGCCTGTTCCACCAGCTCACACTCATGCCGGTTCTCGGAAGCGTGCGTGTGAACCATGACTCCGCGCTCAAGCGCCAGACGCGCGACCCTCGAAAGCAGGCCAGGAGTGCAACTGACAGCAAAGCGGGGCGCAAAGCAATAGCGAATGCGCCCATCTGCCTTGCCGTGCCACTTTTCAAGCAAGACGAGCGATTCTTCCACCGAGACATCGGTATCTTCGTGCAACGCGTCGGGCACTTCATCACCCTTGTCCATCATGCACTTGCCAACTGTCGCCCGGTAGCCCGACTCCTCAACAACCTTGAAGACCGCTTCAGTGTGGTTGACTGTTTCCATTGTTAGCGCGCAGGTCGTGCCACCCTTGATCAATTCAGCTATGCCGAGACGCGCCGACGCTCGCAAGGAGGCTGCCGAGTGGGCAGCTTCCATGGGCCAAATGCGGTTTTTCAGCCACTCGATCAGACTCAGGTCGTCTGCGGCGCCGCGGAACAAGGTCTGACAAAGATGGATATGGGTCTGAACAAAGCCCGGAAGGACCACGCAACCCCGCGCGTCAATCACAACGTCGGCCCCTCCGCTAGTGCCCGCGGCAATACCTTGGATATATCGGCCGCTGATAAACAGATCACCGCTGACGATGGAATCCTGATCATCCATCGTTACGACTGTGCCGCCTTTGATCAGAATCGATTCGTTCATTGAAAAGCGGGTGCCGGGTGTCAGGTGTCGGGTGTCGGGTGCCGGATGCCGGATGCCAGATGCATTGATTCCTCGCCGTCCGGGACCCGGCAGCCGATACCCAATACCCGACACCCGACACCCGACACCCGACACCCGGCACCCGGCACCCGGCACCTGGCAACTACTTCTTATCCGCCGCTGCAGCCTTGGCGCTGTCGTTGGCCGGTTCGGCCTTCTCCTCGCGTACAGGCATACCAAGCTTGACCTTAACTTCTCTTTCGATCTTTCTCAGCAGCTCCGGATTCTCTTTCAATGACTGCTTCGCGTTTTCCCTACCCTGTCCGAGGCGATCACCCTTGTAAGAAAACCAGGCGCCGCTCTTTTCAACCACTCGCTGGGCTGCCCCCAGGTCGAGCACGTCGCCTTCTCGCGAAATGCCTTCTCCATACATGATGTCGAATTCGCACTCCCGGAAGGGCGGCGCAACTTTATTCTTGACGACTTTTACTTTTGTGCGGTTGCCAACCACACGGTCTCCATCCTTGAGTGCGCCAATGCGTCTGATATCAAGCCTCACAGAGGAGTAGAACTTCAGCGCCCGGCCACCGCTGGTGGTTTCGGGATTGCCAAACATCACGCCGATCTTCTCGCGAATCTGATTGATAAAGATGAAGCAGGTGTTCGACTGCGAAACGATCGCCGTCAGTTTGCGCAACGCTTGCGACATCAGCCGCGCTTGCAGTCCCGGCAGCGAATCCCCCATCTCCCCGTCGAGTTCAGCGCGAGGCACGAGTGCGGCGACGGAATCGATGACGATCACATCAACCCCATTTGAACGCACCAGGGCTTCCGCAATCTCGAGCGCTTGCTCACCGGAATCGGGTTGTGAGATTAGAAGCTGATCCACATCTACACCGACCTTGCCTGAGTAGTCAGCATCCATTGCGTGTTCAGCATCGATGTAAGCGGCTACCCCTCCGGCTTTCTGGGCCTCAGCCACGATGTGCAGAGCGAGAGTGGTCTTACCGGAACTCTCCGGGCCATAAATTTCGATAATGCGACCTCGGGGCACGCCACCAACACCGACCGCAATATCCAGACTCAGGGAGGTGGTCGAAATCGCCGGCACATCGGATACTTCGCGTTCACCAAGCCGCATTATTGAGCCTTTACCAAACCTCTTTTCAATGTTCAAGAGCGCGGCTTCAACTGCCTTGCCGCGATCCACGCTTATTCGATCATCAGCCATGACATACATCGCTTTCTTCCGCTCCTTTTCTCCCAGTCATGTCAACTCTCCCCCGAAGGAGCGTGAGCATAACACACCTGACGCGAGAATGGAACAGTGTTTCACACTTGCAACAGTAATAATTCCCCGGAGGGTGAGTGGAAAATAACAGGCGTGCTACGGCAGCCCTCTCTGCGCCAGTCTGTCGGTGAGGCGGCACGCAATTTCCAATAGTGGATCAGTTCAAGCGACCCTGACTGTTGTCAATTAACTCTTGAACCGAGCGACCCGTACGCTGCTCGACTTGTTCGTAAAGGGAAGGGATTCCGCCCGCAGCCTCGTCGCGCGAAAGGCGCTCAACACGCCACATCGGGAAAAACAGATCGCTAAGGCCCATAAACGGTTCGTCATGCGCGACGGCCCTAACCCAATCATCAAAAGCATTCAAATCGAGACCGCGCAAGAATACCCCAGCAGCAGTGACCTCGTCGAGTATTCCCCAACATTTTTCCCGGGGACTATGGAGGACGAGGATGACGGATTCCCCACCCTGAATACGCATTCTCTTTCTGTCGGCACTGCTCATTGCGTTATTAAACCGGCGATGGCTCATAACTATAAAACTAGACGACGGGTGAAGTTACCCACTCGTTGCACGATGTCCGGCGCGCCGGCGCCTCTCTCAATCTCAGCGACAATAGCCGATCCCACCACTGCCGCATCCGCATATGCCCAGGTTTTTGCCACTTGTTCCACACTCGAGATCCCGAAACCAACTGCAACCGGCAGATCACAGCATTGCCGCACGCGACTAACCAGATGTTCCGCTGCGGCGCTGACATCGGCTTGCTCGCCAGTGACCCCCGCGCGTGATACAGCATAGATAAAACCGGTCGCCCTTTCAGCAATCGCCCGCAAGCGCATGTCGGTAGAGGTGGGCGCCACGAGAAAAATCAGGTCAAGTTCCCTAGCCGCGAGCGCGTTTCCAAAATTCTCCGATTCCTCGAGGGGTAGATCGGTAACCAGGACGCCGTCAATCCCAGCTTCCTTTGCGTCACGGAGGAGATTCGCCACCCCATATTGCATCAGTGGGTTGTAGTAGCTATAAAGAACGATGGGGACATTCGTTCTCCGCCGCGCTCTGGCCACCGTTTCCAGCACCGCCGCTAACCCGAAGCCATGCTGCAACGCGCGCTCCGAAGCTCGCTGGATCACCGGCCCATCGGCCATCGGGTCGCTGAAAGGCATGCCAAGCTCAATTAACGTAGCGCCTGAATTAGCCAGTTCGACCAAGAGCTCCACGGTCGTTTCCAGATCAGGATCACCTGCCACTATAAAGGGAATAAAGCCCTTCTTCCCTTCCCGCTTGAGCTTGGCGAATACATCCCCGATGCGACTCAATACAGACTCCGATTCACAATGCGCACTCTAATCCAGAGTAACGGTGAAAGTTCTAAGAGGCCTGCTGAAAAACAAACACGATCCACGAAACTACACTAACTACACGAAATGGATGCCTTAGTTAGAGTTATTTCGTGTCATTTCGTGGATCGTTTGTTCCTGGACTCTGTTCACCACTTCATTCAGCAACCGGCTAATCAACGTCCGACTCAAGACTAGTGCTGACAGTATCAATATCTTTATCTCCGCGGCCGGAGAGATTGATAATGATGATCTCATCAGGCGACATTTCTCGGGCGACTTTGATTGCATGAGCGACCGCGTGCGCCGATTCGAGTGCAGGAATAATCCCTTCTAACTTCGAGAGCGTTTGAAAGGCTTCCAAGGCAGCGCCATCCGACGCGCAGACATATTCAACCCTGCCTGAGTCGTGCAAAAAAGCGTGTTCAGGTCCGATCGAAGGATAGTCGAGTCCCGCAGAAACAGAATGCGTGCGGGCAATCTGTCCTCCTCGATCCTGCAGAACATAGCTAAGTGTGCCCTGCAAAACTCCTGGCCGTCCACCGCTTACCTGGTTGAAACGCGCGGCGTGCTGGCCCAGGTCATTGCTGCGTCCTCCGGCTTCGACACCGATCATTCGGACTTTGTCGTCGAGAAAAGGATGAAAGAGGCCGATCGAATTCGATCCACCGCCGACGCAGGCAATAAGTAAGTTTGGTAACCGTTCGGTCTTACTCAGAACCTGCGACCGAGCCTCACGGCCAATCACGGATTGGAATTCACGGACCATGAGAGGATACGGATGAGGTCCGAGCGCACTGCCCAGCAGATAGTAAGTGTCTGAGACATTGGTAACCCAATCACGCAAGGCTTCGTTGATTGCATCTTTCAGCGTTCGCGAGCCGGCATTCACCTCTCGTACTTCCGCCCCCAACAACTCCATTCGAAAGACATTCAAGGCCTGCCGCCTCATATCTTCGGCGCCCATGTAAACCACGCAATCGAGACCAAACAACGCGCAAACAGTGGCTGTCGCAACGCCGTGCTGTCCCGCCCCGGTTTCGGCGATCACACGTCGTTTACCCATTCGTCGCGCCAGCAGTATCTGGCCGAGAGCGTTATTGATTTTATGAGAACCGGTGTGCGAAAGGTCTTCGCGTTTTAGATAGATCTGAGCGCCACCCGCGTATTCTGTTAAACGCTTTGCATGATAGAGGGGTGTGGGCCGCCCTGAGTAGTCAGCGAGCAGGGCGCGGCACTCAGTCTGGAAATCATCTTCCTCACGCGCCGCCAGGTAGGCGGAGGTCAGCTCTTCCAGAGGAGCCACGAGGGTTTCCGGTACAAAGCGTCCCCCATACGGGCCCCAGTGGCCACCTTCATCAGGTTGTGAGTTTTCTATTGCCACTACTACCCGCTACTAAAAGGTACTTCTCTCGGCTGGTTGCAATAATTTTGAGGTAACTATAGGACGATCCGCAAAGTTAACGAATGAAGCGAACTAAGAGATGTTTCGTGCCGCTTCGTGTGCTTTCGTGGATCTTTCTTAGTTTTTCCGCAGCCTCCAGCGAAAGGGGAATTAAGGGAGCGAGTCACACCCCAGGTAGTTTTTCCTGCACCAAAGGCGCGACGGCAACGCGATTGCGTCCTTCATTCTTCGCCATGTAGAGCGCCCCGTCGCTGGCAGCATAAAGAAAGCGTTCCGAAGTTGCGTGGGCTGGGCAGGCCGCCACACCAATGCTGACACTAATATTGCCTACACCGGGTATGATTTGTTCAGCCAAAACGGCGCGCAATCGTTCCGCGGCTGCGGTAGCCTTTTCTTCCCCTATATTTGAGAGGAGCAGCACAAACTCCTCGCCACCCAAACGCGCTGCGGTGTCGTTGTCTCGCGAAACTGCGGAGAGCGTGTTCGCGACGTGGCGTACAACCAGGTCGCCGGCCGGATGTCCAAAACGATCATTGATCGTCTTCATGTGGTCGATGTCCAGGAGAAGTAGTGCGCACGGTACACCGTAACGGCGCCATCTTTCAACCTCGCGATTGAGCGCAACGCGGAAGCGGCGTCGATTGGCCAATCCCGTCAAATAATCGAGATCCGCTTCCGAGCGAAGCCGATCCATCGTCCGTCTCTGGGCGACTATTTGTCCGATCCGTAGAATGAGTAAGTCGATCTCGACGGGAAGCTGAAAGTAGTCAAGGGCGCCCGCCGACATCGCGGCTTGCCTGCGGTTCAACGTCGATGCTTTGGCGCCCACCAAAACCAAAGGTAGGCCATCCTCCGTTTGACTTACCATGCGCGTTAATTCCCCGGAGGAGATCCCCTTGATTCCGGAGCTTGCAATGACTAGGTGTGGACGCGATCGTTGCAAAGACACTAGCGAGGCTAAAGCCTCAGACCGACGAGTTGTATTTGTGATTTGAAAATGAAGAGCTCCGACTGATCTGAGTGCGATAAAATCGCGCTCTATATGGACCGCGATGCGGTCAAGCGGTCTTATTT
>JALZJF010000212.1 GCA_030859905.1 Acidobacteriota bacterium
CGCAAAGTGTGTTTCACCCAAAGGGACCTAATCGCAACCTCTCTTACGGGGTTCTCGGTAACAAGTTCTTAGTCATCCTGGACGTGGAAACCGGTGCCGGGTCCAGCACGCGTTGGGTCTCTCTCATCAACTTCGACACTATGACTGAAGTGCCTGTCTTGACCGTAGGCGCCAGTTCCACTTCCATCGCCCTCCCCGTTGTTAATCAAAGTGCCGGAAGTGGTACCGTTTTTCTCGCGTATGGTCAGAATGGAACAGAGCATACGAGCGTAGCCATTTACCGCAGCGATAACGCGGCGGTGCTCTGTTCGTTGGGAGCTCCCATCGTTCCCACCGGACAGACTGTTGGTGAGGCCACGGCCACAGAACTCAAAATCCACTTTTCGACCGGCGGCGTCAGCAAGACGCAGGTATGTCCGCGGCCGCTGGGTAAGTGCACCATCACACCTTCTTCGCAAACCTTTGCGGATGTGTTTGTCGGCGGTTGTCCGTTTACTGCGCCCACGAAACAATTCACCATCAAGAACACCGGAACAGACTGCCTCACGGTCAATCCAATCTCGGGCATTGGTCCGTTTACTATTCAATCGACATCGAAAGCATTGCCGGTCTCGCTCTCACCTAACGAACAGGTTGACGTGACTGTGGCCTTCAACCCGGCGACTACCGGCAACTGGAATCCCCAGAATATCCCGGTTTCGACGTCGCCAGCCAACGGCGACAACCAACTCGTTTGCAAAGGCCAGGCACTGGCGGCCGCATTCAAGATAAGCTTTAGCGCGACCACCATAAATTTCGGTAAGAAGCCGGTGGGCCAGCCTCAAAATGTGACGCTCACCATAACGAACACCGGTAGCAAGGCAATGACGGTCAGCTCGGCGGGCGTGACAGCTGATGGCTTTTCGGTTCCGCCATTTTCAGCGAGCCTAAACTGCGGTCAATCCTTACCCGTTAGCGTCCAGTTCATTCCCCCGTCTGAAGGACCGCATTCGGCTTTACTCTCGGTGAGTCACAGCGCGCTCGGCAGCCCGACCTCAATCAACCTGCTGGGCGAAGGGTGCATTGCCAACGCCGAAATCTTGGTTCCCCCTACGACGCCAATCAACTTTGGCCAGATCCAACAAGCCTTTCGCACAGTAAGATTCTTCAAGGTTAGCAATCCCGGGGACGGCCCACTTAATTTCCAAGGTGCGATAAGCGGACCAGATGCCGCCCTGTTTGGCCTGCCGGACCCCGGCGGCTCCGTCATCGACCCGCCGTCAACACGCAACTACTCCGTTGACCCCGTAAGTCCCTGCGGTAACCTGGCAGTTGGATCAGGCGAAACGATTGTCGCCATTGCCTTCTTTGCCGGCGACTCGCCAAAGATCGCCAACGCGACTTTGACGCTGAGCGGTCATAACGCCAGCAACTTTCCAGCGGCCAAGACTTGGGTCTTCCCGCTTAGTGCCGAGATAACCCCACCCATTGCCGTGGACGTCTCCCTCGTCGTGGATCGTTCCGATAGCATGAATCAGTCGCTTGGATCGCGGGTGAAAATGGATGCGGCCATTGCGGCCAGCCAACTCTTTGTGGAGCTGTTGCGGCCAAACCTTGATGACCGAGTTGCGGTGGCGCGCTTCAACAATCAGCGAAACGTGCTGGTCCCAATGACGCGCGTCTCCACGACAAGCTCTCCAACCCAGGACCAAATTCGCCAGCAAATATCGACTGACATCCCTCCCGCCACAGGCCTCACTGCAATTGCTGGTGGCACAATGCTGGGCATTCACGAGGTGCAGAAACCTCACCCTGGTAACCCTTCTCCTTTGAATCGAGCTGTGGTCGTACTCACCGACGGCATCGAAAATACTGCGTTCGAAGAACCCCCAGGAACATGGCTAAGTATCAAGGGTGGGACGATGTACACACCCACGGCGACCGTGGTAACAGACACGGTAAACACGAGCGCCGTCACTTGGCCGGGAGATATAGATAGATATGCGATTGGTGTCGGCAAACCGGGCGAGGTCGATCCTTCTCAGCTGGATGCGCTCACCGGCGACCCGCAGCGGGTCATGTATGTCGATCAGGACTTAAACGGCACTCTATACTTCCAGTTGGAGAAGTACTACACGCAAATCTTTATGAATATCGTCGGCACACAGCCCGTCCTGGACCCCATGAACTGGATTGCGCCAGGAGATACGCACGAAATCGAATTCGAAGTGTTGCGTGGAGACGTCGACGCCATTGTCGTCATCTACGATTTCCAAGGCAATCGGCTGCCGTTCTTCTGTGTCTCGCCCAAGGGTGAAATCATCGATCCGGTTGTGATTGCGCCTGGGTTCCAGCTTCGCTCCGGGTTTACCAGCCAAGCAAGACTCGTCGAATTCAAAATGCCTTTGAAGGAGCCAGATCGCTACGCCGGAACGTGGAAGGTCGTGATCCTCCACAAGGGTACGGTCTGCCGTGGGAACCCGGTCAGACAGTCCCGCGAGCCCGGTTTCTTGCCGAGAGACTGCAACCACGATGTCAAAGATCCTCTGCTGTACGGAATTGCTATCGGGGTCGGCAGCGACTTTCGCATGTTTCCGTTCGTAACGCCGGCACCCGTCTACGTCGGGGAGCCTATTCTACTCACGGCTCTCGTCTCAGAGGCTGGCCTGCCGATCAAGGGCTGCACGGTAACCGTGGAGGCCACCGTCCCTGCCGGAACAACCTACAATTTGACGCTGGCGGATGATGGAGCGCATACGGACGGCGACAAGGATGACGGCGAGTATGCGCGCCAGTTCACTCAGACGTTTGCGCCGGGTATCTATCACTTCAAGTTCCGCACAGTCGGACTCAGTCGCGATGGTAACCAAGTAGTGCGCGAAGCTGTGCGAGACAAACCCGTCTTGCAGCGGCATGTGCCGGACCCGCCGGGAACTGGTCAGCCGGGCGATGGAAGACCGGCAGACGGTGAGCGGCCGCCGCGAGAGGACTGCTGCGAAGAGCTGTTAAGGCAGCTCAAGGAACAAACAGTACTGCTAAGAAACCTGGCGAAACAACGTAAGGATGTCCCATACAAGGGAGCTGCCGATTCAGAGTGAACGAGTATGCAGACCCGTTTCCCGTTGAGGACAAAGGTAGAGGAAATGAAAGCAACGTTTTACTCATAGGTAATGGGTACACTTAAGGTTCTTGTGAGTTTGCCTAGAGGGGTCATTCAGCCGTCAATCGCTACTTTATATGGGACTCCGAGAGGGTCAATGGTTTGGAAACGACGCATTGAACAACATTGCCGTGCTGGTATCTCAGTTATGTCGAGGCAGACACATTTACGGGGGGCCACTCCAACGCAGGATGAGAGAGTACTATCACCTGACCACAGAGATCGATCAACAGTTCTTAGAGCTGCGCTCGAAGGGCGAGGTGGTCAGAAACGCAGGGACGTTGCGTAGGTAACGTCAAGCCGCATTTGATCCAAAGGATCAATCCTCAACGGGAGACGGAATCTTAATGACCGTCGCAATCTTCAAAAACGGGCGGGAAGATGAAATCCAGTTATTCATGCTGGGCTTTTGCTCGGACAATAATCTCGGCACGGGACCTTTTCCGGGAGACAACACATTCCTTCAGGTCACATATCCGGCCTTGACGCCGGGGGCTAGTCAGCCCTGTGCACTCTTCCGAGAGCTCGTTACCGATAACAACTGCTTCGTCTCAATCAATGGATTAACAGCAGGTGACTGCCTCAGCGTGCCAGCGGCTGGCGGCGGGAATGTGTGTGTACCAATGGACGATGTGGCTGGTGTCGCGGTGAACGTACCTTCGGCCGACCCGGTTTTCACGACGCTTGTCGGCGTGGCGATGGACGTGACGTTGTGCAACGGGAATGGTTACTGGACACGAGGTCCGGGTAACGGTCAGATTGATCTGACCGGGCCGGTGCTTTTGTACCATGAGGTCGTCGGGCATGGGCTACACCATTGCCGCGGAGACTTCAATGCAAGCAACCCAGAGTTGGGACAGGCTATTCCGGAAGAGAACGCGCTTCGCGGAGTGCTCGGCCTGCCGCAGAGAACCGCACACGAGGGCGCGTGCAAGGCGGGAGGTGGCGGCGGCGGGGGTGACTGTTACGTCGCTACCGCAGCATACGGCAGCGAGATCGCCCCAGAGATTCATGAGCTACGACTGTTCCGAGACTTGGTCTTGCGGTCCACACAGTGGGGCAGCACCTTCTTCGATGAATTCTATAAGTACTATTACACCCTGAGTCCGGCGATTGCCGAGCGGATGCGTGAAAACGCACACATGACGCAACTAGTCCGAGCGGTGTTAGTCCACCCCCTGATGATTGCCTTGCGCTTGTTCCTTGCCCTGCCCGCGGATCCCCAGGACGCGGATGCAGCCAAAGAGTTCGCATCGCGCGCTAACAACGAATACGCGATGTGGGTTCGCCAGTTGCCGCTGAAATCTTCTGCGCAGGCGCAGGAGTCAACGGCGCTTCTCAACGACATTGTGAAGCTGCTTGATCTCACTAACAATGCGGCCCTTCGCCGTGCGTTCTTCGATAATCTCAGTGAAGCCAAAGTCACCCCGGTCCGTCTGTCCGAAGAGAGTGCGGCTGATTTCGAGCACAAGCTTGTCATGAGGAGTATCTCTGAAGACATGATTCACAGGATCATAGGCAGAGGAGGGACAAGCAATGGCTAAGCAACAGAAACTACGGTGCACGCCGCAGTCCCGCACAAATGCCATTCGCAAGGGCGAACCGTTCCGTTGGAGCGTAAAGGTCGAAAACCGCGAGGCGACGACGCTTCACGTCTCGAACCGTATTCACAGCCTCGATGTCAGCCCTGATGGTAAGGTCCTCCAAGTCTCAACCGCGAGGCCTCTTCTCGCCGAGGGCGTGACCGTATCGCTCATGACGGTCTCCACCGTTCCAGTGGCCCCGAACGAAGCTGTCGATCTCGACTTCACGCTGCCTTTTCCACTCCGCATCGTTCGATTCAGCGAGGGGCGGCCGCGCGCGGAGGCCGAAGAATGGATGCCACCGGCTGATGTAGAAGTCCGGATGACCATGGCCTACGGAGAACAACCGTTTTACCCACCAGCCGACGAGCGGCGCCTTAATGAAGCTCTGCAAAAATGGACAAAGACTCTGCCGATCGAACCCCTGAAGGTTCGAGTCGAAAAGACTTACCGGCCCGAGTCTCCTACTGATCTCGATTCCTCAAAGGGAGAATAACGCAATGGCCTCCATTAGCGACGTCTTCGATGCACTCAATGACATCAAAGGCAAACTCGATCAACTGCATGTCGACGGCACGAACAATGGCCTCAAGATCGACGCCACAAATGTCGAACTCGACACTGTGAATGCGAAGCTCGACGTTCTCGACCAGACGGTGACAAACGTCGGCGCAGCAGTGGATGCGCGATTCAATCAGGTGCTGCAACAGCAGCAGCTCTCAAATCAGCTCGTGCACCATTTGACGCGGCAGCAGGAGACCGTAATCTGCATCCTGGAGCACATTTCTCGCAATACCTGTGAATTGGTTAATCTCGAAACAAAAGATCTAAAGGCGACACTGGCCATCCAGGAGCACAGCCGAATAACCGCCGGAATCCTGCGCGGTGCTTATCCGAATGCGGCGCTCGATCTTGCAAATCGCGATGAGCTCGAACGCAAGATTGAGGAGTGCTGTCCGGATAAGCCCGACCGAACGCCCTGCCAGTACAGGCCATGTGACACTCCTGGGCCATTCAAGGACCTCAGGAGGGATAATGAAGACAATCCGATCAATTAGTGCAACGACGGCAGTGTGCAGTTATGAGCAAGTGCAACGAGTCGCGAGAAGTACTAAGATCAAAATCTTTGCGACGAGGCGTGCAAGGACAGGTTCCTCGCCAAGCTAGCACCAATCTCTCATCTTCACCGACATGAGCGAAATCGAAACAACATCGCATCTCGAGGATCTTGCAGTCGCGAAAGAAAAGTATTGAACCACCGACTGGAAATAAGCGGCTGTGCGAAATCGGACTTCGACCCTTCCTTCAGCGAGGGCAAAACTATCGACCCAGGTAAGCGCGCGCTTATGGACCTGAGAGTGCAAATCGTTATCGCGCGCATGATGGACGATTTGAAACGTCCACTACGCCTAGGTGTGATGGCCCGCTCAGTGAATCTCTCGCCCTCACGGTTGCAGCACCTCTTTAAGGCTCATACGAGTATGACGCCCGCCCAATACCTCAAGTCCCTCCGAATGAGACATGCAAAGGGATTGGTTGAAAGCACACTGCTCACGGTAAAAGAGATCAGAGCAGGAGTCGGCATTAAGGACGAAAGCCACTTTGTTCGCGACTTCAAGAAAGCGTACGGCTTGTCGCCGAGGAAATACCGAATGAATCACGCCACTTCTCACACGGACCCAGGTAGCTAAACAGGCCAATAAATAGCTATTTTGGCCAATAGACCAGTCTTGTTCTTTAAACGGTCCCTGTTTTAGTCTACGGCGGTCGTAGCCACACAATTCAATTATTAGAGTCGATTTCTCGTCTCCGCTTCATTGCAAGAAAGGACGTTGTGCGAATCAGCAGTTTCCTTATCGGAGCACCTCTCCCCAAACAACCCTTCTACATTCTTCTCCACGGCTTTACCGGGGCTTTGGATAAAGTGCCCCTGGCACTGGGAGAGTTTTTTCTTGCTAATCGTGGGCTGGAGTGCCAACTCGGTGACATACCATTAGTGAGCCTTTCTGCAGCATCGCTTGCTGAGCTTGAACAACGCGGCTATTTGACAACGCTGAGCCATGAGGAAGAACGGAAAGTACTCATCCGTGTTGCAGCGACGCTTCATGAGAATGATCTGGCCAGGAGTCGGACAGGGTTTATGTTTGTTCCGACCTACATGTGTAATCTGCGTTGTCCCTACTGCTTTCAGTCTCACGACATGCACGTCGGTCGCGACCAGTTTAGTGCCGTGATGTCGCGGGAGCGTGTTGATCATGCCTTTGCCGTAATTGATACGTTTCAAGGTCCGGGGGCAATGGCTAGAGCTCTCGGCCTCACTGACGCCGAAGCACCTGCCGACTTCGGAAATGGTCAACTCTCAGAAATAGGGCTGTTTGGTGGTGAGCCCCTGTGTGAGGCCACCGTACCTATCGTTAGCTACATTGTCGAGATGGCCAGGAAGCGTGGGCGAGAAGTCTCAGCCATTAGTAATGGAGTAGAGCTCAACAGATTCGTCGAGGTCATGGGCCCCGGGGGCTTGTGCGAAGTTCAAATTACTCTGGATGGTACGGCACAGTTTCATGACAAGCGACGAGTTGGTCCTGGGTTTACTAAGACTTTTGACATCATCACAGCGAACATCGATTTAGCCCTCGACCAGGGGGTCCGCATTTCTCTGCGCACGAACGTGGATAGCACGAACGTCGGACAGCTCGTGGCGCTCGATGACTTCTTTAAACAGAAAGGCTGGGAAGAGGACCCTGGCTTTAAGGCGAGCGCTGCAGCAGTGACCCCGGAGGCAGTTCATAAACCACTCCTCACGCTCGCGGAATTGGTGAGCACAACGAGCCAATTGAAAGAGGAGTACGGCTGCAACATCGAAAGTTACGAGCGCTACGCCCGGGATACTCTGGCAAGCTGCCTCGCCAGTGACGGGTACCCTTTCAAACGCGTTGCCAACTGTTCAGCAGAAACTGGACTTCTCATGTTCGATCCCTTGGGAGATGTGTACGCGTGCTGGGAGGATGTGGGCATTCGTGAGCGCCGCATTGCTACTTACGGTACGGAAGGCATCAAGTTTATTCCAGACATGGCAGAAATGTGGCTGACGCGTTTCCCTGGGGCTATCGAGCAGTGTTCCAATTGCCCGTATGCGTTGATACATTCCTCGGGTTGCGCCAACCATGCGCGCAATACGTCAGGCACGATCTTCTCTTCTGCCTGCGAATCATTCCAAGACTATTTTCCACGGACATTGGCGAAGGCTTACGAGGACTTTGAGGTGATGCTGTTTGCAAGTCAGGCAGTGGGTAGTGAGCTCCCCAGAAGAGAAGAATCACCGCACCGAAGCGCCGCTCGGCACGATCGCGCACTCAGTTCGGTATTCCCTTCGCCAGATCAGGCACCCAATGGAGGTGCAATGAACTCTCCGCTCGTTCAAATTAGAGGCTTAGCCCAATCGACCCCTAGATCACGCAGCTCGGCGCACTGCGGGGATTAGCATGCGCAACTCAGAAGCCATAATTGCCAAGCTTAACCAGGTGATTGACGTGGTAGGCACCCTTCGGTCTGGCCCCTTGCAGAACCTGATTTCATCGCGGAACCGAGCGAGTAGCTGCGACATTCTTTGCAACTGCCATCATTCGTATTGCATGTGCGCGCCGTAGTGGCCTCAAGGATGTTAGAGAGAATTTCGTTTTGCCGACCTCATAAGGATCCGAGAAGACGGGATTAAGGAGCTGCGCAGCCAAATTGAGCGTCTGGAACTGCGGTCCCAAGTCCGCAAGGTATAGGGATGAAATAGAGACATGCGTTTGTTGTTCTACAAGCGCTAAATTCAATTTGCCAAACAAAAGGAGAAAATGCCATGGCCGAATCTGATGTCGTGCTTGCCAAGCTCAATCAGGTTGTGGATCTCTTGGGCGCCATCCAAGCTGGCCGCTTGCGTGATGTAGTAACGCCGGGCCTAGAGGTTGCCGCCGGGGGCTGCGATTATCGCTGTGATTGCAACCACTCATACTGCGGCTGCCGGGGCTCGGTTTCGAAGAGGGTTTTGGAACAAGTTTCCTTTCCAGAGTTCCTACAAATTCGCGAGGAAAGGATCAAGGATCTTCGCGAGCAACTCGCCGGTCTGGAGATGCCCCAAGGCCTGGAATACAAAAAGTCGTAGCTTTCCCAATCTGGATAAGCAGTGGTACTGACTAAGATCTTCCTGAAAATGAAGTCCTCACTTGTCCGGAGGTAAGGGCTGATGACGATTTATCTAGGACCCGGAGTAGGCGATTGGCCTGGCCCGAAAACTCCCCGACAGGTCACTTGGCTTTACTCAGCTCCGGTTGTCGGGAATCCGATGTATCCAGTGGTGCTTGACGTTGCAGAGTCAGCGCAGGCGGCCGTCTCCGATGAACTGCTCAGCAAGGCGTGCGGGGTTTTGGCGCCGGTCTGGGAGGAATTGCAAGAATACCGCCTCACACAGCCGCGCGAACCTCGCACGAATGAGATCCCAAATAATGACAACGCACTGGCTACTGAACGGTATCTTCTCGGTGCAGTAGCCCACGCACTTAGCCGGCTGGGACCAGAATTCGGAGTCGTTCTGCGCCATCCGCAGCGATACGATCCAGGCTCAGCGGTATTTGTTCAGCGGCTGCTCAGTGAGGCGACCCTTAAAGGTTTACAGATTGCGATTGAAGGACCCGTAGGGCTCGCCAGAAGTCCACGCTACAATCAATACCTCGCAGATTACAAGATTGTACCCAGCTCACGAACAAGGCACCCTGACCCAAATTTAAATGCTCCTGCAACTGAACTCCTAGCTTTGACCTCACAGGGAGTTCCGCTCGCAATCCTTCACCAGCTTGGCCTAAAGGTGGACAGCGGTATTCAGATCTGTGCTGGAACGGCCGGGGAAGCGTGGGCCTTTCTTCGTCCCTCTTGGCGACGGGTCGTGCGCAAGCGGCTTAGCATGTCTGCTCGCCGAATCTTACTGGATGAGCTATTTGACGCGTGGGATCCGAAAGGGTGGGGCTATCTCCGTAGAGCTGCATTTCCGATTCTCGCCGGCGATATTCGCCGAATGCTTAGCCAGCACGTGCCCTATTTGTATGGCATCGGCACGATTGGCTTAGACTTTCTGTATCGACAGTTCACAGGTCTCGCGCGCCGGCTGCACCAGGAGGGCCAGCTCAGAGAGCACGCCGTGGCTATACTTTCTGGAGCTGGCCGTATTGCGCCTCGAATTCGGGTCAACGGGGGCTTCGACGCTGCAATCTGGTATTGGCGGCGAGCCCTTCAGTACTGTAGCGAGCCCGCAGAGCAGACAGCGATCATCTATGAAATCGCCAATAATTATGCGGTCCAGCGTTACCCTGCCGCTCTTGGGAAAGCCAGAAAATGGTACCACAGAGGATACGAAGTACTGGAGAGTATTACGAAGGTCGAAGATCGACTGCGGGAAGAGATTCGACTGGCGAATGGACTTGCCCTTGTCGAATACCACGAAGGGAATAACCACAAGGCACTCTCCCTCGAACGACGCGCTCACCTACTCGCTGATGCTGCTACTGCTGAGTACCCCGATGTTGCTCAATGGGCGAAACCCCTGTTGAATTTCAACACGGCGAAATTGCTTGAGAAACGCTTTTCGAACTTTTCCGAGGCACTACGGTTACTAGAGGAAAACCGTTCACTGAACACCAATGATATTCGTGAGACCGCTTCTCTTGATATCGCGCGGGCCTGCTTCGATCGCGGAGAATACCGTCGGGTAGTAGAAGCGTTAAGCAGTATCTATGAAAACAGAACTCCGACCATCATGGATGAGGAACAGGAAATGGTGGGCAGATTTATGTATAGCATCTCGCTTCTAGCTGTTGGTGAGAATAACCGTGTACGTACGCAACTGCGACCGCTTACCTATCTCAGCCGAGTAGCAGGCTCCTCCCATGCGCGAAAGCTTGTTGAAGTAATTGAGGACCTGTCGGCCAGCACTTCTCAATTCAGGAACGCTCAAGAAGCGCATGCATGACTTGAAAGTAAGAGACTTGCTTGTGAGACTTCGGCCACGCCCGACCTAGATCAAATGGAGAAACCTCATGTACGCATCTTCTCGCGCAACAGCACAGAGCCACTTCATTTCTCTCCTGCTTGTGTATGCACTCATCATCTCGCTCTTAGCGCCTCTTGCCATTAAGCGAGCGCAGGCTTCCGCCGAGACGGACAGGGGCGGCAAAGAGAAACCTCCAGCCGTTGGAAACGCGAATCGTGAACTGTCTCTGAATTCGGCAACTCAAGCATCCGGGCAACGGTCAGGCGAACTGCTGGTTCGCTTCCGCGGAGGCGTCTCCGAGCAGGAAAAAGCGACTCTCGCTGCCGCCCATGGTGGCCGAAGAAAGGGGCAACTTAGAGGAGAGTCAGGGATTGAAAAACTGGAGGTCGCTCCCGGACAGGAGGTGGAAACGCTTGTTTTGCAGTTGCGGTTGAATCCGGCGGTTGAGTTTGCAGAGCCAAACTTTCTGATCCAGCGTAACGACCTGAGTGTAGATGCGGGCGCGAGAAACATCGCTCGCCCGTTTACCGCTCCTAATCACAGTCCTAATCAGGGAGGCGCTTTAGACTCTTTAGACCCGATATGGCCTGGCCCTGTGGGTGAGTTGAATTCTAAGCCACAATCACCATATTCAAACAGCCTTGCTTTCAACTCCCCATTGCAATCCCAGAGGAGTCAACCGGACGATCCGCGCTTCAATGAGCAGTGGGCACTAAGCAACAGCGGACAAAACGGTGGACAGTTTGGCTCCGACATAGGCGTAACGGCGGCTTGGCAAACCACTACCGGCTCGCAGTCAACAGTGATTGCCGTGATTGACAGCGGTATAGACTTCGCGCATCCAGAACTGACAAATAATAGATGGACAAATCCGGCGCCCAGCCCCAATGGCGATATCCATGGTTGGGACTACATAACCGACACCGGCGTTGTCATAGACGAACAAGGCCACGGTACGGCCATCGCCGGGATCATCGCCGCTCAAGGAAACAACGCGTCAGGCATTTCCGGTGTGATGTGGCGGGCAAGCTTAATGAGTTTGCGCGTGCTGGATAATACCGGTACGGGAGACGTCGCCAATGCGGTGGAAGCCATCGATTACGCAGTAGCCCACGGTGCGCACGTCATCAACATTTCCTGGGGTACAAGTGGTGAGTCAGTCGCGCTGAAGGAGGCAATTGAGCGCGCTCTTCGCCGCGGCGTCGTCGTTGTGTGCTCCGCGGGCAACAACAGGCAAGACTTGGAGCAAACGCCTTACTACCCGGCATCCTTCAATATCAGAGATCTAATCGCCGTGGCCTCCAGCGACAACGTCGATCAACTTGCGTCATGGTCAAACTGGAGTCGTCGCCGGGTGAGCGTAGCGGCGCCCGGCACCAGTATTTTGACGACACATCTGGGTGGAGGTTACTGGCTTGCAACCGGCAGTTCCGCCTCCGCTCCTCTTGTTAGCGGCGTGGCTGGCCTGATCAAGTTAACCCGCCCCTGGGTGAGCGCTCGTGAAGTCGCGAAAGCGATCTCGGACGGGGCGAGGCAGGTGGCTTCCCTCTCGGGCAAGGTGTCGTCCGGCGGCGTGGTGAGTGCATCTGGCGCCCTGGAAAACCTTCGTGGATCGCCCAATCCATATCCCTCCCCGAGGCCCAGATACGGCAGCGGTGGAAGGGGACCAGGAGGCTCATTTAACACGACTCCGCCGCCGCAAACGACGGGGGCGCCGGGAGCGAACCTGCCAAACCTCGATCAGCTCCGCAACGCAGAGCCGGTAGCGCCTCGAGCAAGAGAGCCTATTCAATCAAACCTGCTGTGCGCTGACTGTGACCCGCAAAATGGCGGCGGTGGCGGCAGCTACTATCCACCCAACGATCCCAACTTCTCGACTTCGCGAGAGCGGCCTCCCAATGAGACCGGACAACCGGGTGTAGATCTCGGTTCTCGCAACTTCAATTGGAGTCTGCCGCTGGTGAGTCTGCCGGCCGGGCAGGTCTCGATCTGAATCTTACGCTCTTTTACAATTCCCTAGTCTGGACCAAGGACGGCTCCTACATTAAGTACAATGCCGACCTGGGCTCTCCCGCGCCCGGGTTCCGTGTAGGCTTGCCGACCCTGCAACAGCGTTTCTATAACTCGCAGACCGGCATATGGGCCTACATCATGGTCACTTCGTCCGGCGGCCGAGTAGAACTGCGGCGGGTGGGTTCATCAGACATCTATGAAGCGCAGGACGGGAGCTACACCCAGTTAGATATGAGCAATACCTCAGTGCCGGTAGTGAGAACCTCCGACGGCACGCAGTTGAAGTTTAACCCGGTCACGATCAACAGCGAGTTTCGCTGTGTCGAGATAAAAGACCGTAATGGTAATTTTATTTCCGCAACCTACAACACGAACAACGGTCACTTGCAATCTATTGTTGATACGCTCAACCGCACCGTCAGCTTCGTCTACGACGGCAACAACAACCTTCAGGCGATTCGTCAGACATGGGCCGGCGCCGCGCACGATTGGGCCACGTTCAGCTATGGTGAGGTGTGGGTGGCGCCGAACTTTGGCGGCAGTCTGCTGGTTAACGGACCAAACAATAATTATGTGACAGTGTTGACTCAAGTCGGTCTACATGACGGCTCGTTCTATACTTTCGAATACAACACAGCATTTGGCCAGGTAAAAAAGATCAATCACTTTGCTCCTGACGGAAACCTGCTGGCCTACACTTCGTACAACATGAACGCGAGCGCGGGTCAGACGGATTGCCCGCTGTTCACCGAGCGGCGCGACTGGGGTCAGTATGGCGTTATGGGTGTTAGTCAGGAAGTGGTGACCTCCTACAGCGTAGCCGGCGACGGGTCCTGGAGCCAGCAGACCGCACCCGACGGTACGACTCATAAAGAGTTCTTCTACACCAACACTACCTGGCAGTCAGGACTTACTTATCAAACCGAAGTCCGGTCAAACGGCACTTTGCAGAAGTGGACCACGCTCGACTGGACACAGGATAACACCGGCCTCAATTATCAGAATAATCCGCGCCCGATAGAGACAAACACTTACGACGCGGAGGGCAATCGCCGCCGCACCACCATCGAGTACAACCAAGGCTATAGCCTGCCCACTCATGTGCGCGAATACTCTGGTGCTGACGGGCAGACGTACATGCGGTTTACCGCAACTAGCTACAACATGGACGCAGCCTATATCAATCGCAGAATCATCGGATTACCATATGAAAGGCTTGTCTACGATGGTCCCATCGGTAATCTGGTTTCGAAGGTTACCTATGGTTATGATTGGGACTGGTATGGAGATATGTTCCAGGATACTCCTGCGCCCGCCACAAACCATGATCGCACCAATTACGGGCCTGGCTTCATCTACGGGCGCGGCAATTTGTCGCAGATGGCGCGCTTTGATGTTAATGACCCAAACAACACCAACAATACCTGGCAGGAAACGAAGTGGCGGGTAAACAGCACCGGGTCGGTACTAATGGAACGTGATCACCTCTGGCATCAGAGCTTCATCAGCTACAGCGACTCGTTCTCCGACGGCAACAACAGCCGCAACACGTTTGCCTATCCCACCACCATCACCGATGCGGAGAACTTCTCGTCCACCCGGCAGTACAACTACGACTTTGGCGCAGTCACGCGCACTCAGGATCCCAAGGGCGCTGTCCAGACGATGACTTACGACGGAGCGGCGCGGATCACCCGGATTGACAATGCGGTCAACAACGCCTACACACGATTCTTTTATGGCTCGCAATCCGGTTTTGATCACTACGTACAGAGCTACAGCACCATTCAGAATGGACTCGGCGAAGCTTATTCGATCAATGTTTTTGATGGGTGGGGGCGAGTGCGCCTTTCGGCTACCGATCATCCTGGCAGCGCCGGCGGCTACAGTGCCGCGCACATGAAATATGATTCAATGGGACGTCTGGCGGAACAGTCGAAACCCACAGAGATCACCGGCGGCTGGGTGCCTACGGGAGATGATGCTGCCGGCTGGGTTTACAGTCAACAATCTTACGACTGGAAAGGTCGCCCGCGGATTATCACCAATCCTGATGGCAGCACGCGAGAAAACACTTACGGGGGCTGTGGGTGCGCGGGAGGTGAAGTCACCACCGCCAGGGACGAGCGCGGGCGTCGGCGCCGAATGACCATGGATGCACTCGGAAGGCTCAAGCAGGTCGACGAGCTGAATTGGGACTGGAGTGTCTACGCAACAAGCATCTATACCTACAATGCCCGCGATCAAATCACCAACATCAATCAGACCGGGCTGCAGAGAACCTTTGGTTACGACGGGCATGGGAGACTGCAATCGCGCACCACGCCGGAGCAGGGCACGACGACCTACAGCTACAATCGGGACGATACAGTCAACGAGGTGACAGATGCGCGAGGGGCGAAAGCCACCTACGGCTACAATTACCGGCATCTGGTTACAGGCATCACCTACACTGTGCCTGGGGGGGTGGCGGCAACACCGAATGTCTCCTTCGGTTATGACGAGGCGGGAAATCGTACCAGCATGAATGATGGACTCGGCAGTGCGACTTACGTCTACAACACGCTTTCGCAAATGACCAGCGAGACACGCACGTTCAACGGCGTGGGCTACAACTTAAGTTACAGCTACAATCTGGGCGGGCAGTTGACCAACATCACGAACCCCTGGGGCGTGCAGGTGGGCTACAACTATGACAAGACGGGGCGGCCCACGGGCGTTACCGGCGCAGGGTACGCCGGCGTGACCAGCTACGTGAACAATATTTCCTATCGCGCTTTCGCCACCAAGCAGGTGAGCTACGCCAACGGGCGCACGCTCTCGCTCCAATACGACAACCGCATGAGGATGACGCGCTGGGATGTGCCGGGCGTAATGGGCTGGAACTATGCCTACAACTACTTTGGCGAGAACAGCGAGCGGGCAACCTATGCGCAGAACCTCTACGACGGTACGCTGGACCGCTCGTACGAGTGAAAGTAACCAGCAAGAAACAGGCGATCGCAATCGGACTCTCACAGGCTCGAAAGGCAGGCGCCAAAGTTCCTAGCAAGAAGGCCTCATCGAAGAAGAAATAGCTAACAGCCGCGTTTCACACTTTTCCTCTAGGCGATACTAGGTAAAACTGTTTGGTGTGCGCGCTTGCACCTCTTATTAGGTTTTCCGAATGTTTGGTCCAGCCTATGCTTGTGTCGAGAGCTTTTGCGCTGTACTCTCCTTGCAACCAGTCCTGACATGATACAGGCTCTCTCTCCCGTATTAAGATTTTATCAGTCCGAAAGGCTGCAACTATGCCGTCCCCCAAATTTCGGATCCTCTGCACAGAGGACGATGCGGACACTCGTGATCTTATCGTCGTAATACTCAATGCTCATGACTGTGAAGTGGTTACCTCAGCAGGTTCTCCTGAATCCTTGCACCTGGCTCGAACCCAACACTTCGATCTTTATCTACTAGCGAGGCTAAAGCCTCAGACCGACGAGTTGTATTTGTGATTTGAAAATGAAGAGCTCCGACTGATCTGAGTGCGATAAAATCGCGCTCTATATGGACCGCGATGCGGTCAAGCGGTCTTATTT
>JALZJF010000216.1 GCA_030859905.1 Acidobacteriota bacterium
CGAAATTCCCGAAGTTGCCGAAGTCGGTTGCCTGGAGCCTGAGCAGTTCGAGGGTCCTTCGGAAACTGAGCAGGCTCAGCCTGACAAAGTTCACAATCTAGTAATAGTCCCGGCTTCGGTCACAAAAACCAAGAGCCAGAGAACCAAACCTCAACCACGAAGGCTGATCGTCGACAATGATCCTGCGCTTAACTACCTGGATTCCGTCCCTACGTCCGTTCGCGTTGAAGTCGTCAAGTATCATCAGGCGCCGGCCTTTGCTCGGTTTCTGGGCGCTGTGGGTGATTTGATGGTCGTTGCCCTTCTCTGTACGCCTTTCGCGGCGCTGGTGGAATTGACGAATGGAAATTTGAAGGACCTGAGAGTGGCCGCCACTGGAGCAGCACTCTTCTCCGTCATGAGCTTTCTTTATTTTACAGTCTCGATCGCGTTAACCGGACGCACGTTTGGAATGAGACTCTTTTCTTTGCGCATCGTTGACGCGCGGACTGGCTTGATCCCAACGGGCAAGCAATCGGCCGGACGCGCTCTCGTTTACCTGGGAACTATCCTGACTCTTGGACTCGCGTCACTCTACGTGCTTATCGACCGTGACAAGCAAACAGCCCACGATCGTCTTACCCGCACCACTGTTATCACGGTCTAGCAACGATTAATCGAGTAAGTCAGGCTCTGCCTAATTTTCGAGCAAAGCCTTTTTGCGTGCTGTGCAAATCTGTTAGCCTGGCGCCTCACGCGGGCCCGTCGCGTGCGAACCCGCCGCTGCGCCGAGTTGTTCCGTGAACCAACAAGCAATAGAAGAAATCGTTAACGAGATTGGCGGCCATTTAAGTGGCAGATTCCTGGGCAGGATCTTCCAGCTCTCTGCTCTGTCTATTGCGATCGACTTTGGCCTTCGAGACGCGGGGTACCTCTTTATTAGTGTTGACGCTGCAGCTCCCCGGATTTACCTGGTCGAGCGCACCTCACGCCAATTGGAAAAACAATCTATTGCGCCATTGCAGTTCGCGCAGGCCATGCGGAGCAGTTTGGGAGGCGGCCGAGTGCTCTCAGTAACGAAGGACATTTCCGAGCGGATAGTTCGATTGTCATTCTCTGTCGAGGATGAATTGGGCGAGTCAAGAGGTGCGGCGTTGCTTGCCCAGCTCACTGGCCGCTCCGCAAATCTCTTCCTTCTCGATCGGGAGGGCCGGATCACACACGCCTTGAGGTCTCCCAAAGGCGCGGGCCAGCAAGTCGGCGAACAGTATCACCCTCCCGCCAGCCAGAATCTTCCCGCCAATCGGCGAAAAGAGGTCATACCGAACCAGCAAGAAAGCCCCCTGGAAAAGGTCGCCTTCCCTTCGTTGTCGGCTGCAGCCGACGACTACTACCTGCGCCGCGAATCCGCCGCGACTTTCGCAGCGCGCTCAAAAGCCACGCTGGACAAAATCAAAAAGGAATTAGCTCAAGCGCTAAAGCTTCAAAGCAACCTGCGGAAAGATCTCGCAGCACATGGCGATTCGGCGCAACACAAGCGCTACGGCGATCTTCTGCTGGCTAACATTGCCAACGCGAAGCGCGACGGCAACAAGATCAAG
Source organism: Acidobacteriota bacterium (assembly GCA_030859905.1). GTDB lineage: Bacteria > Acidobacteriota > Blastocatellia > Pyrinomonadales > Pyrinomonadaceae > PSRF01. The sequence continues at coordinate 1,581 of JALZJF010000216.1, forward strand.
CTGAAGGATTATTACTCCGAAGGCGCGCCGGAAATAGAGATTGAAGCTGACGAAAACACTTCGTTCGCAGACGAAGCCGCTCGCTACTTCGCCCGCTACACCAAGGCGAAGCGGGCCACTGAAGAGATTAGCGCGCGCCAGACTCAACTGACGGAGACCATCACCCGACTGGAAGAGCGGAAGGCTGAGCTGGAGAGAATTGTCGCCGCTCGCGACGAAACTGCCCTCGACCTATTCCAGGGGACGGAGGCAACACCGCCGGTCAAAAAAATCAAACGAAAGCCAGCCGATAAATTACCTGGCGTCCGTCGTTACCGCTCGTCAGATGGCTATGAGATCCTCGTTGGCCGCGCAGCGCACACCAACGATCAACTAACCTTCCGCATCGCGCGTCCCCACGATTTGTGGCTGCACTCGGCCGACTACCCCGGCTCGCACGTCGTAATCCGCAACCACACGCGCTCCGACATTCCCCATCGAACGATCATCGAAGCAGCTCAAATCGCGGCCAAGTTCAGCCAGGCAGGGGATGAGTCAAAAGTGACGGTTCATTACACCCAGCGTAAGTTTCTCTCAAAGCCGAAAGGCGCGGCCCTTGGACTGGTGCGGATGTCCAGTTTTAAGACAATCAACGTCGAGCCCAAAGAGGGCATAAAGAGACTCGAGCCGGCGCAATAGCCGACCCTTAAAGGCCTTGCAGCCATTTAGAGATTCAACAATTAGCTTGGCAGAAAATTTGCAGCCCTGAGAGAAGTAAGGCGTGAAGCGTGCGATTGCGATACGTTAGGTATTACTACGCATAAACCATTAAGGGCTTCAGCCGATTGATCGAATCGACATGAAAGGGAGGATATAGAGAAATGGGACTCTTTGACAAGATGTTTGGCCGCGGCGCGTCTGACGCGCAGCAACAAGCAAACGGCGAACAGCGCTTCAACACACTCAAGCAAAAATACCAATCGGTGCTCAACGCAGCTGATCAGCAGCGCATACAGTTCCAGAATCTTCATGTGCAGGATGACAAGCTTTTCATCAAGGCCACGGCGCCGTCGGAAGATGCAAAAGCCAAATTCTGGGATCAAATCAAGTTGGTCAACCCCAACGCCGACGACATCACGGCGGAGATCAGCGTGGATACCAGCCGGGCCATGGGCGCTGCTGCGGGCGGCGGCGGCCAAAGCGGTAAGACCTATACCGTCAAAGCCGGTGACAATCTCTCCAAGATCAGCAAGCAATTCTACGGAGATGCGAACGAGTACATGCGGATCTTCTATGCCAACCGCGATAAGTTGCGCGACCCGGACATGATTCAGGTGGGTCAGCAGTTGACGATCCCAGCGGATGATGACAAGTAGACCCTT
>JALZJF010000220.1 GCA_030859905.1 Acidobacteriota bacterium
GCATCCTCCTTGCAATCGCCGCAAGCGTCGCCATCGTCGTACATGTGGGCGTCGAATTCCACCAATGATTTAATTGGGCCACCTTCGAATTCGCTGGGCGCGGAAGTAAAGCGCACGATAGCACCGCAGCCAATCACCTTCGCGCCCAACTCTTTGACGAGCGCGGCAGTCTCTTCAATAGCATGTCCACTGCGAATAATGTCGTCTACTATGATGCAGGGATTTACCTCACCCTGGTTCACATACTGGCGAAACATGCGTTTGCCGTTTGCTTCTCTTTCCGCCCAGTAAATCTGTTCCGCACTGAGCGCGTCACGCACGCCAAAAGCGACCGGGATGCCTCCGGAACTCGGGCTGATGACTGCAATCTTCGGTAACTGGCTCGAGATGTCTCGTTCGATCCGAAATTTTCTGCTGAGAGCGACCGCCAGAACGCGCGCCGTGTCGTAGTAACGAAAGGCCAGCGGCATCTGAAAGTAATGCGGTGAGTGTTTACCGGTGGGATAAACAAAATGGCCCTCACGAAAAGCGCCGGTGCGCTTTAACATCTCCATTACCGTGTCAGACGAAGGAATCAGTGAAACCATTTGAATCTCCGTGATGAGAACGTGATAGGTGATGAGTAAATTGCGATGACACTTTCAAAGGCGCATCACTCATCACTCATTACTGCTCACTGTTGTTTTGGTTGGCGCACAGCATACATCAATCCGCCCGCTTTACTCCATCATTAAGAGCATCTTTTATTAGTCGCCGCTGGTCTATGGGCAATCCTTCGGGTAGTGAATCAATCGAGAACCAGGATGCTTTTCGTATTTCGATACTCTGCGGTGAAGCGCCTCCCTGAGGACGGCAACGAAATACGATCTCGATCTGCCTCGGCTTTCTGAAGGCGCGCGTAGTTACCACTTCAACACCTGCAAGTTCAAGTCCCACCTCTTCGCGCAGTTCTCGTCTAACGCCTTCGTCAGGTTGCTCTCCTGCTTCAATGAAACCGCCGGGGATGCCCCAACCCGTTCCGGGCCGAAAGCGGTGTTTAAGCAACAATACTCTTCCCTGCTCGTCCACCACGATCGCCGCCGCGGTGACAGTGAAACGCGCGTGTGTCACACGCATGGTCATACGGCGCAGCACCCGCGGGACGCGACGCCAGATACCGCCAATAAGATCCTTGAGCACCTAGCGAGCATAGCACGGGTCATTTTCCATTTTTCATTTGACATAATTTGACATTTCTCATTCGCCATTTTGTCGAATAAGCTAAGCAGCCTTAAGGTTATAACGACCGCTTTTTCCCTGCATTTTCTTGGACTCTGAAAAATGACCAATGAGAAATGTCAAATGACATATGAAGAATGTCCCCCTGCTCTCCGCTCCCTGTCTCCCTATCTCCGCGTCTCCGTGTCCCCGCGTCTCCCCATCTCCCCGTCCCCGCGTCTCCCAATTGACGCGCCTTGAATGAACTCTGTAAGATTCGACGCTGAGGATTCCAGTTAATTCTGACGAACCTCACGCTAACTATGTCAGCAAACGTCTCTGACCAAAACGCCGCCGAGCAAAACGCAACCGCGGCGCAAGTGCCCAAGCGGATAACGAACGCGCAGACCGTCTGCAACGAGAAAAACGCGAAGGGTAAACTTTGCAACGGGCATTTAAAGCAGTTGCGCACCGCCGGTGAAGCTGCGGAGATTCATTTGCGCGGCGACGACGTGCTGTCAAAGTGCCAGACGTGCGGGACCTTCTACAGGGGACCACCGCTGGGCCACGTGCGCGATCCGAATAAGCAAAGCAGGTTTGTTGAAGCCGAACTAACAGCGCTGCTGCAAGCGGCCGGCGGCTCCATGCCGGTAATCAAGAAGGATGAGCGTGGCGTTTATGTGATGGTTGAAGCTGCGTCAGGCCACGGCCCGGCAGCAGCTAAGCCCACCGCAGCGAAACCAGCTGCTGCAGCTCCGCAGCCTCAGGCTACTGCGGCTGCCAAAGCGCCCGCGGCACCTAAAACTGTCGCAGCTGCCCCAATGCCCCCTGGGCCCAAGGCTGCGGCGGAGCCGAACCGGCAGTTGTTCAAACGTTCGACCTACGCCGGTGTTGCCGATACCGGCCCCGTTCCAGGTGAAACTTTCGAACAAAAAGTTGCACGTCTGAAGGCCGTTGCTGCAGGCGCCAAACAGCGCGCTGAAGAAGGTGGCGGGGAAGTTGCGCCAAGCGCAGAAGAAAGCGCCGGCTCCGTTGCGGCAGCGCCGGAAGTTCAGCGGGCGAGCCAACCCGCACCGCTTGCAGCAGCAGAACCTTCTGGATCCGCACCTGCGGTTGAAGCAGCGGCTCCACCGGCGGCGCCACAAGCTGCCGCTCACAAACCCACCGGAAACGCAGATCGGACGTTGATGAGGAGATCAACCTATTGTGGCGTGGTCGATACTGGTCCAGTAGCCGGAGAGAGTTTCGAGCAGAAGGTTGAACGTCTGAGAGCAGTCGCCGCAGCAGCAAAGCAAAGATCGGAGCAAGGCGAGGGCTAAGAACTGAGCACCAGGGACCTAACGATAAAAGCGCTGTAGGAATCAGCTCCTGCAGCGCTTTTGTTTTTGTCCGCTGGTCATGCCGGAATCATGGTTGGGCACGCTGCCCCAGCTTAGGAGGAGATAGCAAGATTGCTTCAACCGAAGTGTCAGTCAGCGAAATGGAATTGAGATTCGCAGATCCCGCGGGGGCGGCATAAAATCTGATTTCGATTCCCTCGCAAATCAGATATCGCGAGGATAGAGAGTTTCCTTCCACGGGCTCCCAGGTATTCGCAACGGGTAAGTTCAGCAAGTGGCCACGTTGGTCAATAAACTCGTCGACGCTCTCCCCTTGGGGTGAGAGATAATCAACGTGGAGCGAGAAGAGGCGTCTGTTACGAAACTGAAAGAAGAACTGCTTGACATCGGCCAGATCCTGATTGGTAGCCTTGTGAGCCGCGATCACGATTCTTATTGGACCTGCCAAGTCCGGAGATTGTGATAATTCGAGAGCCCGCCGAACGTTAGCGTCCCCGGCGCTCGCGGGAAAAAGAGATACGACCTCCTCCAGGCTCATTCCGAGCTTAACGCCATAAAGCGATGGTATGCCTTCTCGAGGGAGCTGGCAGTCAGATCCTGCTCCAGCGGCTCTTGTTGACTGAGCGCCAACAGGCCTTTGACTAACAACGGCACGCGCCTCTGCTTCCGTCGGGAAGATGTACAGCCCAAGATCGTCAAACCTCGTGACCGCGCCGTTGTTCCTGATACCTTTCTGCCCAGCTTGCTGGAGAAAGAACCTGATTCTGCCGGTACCGGGTTTGACTCTGAAGACTCCCCAAAGCTGCGTCCAGTAATTGGAAGAATCAGCTGAACCCGTCATCTGTTGTTCGTTTAAGTAAGCATAGATTCGCCCACCTGACGGATCACCAGAGTTCATCATGTAGCCGGACAAAGAAGGCAGCACGGTGATTGAACCGTCTGTATTTGTTCTTTCGCTATACGCCCGGCCAATTAGAAGTGCGTACTGGCCAATAGCGTCCCCAGGAATGACAACATCCTGTACGAAATAGCCACCGCCACGGAGAACAAAGCAGCGTCCTCCAGTGGGACACTGCTCGACCTTCGCATCGTCGAAGGTCCGCCAGTATTCCGAGCCTCCATCCCCGCTGGGATTCTTCAGAAGGTTGCCGCTCTGAGCAAAAGCAGATGTCCACACTCCGAACATGACGAGAATCAGGAAAACTTTTCTCTGGCACATAGCAGGCTCGCGCTTCCTAGGAATCGGCCTCATTGATTATCAACCCTTCGCGCGCAACTTTCCAGTCAAGAACTTCCGCTCCCTGCTCCGCGGCCAGGGCCCGTTCGACATCAACCTTCCGGCCTTCGGCACAAAGGAACGCGATACAACCTCCGCCGCCCGCCCCGCAGATTTTCGCTGCTTCCGCCCCATTTGCTAGCGCCTTTTCCACCAGAGTTTCCATCTGTGGAGTCGTAACCCCCGGCGCCAGCCGTTTCCGATTTGGGTAAGCAGCACACATCGTTGCGCGTACACGGTCCCAGTCGTCGGCTAAGAGGGCCTGGCGCATCGCCAGAGCGGAATCACGGATGCCTTCGAAGAGTTGGAATGTCTCTGGGTTACCGTCGATATGTCTCTTTACAATTTCCCAGTTGTTCGTCCCCGACAGACGCGGCTCGCCCGTATAACAAATCACGATCCGACTTTCCAGTTTCGATTCGTCAACCTTGAGCGCCTCACGCTCGACTCCATCTGCCCGAAAATGGATACAGGAAGTGGAACCGTAAAACGCCGGATAGTAGTCCTGAAGACCAGCAGGTACGCGAATCACTGTGGTCTCGATATTAGCGACCAGCGCTATGAATTTACGCTCGTCGTAGCGATCTCCGGCGAGACGATTGAGGGCTCCGATGCAAGCAATGGCCAAGGTGGAGGATCCGCCGAGACCCGCTCCGGCCGGCGCTTCACTGATCGCCGTAAGATGGAAACCAGTTTTCGGTTTGAAGAAATAGACTAACTTTGAAATGAGTTCAAGACGTTCTTCCCGCGCCAGGTCGTCGAGGGCCGAGAGCCGGGTCTCAAACGCCACGTTCCGATCACGGGATTCAAGAATGACGCGATCGTCGTCGCGAGTTTCAATGCGACAGTAAGCGCGCAGAGAGATCGCGAAATTAACCGTGGCAGCGCCGGGATGAAAAAGATAGAGTGGCCAGATGTCGATGGTGCCTCCAGCGAGATCGACCCGTGTGGGGGCAGAAGACTCAATAATCATTTGCGATTTTCGATTTTCGATTCGTCTTAATTTGACGTTATTCACTTGCTGTTCGTGTCCGTTAGTGTGATTTCATGGATCGTTCTAATACCTCGGCAAGCAAACGATCCACGAAGTAACACGAAGCACCACGAAATGAGATTCCTAAAATTGGCAATCAAAAATCACCAATCAAAAATCCCTAGCTGCCGTCCGCCTCGCCGCGCTTGTTTGGCGCCCGTTTTTTCTGTTCGTCTCGACGGGTTTGGGTGAAGGGAATATGCTCCTGGAATTCCTGCTTCAAGTCATGCAGCTTTTCCTGGGCCACGTGTTCAAGCTCCTGAAGGCGCTCCGCATCAACCTCTTCGACCTTCTTCGCTAACCAAAAACGCTCGACAAGATAAAAACCAATAATTCCCAGAACAACTATTACCAGCAGTGCTTTGCCCAGCCTTTGAAAATCGCCGACTAGCCCAATGACGGCGCCGCTAAAGAAATAACCCGCACCACTGAGCAGGAAAACCCAGACAAAACAGCTCGCCAGCGAAAGCGGCAGGAAGCGAAGATAAGGCATGCGTCCCACGCCGTAGAAAATACAGGTCGCCCAGCGGAGGCCGTAAATGTACTTTGAAAGGAAGATCGAGAGCGCGCCAAACTTGGTCGTTAGTCGCTCCATGCGGGGACTGGCGCTGCGGTAGAAACGCAGATCGCTAACGCCTTTGCGGAAGCCGCGACCAGTGGCGTAGGCGATGTTATCGCTGGCAAAGCCACCCAGAGTCCCCCAAAGAAGAACCTGAGCGAAACTATATTCTCCGAAGAAATGACTATGCGCGAGAACCCCGGCGAGCAAAAGAGTAATGTCACCCTCGATCATGACCAGGATAAGGACTGCGTAGAGACCATACTGACCGATGAGCTCGTAAAAGAGGTCGGAGTGCATATTGAAAAGTGTGCAGTAGACAGGGAGCAGTTAACCATTGCCGGTACCGCAGACTGTTAGCCCGCTCCCAGCTTACTAAGTTGCTTCCTCTTGTGGGGGCTTTACGACCAGGACCGGGCACGAAGCGTGGCGCACAACAGCTTCGGCGGTGGAGCCAAAAAGTATTCGTCCCAGCCCAGTTCGTCCATGCGACGAGATAATTATCAGATCGACTTCGCGTTCTTTTGCCACCCGCACGATCTCTGACGCCGCTTCTCCGTGCACAATCAATTCCTCTACCTCGAGGCCCGCACATTCGTCACACTCGGCCAGTCGGGGCAGCTCGCGCTCGGCCGAATCCTCGAGCTGCTCCGTAATATCGGCAATGGGAAGGGGCTCGGTCATTCCCGAGTAGCCGACGGTCGGGACCATCGTCTCTATGACATGCACGCAGATAATCGACGAGCCAAACGTTCGCGCCAGGGACGTGGCATACGAAAGCGCATAGTTGCCGCATTCACTGAAATCCGTCGGCAGCAAAATTGACCGAATTTGCATGATTGGATTTGCGAAATTCGATTTTTGATTTGATTGGAACCCAGCTTGATTTTGGCCCTGAAGACCTGCCAAACAAGGCAATCAAAAATCAAAAATCAAAAATCTAAAATTCCCGGGCGCGGCGTTATTCTACACGCACAGTTACTCGTTTGACAGCCCCAGAACCCTCGACTATGCTTCGTTTAGTTCTACTGCTACCAATCGCTCGAAAGACTTTCATAGATGACTAGTGCCTCCGGATCAGAACCACGCTTTATCGGCATCGACCTCTCGGGCCCGGTACTACGAGCCGCGATAGTAAACAACAATGGTCAGATCGAGGAGCGTCGGGAAGTAAGAATCGACGCAAATCAAATCGTCAACCAGGTGACCCAAGTGGTTAGCGAACTGCGCGGCCTCAATTCCAATATTGAAGCGGTTGGCGTAGCCATCCCGGGGTTAGTGAGCCGTCAGACTGACCGGGTGTTCGCCTCGCGGGACCTCCCGTTAACGGTTCGCGAAGATCTCCACCCCGAGTTCATGAAGGCAACGGGCGCAAGAGTTGAGATTGAAAACGACGCTAATGCTGCTGCTTACGGAGAACACAAGGTGGGCGCGGGGCGCGGTAGCCGCGATATGTTCTACGTAACTATTGGTGAAGGAATCGGCGGCGCCATCATCCTGGACGGCAAACTCTGGACCGGCGCCTCAGGCTTCGCCGGTGAATTTGGCCACATCACGATCGACACGGAAGGCCTGGAGTGTGATTGCGGCAACACGGGATGTCTCGAGACTGTTGCCTCTGGACCCAACATTGTGCGGCGCGCGAATGAACGACTTTACCGCGACGGCACTTCATCGCTCTCAAGGCTGGCCATTAACAAAAACTTCACAGCCGACGACGTGGCGCATGAAGCCAACAACGGCGACGACTTTTCCATGATGATGATTGAACGGACGGGCAAGTACATCGGAACGGGTGTCGCCAGCGTGTTAAATCTGCTGAACATAGAACGCGTCGTACTCGGTGGGGGCGTGATGGACGCGGGTGAGCTGATTCTCAACCCCATCATTCAGGAAGCCAGGCGCCGTGCTTTTCAGCCATGCTTTGAGGCCACTCAGATCGTTGCCGCAAAGCTGGGCGACGATGCGGCCTCAATCGGAGTAGCAATGCTGGCGCGCGACGCCGCCGCTTAACCGCGCAGCGCCAGTCCCGGCTTTGATATACACACTTTCCTCGTTTCTCTATTTCTCGTCATCTATACTTCTATACTCCCCATTTCACTATTCAAGTCGCATACGTTTCATCAAATTAAGAAAACGCGGTTCGGTGCGCAGATTGTTCCACTTCGGCTCGACTTTCAAAAACACCATTCTCACGTCTTTTTGTTCGTAGCCTTTTTCCAAATAATCAAGTGCTTTATCCGACTCGCCCAGCGCGTTATAGATGATTGCAAAATTATAGGGTGGAACATATCGCTCGGCTGATAATTTCAACAGTTCATCAAGCACGGCTCTCGCTTCATCAGTTTTGCCCGCCTTGGCCAAAGCGTAAGCGCGATACGCATTTGACTGCGAATTGCCTGAAAGTTCTCCGGCTTTTTTTGCCGCGGCAATGGCTTCGGCGTGCATTCCTTTTTCACTGTAAACCCTGGAAATAAACAAATGAGAAAGCCAAAAGTTCGAGTCTAAATCTATCGTCTTTTGCAGGCGGTCAAGGGCTTCATCGTATTTTCCGGCGAAAAAAAGAATTTGTCCTTCGAGCGCGTTGGTTAGCAAAGATAGCGGGTCAAGTTCTCTTGAAAGTTTGATTTCGGCCAGTGCCTGTTCGTGTCGTCCGGTATTTGAAAGTAAATGCGCGTAGAAGAATCGCCCTTCTGCGCTGTTCGGATTAAGCTCCAACGCCCGCAGATATTGCTTTTCCGACGCTTGCCAGTCCCAGTCGTACCAAAAACTTGTCGAGCCCAAAGTGGCATGAGCTTCGGCAAGTGTTTCGTCAATCTCGACTGCCCGCAACGCCGCCGCTTTCGCTTTCGGCATCACTTCCCAGGAAGGCACCCCGCTGGTTAATCCCATCGGAAGATAAGCTCGGGCGAGTCCGGAGTAGGCGAGCGCGTAATTCGGGTCAATTTCAAGCGCCTGTTGAAAATAGTTGATGCCTTTGTCGGTTTCCGCCCGCGTTAATTTAAGCGCGTGGTAACGCCCTTTCATATAAAGTTGATAAACTTGCGGGCTCTGTGTAGCGTGTTTCGTTAGCTGCCGCTCCTGCGCCCCTGTCAATCTTAAGCGCAGCTTCTCCGAGATGGTATGTGCCATCTCTTCCTGCAAAGCCTGGATGTCCCCCGCCTTGCGGCTGTACTGCTCGCCCCAGACTTGCGTCCCATCGCGTGCATCCATGAGTTCGGCGCTCACCACCAAATCATCGCCGCGCTGCGCCACACGTCCCGTCAGGATCGTCTGCACACCCAACGCACGGGCTACCTCCTGCGGGTCCACCTCTTTGCCCTTGTACCTGAATGTGGAGCTGCGCGCGATCACCTTCAGTGTCGGCAGTTGCGAGAGGGCATTGATGAGGTTTTCGCTGAGGCCATCGGAGAGATATTCCATATTTTGATCCGCGCTCGCGTTTGTGAAAGGCAGCACCGCAATTGAGCTGATTGTCTTGTCATTGGTTCTGCTGAAGTAGAGATAAGCGCCAACCGCCGAGACCATGAGAATCGCCATGAATGCGATCAGACTCGCGCGCTTGTGCCGTTTGATCTCGTTGACTATGTATTCCGCGCTTGAGGTCGTGTGTGTCTCACTATCGGCGGTGCGGTCAGCAACCGGCTCCGCCGTCCCGAATGTGCGCCTTTCGCCTTTCGTCGCTACTTGCGATACGCCTCCTCGCTCAGCTGAACCCGTCCGTTTTTGTTCGGCGGCAAACTCCAGTCGTCTTCTCAACTCCTTGAGGTCAGTCAACAATTCGGCAGCCGTCCGGTATCTTTCGCCTTTCTCTTTGCGCAGTGCTTTGTTGACAATCCATTCGAGCGTTTCCGGGACTTCAGCGGAAAACCGAAACAGCGGCGGGGGCTGTCGCTCAATCAGAGAGTTGAGCACATCCGCGACCGTCTCACCGTCAAACGGTCTGCGTCCGGCTATCATTTCATAAATGACAACACCCAGACTCCACGTGTCCGTGCGCACGTCCACCGGCAGTCCGCGCGCCTGCTCGGGAGACATGTAGTGGACGGTGCCGATTGCCAAGCCCTCCTCTGTCTTCACCATTACCTTCGTCGTGACGTCGGTGGCAACAGCGGCGGGCTTTTGCCCTTCCACCAGTTTCGCGATGCCAAAGTCGACAACTTTCACATAGCCGTCTGGCCGCAGCATGATGTTCTCAGGTTTGATATCGCGGTGAATGATGCCCGTTTGATGTGCTGCTGCCAGTGCACCGGAAATCTGGATGGCAATTTCCAAAGCCTCTGCTACTTTTATTTCTCCCTGCAGTTTGAGGCGTTCGCGCAGGGATTGGCCTTCGATCAGCTCACTGGCAATGTAATGAGTTGCATCAGCCCGTCCGATATCGTAGACGGTTACGATGTTGGGATGGTTCAGGGTCAACACTGCTTGCGCCTCTCGCATAAAGCGAGCGACTCCCTGTTCGTCGTTGATGAGACGAGCAGTCAGCAGTTTCAAGGCCACCTTTCTGCCCATCTTATCGGTGGCCTGATACACTTCACCCATCCCCCCCGCACCAATGCGAGCCACGATCTTGTATTGGCCGATGGAGCGTCCCACGAGAGAGAATTCGTTAGACGACTCTGCCAGAAACTGCGCGGCAACTTCTGAGGCAGAGTCTTCTATGAAGTTGCCGGCCTGAGCGTGGGCGGCAAGCAGCGATTCGACCTCATGGCGCAACTCCTGATCACCGGCGCATCCTTGATCAAGAAACGCAGGTCTCTGCTCCGGCGCGAGGTCAAGCGCGGATTGAAACAACTGGTCAATCTTTTCCAGACGTTCGGGTCGCATTCAAGTTACTGCTGCTGAAGTTCGCGATATAGCCAGGCCTTGGCGAATCTCCAATCGCGCTCTATTGAGGCCTCTGAGATTTTGAGAACTTCCGCGGCTTCTCTATTGCTCATACCTCCGAAATAGCGCAGCTCAACAACTTTACTCCGGCGCGGGTGAATCTCGCCAAGGCTTTGCAGTGCTTCATCAAGCGCGACGAGTTCTGACGTGCGCCCTTGCGACATTATCGCTCCTTCATCAAGAGTCACTTTTTGTGCGCCGCCTCCGCGTTTAGCTGAGCCACTCTTGCGAGCGTAGTCCACTAGAATGCGGCGCATCACCTGTGCCGACACAGCAAAAAAGTGGGCACGATTTTGCCAGTGAACGCTCTTTTGTTCAACCAATCGAACGTACGCCTCGTGGACCAGAGCCGTTGTTTGCAAGGTGTGTCCCTCGCGCTCGCGCTTTATGTATTTGTGCGCCAGGCGGCGCAGTTCCTCATAGACAAGCGGCGTCAGCTTTTCAATAGCCCCGCTATCACCTTCGCTCCAGCGTACAAGCAGTTGGGTGACTTCATCCTGTTTGGAGGCTGACATTTCAGGGTCTTTCTGGCGCGATTAATCGGTCACTCCGACAAATCTAACATAGTTTGCAGGGCACATCGGCGGGTCGCTAATTAAATACCGGCGCAATGACCAGATCCCGGCGTCGTTTACGCTTATAGGTGTGAAGGCGGAAAACAGGGTTTGAGTCTCCGAGAGCGATCTACCACCGACCATGAGTTCCTCGCGGTGGAACTGTCCGCTGCTTCAAATCTGCAAACGGATAATTCTAAACAAAGAAAGGAGAAAAAAGATGAAAACGACATGGTTAAGAGCGATTGCACGAACGACGTTGGCAATTTTGATGCTGGCAACGTTCGCGCAGGTTTGGGTGTCCGCGCAGGACAAAGGTAACCAAGAACAAAGCGACGAACAAACACAGGACGATTCGTCCAACAGACGCAGGAACGCGAGAGCCTTGGAAGGCACGTGGGACGCGCAGGTAATGATTCGCAACTGTCAGACAGGCGAGGTAATCAGAACTTTTGCGTCGATAGGTACCTTTATGTCCGGTGGGACTATGCTTGACTCGACCTCCGGGATACCCCAGGCTCAGAGAACGCCGGGACATGGTGTTTGGCGCCATATCAGCGGAAGAACGTATCTTTTCAAGTTCAAGTCTTTCAGTTTCGACCCGAGTGGTAATCCTACCGGCTGGACAATCATCACCCACGAGGCAACGCTAAACAGGCACGCAACTGAATATGAATCAGCCGGAACCGCGGAAGTCTACAACCCAAACGGCACTCTAATATTTACAGGCTGCTCGAGTACAACAGCCACCCGGTTTGAATGATCGGCAAATAGGTGCGGGTTCGACGCAATTATTCTTTGCGTTGAACCCGCTTTGAACTTCCACCTAATCTAAATAAGTATGTACAAAACTCGGCGTACATCTCACATCTTACCTCACAAGCGAGCCTTCTAAACTCAACTTGAAAAACTTTACCCATCTGGTAAAGTACTTTCACTTTGCAAGACGACAATTTAAGTCGAGGGTTTTTGTGGGCCGCTGTGTCCTCGGGTGGTCCTCAGGCTGCGGTGTAGTCTGCTGTGAAATCGTTTTCGTTGGGACTCACGCATTGCATCACTGTTGCGTGCGTGGGCTTTGGTTTCAGATTCTTGAATTACGCAATCAAAGATTATCAAAGCTCTGGGCGATGCCACAGATCTTTCATCACAGTACCAATGCTTTAGCCAAAGGAAGTATTTTTGGCGCGATCTTCATTCTGATGGCGGCGCTCTGGGCCGCTGCCGAGCTGCACCGCTCCTCCTGGAATACAGGCCAGTGGGTTGAACGTCAGCAACCGATCCAATTCAGCCATAAACACCACACCGGAGACGACGGCATCGACTGCCGCTACTGTCATACGTCGGTCGAAACTGCAGCCTCGGCAGGCATGCCCTCAACAGAAAACTGCATGAACTGTCACAAACAGATATGGGCTGAAAGTCCCTATCTGGAACCGGTTCGTGCCAGCTTTCGGAGCGGCAAGCCGATCGAGTGGGTCCGGGTCCACGATCTCCCCGACTATTCTTATTTCAACCACAGCATTCATGTGAACAAGGGCGTCGGCTGCTCCACTTGCCATGGTCGTATCGATCAGATGCCGATCGTTTTTCAGGCTTCGACTCTGCAGATGGAGTGGTGTCTGGAGTGTCACCGAAACCCTGAGAAATTCATCAGACCAGCGGACAAAATCTTCGACATGGAATGGCGACCGGAGAACCGCACTAGCGAACACGTGGCCGAGGGAAGATCGCTGTTCAGCAAATATCAAATTCGGAAGGCCGAGGTTTTAACGAGTTGCTCAACGTGCCACCGTTGAGGTGGCACAGACTTTAGTCTGTGAATCGACTTTCATCAGCAGCGCTCACAGACTGAAGTCTATGCCACTAAGGAATAATGGCGACTAGCGACCGACACATAAATTTCAAGTTAATGCGGGATCGCATCGTGGATTCCGAGAACGGCAAGAACTTCTGGCGTAGTCTGGAAGAGCTTGGCGACTCGCCTGAGTTCCGCGAATTTGTGCAACGTGAGTACCCGCAGCACGCCGAGCAGTGGGACGATCCAATAGAGCGTCGCACCTTCTTGAAATTGATGGGCGCATCGCTCGCACTTGCCGGCCTGAGCGGTTGCGTCTACCAGCCTCCCGAGAAGATCGTCCCTTTTGTCAGGCAACCACCGGAGGCAATGCCCGGCAAGGCTCTCTTCTTTGCCACTGCGGCCACGCTCGCCGGGATTGCCACTCCCCTTTTGGCCAGAAGCAACGAAGGCCGCCCAACCAAGATCGAAGGGAACCCGGATCATCCCAATAGCCGTAGCGCGGACACGGCAGATCGCGGATCGAGCGCCACCGATCTTTTTGCCCAGGCTTCGATTCTGGATCTGTACGATCCGGATCGATCTCAGACGGTTACTTACCGTGACGAGATTCGTACGTGGACCACATTCCTTGGTGAAATTCGGGCGGCACTTGACGAACAACGTCCCAAGCAGGGAGCCGGTCTGCGTTTTCTTACCGAGACGGTTATCTCGCCAAGTCTGGGGGCCCAATTGAAGGCTATCCTCGCTGAGTTCCCGCAGGCAAAGTGGCATCAATACGAACCTGTTAATCGGGACAATGCAAGGACCGGAGCGATGGCGGCGTTAGGCCAACTTGTCCATACGATCTATCACTTTGATCAGGCCGAGCGAATTCTTTCGATTGATTCAGATTTTCTCTCGGGCTCGCCTGGAACGTTGCGCTATGCGCGTGACTTTGCTGCTCGCCGGCGCGTTACCGAAGGCCAACACGAGATGAGCCGGCTGTACGTCGTTGAGACTACGCCGACAACTACTGGCGCGAGCGCCGATCATCGTTGGGTTGTGCGTCCGAGCGAGATGGAAGGCTTCGCCCGCCTGGTCGCAAGCAGACTAGGGGTCCAGTTTGCGCCCGCGACTGCGGCGGCAAATCTGGGCGTAACGCCCAGTTGGGCCAGGAGCGGCTCCAGTTGGATCGAACCACTGGTTAGCGATCTTCAGCGGCACCTGGGCGCCAGCATCGTGATTGCAGGTAGCGAAGCGCCGCCGGCGGTCCATGCGCTTGCCCATGCAATGAACAGTGCGCTCGGCAACATCGGGAAAACTGTTTCTTACACAGACCCCCTCGAAGTGAATCCCGTCGATCAAAGAGAGTCGTTGCGCGAGTTGACCCAGGATATTGATTCCGGCCGCGTGGAACTGCTGGTTATCCTCGGCGGAAACCCCGCCTACAACGCCCCGGCTGATTTGAAGCTCGATCAGAACCGGCTGTTCAAAACGAAGCTGCGCGTCCATCTCAGCTCTCATAAAGATGAAACTTCTGAACTCTGCCACTGGCACATACCGGAAGCTCATTATCTGGAGTCGTGGGGCGACACGCGCTCATTTGACGGCACGGCCACGATCGTTCAGCCATTGATCGAGCCGCTGTACGGTTCAAAAACCGCGCATGAGGTTCTGGCGGTCTTCTCTGAGCAATACGACCGCAAAGCCTATGACATCGTTCGAGATTACTGGCAGGGCGCGGGAAGGCAGGAGGCAGACGGCCGGAGGCAGACGGCAGGCGGAAGTCTCCCGAGTTCCGCTCAGCCACCAGCAGCAGTTCCGACAGCTAATCAGTCGGTTGATTTTGAGGTCTGGTGGCGCAAGGCGCTGCACGATGGGTTTGTGCCGAACAGCGCGCTGCCGACGAAGACCGTTTCACTTAGTCAAAGCCAGAACAATACCAATGCAGGCGCGACTCCTTCGCCGCCAGCCAGCACGCCTGCAATCCCGGCGCGAACGTCTGCCGTATCAGCGGAGACGCCTGAGCCCTCAGCATTAGCTGACACCCGGCACCCGACACCTGACACCTATGAGGTTGTCTTTCGAACTGACCCGTCAATCTTCGACGGCCGTTTTGCCAACAATGGCTGGCTCCAGGAATTGCCGAAGCCTTTGACGAAACTTACATGGGACAATGCCGCGCTCGTTAGTCCCAACACCGCCAGACGTCTCGGTCTGGAAAACACAATCGGCTGGAAGGGCGGTGAGATTCTCGTAGACAACATCACGATTCAGCATCGTGGGCAGTCAGTTACCTGTCCCACCTGGATCATGCCCGGTCAACCCGATGACGTGATCACGCTTCATCTGGGTTATGGCCGCCAACGCGCCGGTCGCGTCGGGAATAACCGGGGCTTCAATGCCTACGCCATTCGCAGTTCTGATTCGCCCTGGAATGCTGCAGGAGTAAAAGTCGATAAAGCGCCGGGACAGTTCCAGCTAGCGGTCACGCAACTCCATTTCAACATGGAAGGGCGCGACATTCTCCGAACGAATACGCTGGAAGAGTATTTGAAGGAAGATCACGGTGATTCGGCAGGTGGCGTCGTCGAGCATGGTCACGAGAAAACTCACGTGCCCGCTGCCGATGAAACGCTCTACGGCAACGAGCATAAGTACGAAGGCTATGCATGGGGCATGGCTATTGACGCGAACAGTTGCGTGGGCTGCAACGCCTGCATCGTTGCCTGCCAGTCTGAAAACAACATTCCCGTAGTCGGTAAGGAGCAAGTCGTTCGCAGCCGCGAGATGCATTGGCTGCGCGTTGACACTTATTTCCAGGGTCACGAACCGAGCAATCCCGAGGGCACTTACTTTATGCCGGTGCCCTGCATGCATTGCGAGAATGCGCCGTGCGAGCCCGTCTGTCCGGTTCATGCCACCGTGCACAGCGCTGAAGGCCTCAACGACATGGTTTATAACCGCTGCGTCGGCACGCGCTACTGCTCGAACAATTGTCCATACAAAGTTCGACGGTTCAATTTCCTGCTTTACCAGGATTGGGATACACCCACGTATCAGTTGATGCGGAACCCGGAGGTTTCTGTGCGCAGTCGCGGCGTGATGGAGAAGTGCACTTACTGTGTTCAGCGCATTCAGGAAGCAAAGATTGGAGCGGAGCTCGAGAATAGGCCAGTTCGTGATGGTGAAATCGTTACCGCTTGTCAGGCCGTTTGCCCGACTGAGGCAATAGTGTTCGGCGATATCAACGATCCAAACAGCCGCGTCGCGAAAATGAAGGCCGACCGGCGCAACTATTCGCTCCTATCTGATTTAAACACCAGACCGCGCACAACTTATCTCGGCGCGCTGCGGAATCCGAATCCGGAGATTATCTAGTCAGGGTTTCGATGGCAGACGAACCATATACAGAAGGGCCGACCCACGCGACAGTCCCGGTGGTCGGACCCGGTCTGACCTTTGCCTCAGTCACCGACAAGATCAGCTCGCTGGTCTTGAAGCGGAAGACTCCGTTGTGGTGGTTCATTGGTTTTGCCATCTCGTTCCTGCTGCTCCAGGTCCTGCTGCTCACCATCACCCATCTCGTCTTCACCGGCATCGGCATCTGGGGCAACAACGTACCAATCGGATGGGCCTTCGACATTATTAACTTTGTTTGGTGGATTGGTATTGGCCACGCCGGTACGCTGATTTCCGCCATCCTGCTGCTGCTCCGTCAGCAGTGGCGTACGTCGATCAACCGGTTTGCTGAAGCGATGACACTCTTTGCTGTCGCTTCTGCCGGCCTGTTTCCCCTGTTACACGCCGGTCGCCCCTGGCTGCTCTACTGGATGTTTCCCTACCCAAACACCATGGGAATCTGGCCACAGTTTCGCAGCCCGTTGATGTGGGACGTGTTCGCGATCGCGACATATGGCACGGTCTCGGCGCTGTTCTGGTTCATCGGATTAATTCCTGATTTTGCCACTCTGCGTGACCGCGCTCGGAGTAAGCCGTTTCAGATTATTTACGGCATGTTGGCCATGGGCTGGCGTGGTTCCGCTCGGCATTGGCATCGCTACGAGATGGCTTACCTGCTACTGGCCGGATTAGCGACCCCGCTGGTCCTTTCAGTTCATACGATCGTCAGTTTCGACTTTGCCGCCAGTGTGATCCCGGGGTGGCACGCCACGATCTTTCCACCTTACTTCGTTGCGGGAGCCATCTATGCCGGCTTCGCAATGGTGTTGACACTGACAATCCCGCTCCGAAAGTTTTACGGCCTCGAAGACTTCATCACCATGCGCCACATCGAGAACATGGCCAAGGTGATGCTGGCTACCGGTTTGATCGTCGCTTACGGCTACATTGTGGAAGCCTTTTTCGGGTGGTACAGCGGCAACATTTACGAACGCTTCATGATTTATAACCGCATGACCGGACCCTACAGTGGTTTTTACTGGGCGTTGATTCTCTGCAATGTGCTGGCGCCGCAGATCATCTGGTTCAAGCGTTTCCGCAAGAATCTGGTCGTGCTTTTTCTGTTGTCGATCGTAGTCAGCATCGGCATGTGGCTCGAGCGCTTCGTGATTATCGTGACCAGCTTGCACAGAGATTTTCTGCCCTCGTCGTGGGGGATGTACTCGCCAACTATCTGGGACTTCTCGATGTTCCTCGGCACAATCGGACTCTTTTTCTCTCTCTTGTTCCTCTTCATCAGGTTCCTCCCGATAATTTCCATTTTTGAAATGCGGACGATCCTGCCGGAGTCGGAGATCGAGGAGGGCTAGGCGGGACACGGGGACACGGGGACGGGGAGAAAGGGAGACGGGGAGAAAAGGAGACTGGGCGAAGGAGATTTGGGGATAAGTAGGTTGAGAATTAGCGAGACTTAATGATGGCGGACGAAAAAGACAAACCGAGTGAGGAGTACGGTACCGACGATACGGATATCTCCGCGTCTCCGCGTCCCCGCGTCCCCGCGTCTCCCCTCTACGGGGTGATGGCCGAGTTTGATAACCCGAGCAATCTGGTTGCCGCTGCGCGGCGCACTTACGAAGCGGGCTACCGAAAAATCAATGGCTATTCGCCGTATCCGATCGAGGAATTGTGGGAAGCAATTGGCTTTCACCACACACGCTTGCCGATCATTGTTCTGATCGGAGGCGTCATTGGCGGCCTGGGCGGGTTTTTTATGCAATATTACCTGTCGGTCTTCGCGTATCCGCTCAACGTAGGCGGCAAGCCATTTAACAGTTGGCCGGCATTTATTCCAATCACGTTTGAGACGACGATTCTGTGCGCCGCATTTGCAGCAGTGTTCGGGATGCTGGCGCTGAATAAATTGCCGCAGCCTTATCACCCTGTTTTCAATGCGCCCAATTTCAAGCTCGCCACACGAGATCATTTTTTTCTGGTGATCGAAGCCAACGATCCCAGATACGACCACGATGAAGTTGTGGAATTCATGAAGAGTCTGGAGCCGAAGGAAGTTACGGATGTGGAAGTGTAAACGAGCAGCGAGCAGTGGACAGTGGACAGTGGACAGCGAAAGACGGCTTGCCAAGGCGCTCTTCTCGTCAACAGCCTGGGCTCGTCCGCGCCGCATTGTCTTTGTTCTGCTGTTCACTGTCCACTGTCTACTGTTCACTGTCGGTTGTCGTCAGGACATGCAGGATCAGCCGCGGATGAAACCGCTTCGGTCGACCACATTTTTCCGAGATGGTATGTCGTCACGCCCGCCTGTAACCGGAACGGTTTCGCGCGGTCACCTTCAAGCAGACACAGTATTCTTCACTGGCAAGAAGAGCACGGCTGGAACATCAGCGCCGGCAGAGGCGCAGACCACGACTGCCCCGCGCGCGAATGCAGCTCAGGGAATTGTGGCCTATCCCGACGACGTCGAAGAGTTTCCCTTACCCATTACTCATGACGTGGTAAAACGCGGTAGGGAGCGTTACGACATCTTCTGCTCGGCTTGTCACGGTAGGACCGGCAACGGCGATGGAATGATCGTGAGACGTGGTTTTCGTCGCGCTGCTTCTTTTCACACCGATAGTTTGCGGCAAGCTCCGGTTGGTCATTACTTTGACGCCATCACGAATGGTTGGGGCGCCATGCCATCGTACGCGTCCCAGGTTCCCGCGCGAGATCGCTGGGCGATAATTGCTTACATTCGAGCCTTGCAATTGAGCCATCAGAATACGCAGTCCCCGACGGGGCAACCGCAGCCACCCGCCAGCCAAACCGCGACCCCTGACTCGGGAGGGCCCAACTTGCAATGAATGGCGTTTACTCAGCACCACCAGAAGTGGGGCGTTGGCAGCAACGCGCGTTAATTGTAGGAGCCGTCTCCACCTTGCTGTTCGCCGTGGGGGCGTACCTCGATCCCGCGCAGTTTTTTCATTCGTATCTGGTGGCCTACCTGTTTTGGGCCGGAATTGCACTGGGCAGTTTGGCGATCTTGCTGCTGCAACACCTGACCGGCGGCGCCTGGGGATTGGTCATTCGCCGTGTCCTGGAGGCGGCCACACGAACCATTCCGTTAATGGCCGTGCTGTTTATCCCGATTATTCTCGGCGCGCATCGGATCTACCCCTGGACGCAACACGAAGAGATGTCAAAAACCCCAGCGCTCGAGGAGAAGGCGCGTCTTTATCTAAACCTTCCCTTCTTTTCCGGACGCGCGGCTCTTTATTTTGCGACCTGGATCTTGACCGCTTACCTCTTGAACCACTGGTCGCGGGAACAGGATCGCACCACCGATCGTCGATTTGGTAGACGCATGCGGATGCTGAGCGGGCCGGGCCTCCTGCTCTTTGTACTAACCGTGACATTCGCTTCGGTGGACTGGGCAATGTCGCTTAATCCCGACTGGTTCTCAACAATTTACGGACTTTTGTTTGTTATAGCGTGGGCGCTGAGTTCGCTGGCGTTTGTAATTGCGGTGATGTCTTTTTTAACAAACCTCGAGCCGATGTCGCGCATCGTTAGACCAAACCATTTTCAGGATCTCGGCAAGTTGATGCTGGCTTTTGTAATGCTCTGGGCCTACTTCGCGTTCTCGCAGTTCCTTATTGTCTGGTCAGGCAATCTGCCGGAAGAGATTCAATGGTATTTGCCCAGGCTGCGCGGCGGCTGGGGAGCGATTGCGGTCGGAGTCGTGTTCTTCCATTTCGCTTTTCCGTTTCTGCTGTTGTTATCGTCATCGCTGAAGCGAAATCCGCGCAAGCTTCTGATGTTGGCCGGGTTGATACTGGTGATGCGCTTTATCGATCTGTTCTGGATGATTGCGCCGGAGTTTCGTTCCGAGGGTTTTCATGTTAGCTGGATGGACGTTGTGGCGCCAATCGCGATGGGCGGTCTTTGGTTCGCCCTGTTCGCCTGGCAATTGAGGAGTCGTCCGTTAATATCGATTAACGATCCGCAGTACGACTCGGTGCTGGCACAAGCGCAGGAGCCGGCTCACGCCGGACATTAGACATGGCAAAGCTTGACCACAAGGGTAATGGGCATGGGCAGATAACGGAAACGCCGGATGTGTCCCACGTTAGAAATCCTGACGTCACTCACGAGCGGAGCGATGTCAATGTGCCTGGGATTCTAAAATTCGTGGGCGCACTGGTCGTTATGACCGTCGTGGTCTACGTTTTGATGTGGCTGCTGTTTGGTTTCTTTAGTGCGCAGGAGGTTAAGAGGGAAGGCGTTGCGCCGCCCGGGCCCATGGCCATGACCGAACAAGAGAGTCTCCCGGCCGAGCCGAGGCTTCAGTCGGCCAGGGGTTTTGGGGTCAAGCTCGAAAACGGGGAATGGGTCAACCTCGAGAAACGAGAACCCCAAGCCGAGTATGAGGTGCTCAAGGAACAATGGGATCGGGTGCTGAAGGAAGGGCCGAAAGACCAGATGGGAAATCCTGTCGGCCTTCCCATCGAAGAGGCGATGCAGAGAGTTGTCGAAGGTCAGGGCTTACCGTCACGACCGCAGCAGGGTGCTCCGCAGGAAACGACAGACTACACAATCGGTACTCCAACAGCGGCAAGCTCGGGCCGCATTACCGGGAAGGGAAAGCAATGAAAGCAGTCAGCAGGAAGCAGACGGCAGGCGGCAGGGAAAAAGATCAGGGCGCTGCTCGTTTCGGTTTCGTTCTCCTGCCGACTGCCGTCTGCCTCCTGCTGACTGCTTTCTGTCTGCCGGCTTTCGCACAGCCAGGTGTTCCAGGGCCAAGCTCGCCGCTTTACGGCGCACGACCGCAGAGCGGCGCGGTTTCGAGTGGGCTGCCGAAAGCGCTGAGGGACGTGGGGATTGATCAGAAGCTAAACGACCAATTGCCGCTGGACCTCGTGTTTCGCAATGAAAAAGGCGAGCCCGTTAAGTTGGGCGATTACTTCGGCACGAAGCCTGTGATGCTGTCGCTTGTTTACTACGAGTGCCCGATGCTTTGCACCCAGGTTTTGAATGGAATGGTCAGCGCTTTCAAAGTGCTTTCGTTTAAAGCCGGGCAAGAGTTTGATGTGGTTACCGTGAGTTTCGATCCACGTGAGACTTCAGCGCTCGCGACTGCCAAGAAGAAGACTTACGTCGGTTATTTACCGGGGGCCAAGCGCGCTCCCGCCGAGAAGGGCTGGCATTTCCTGACGGGCGACGGCGAAAGCATCAAGCGGCTTACGGAAGCAGTGGGTTTTCATTACCACTTCGACGAAGCGACGAACCAGTTTGCTCATGCCAGCGCCATCATGGTCGCAACTCCCGAAGGCAAACTCGCGCGCTATTTTTACGGCATCGAGTATTCACCAAAGGACCTGCGTTTGGGACTCGTTGAGGCTTCTCAGAATAAGATCGGCTCACCTGTGGATCAGCTCCTGCTGTATTGCTACCACTACGATCCCGCTACCGGAAAATATGGCGCTGTCGTGATGAACATGGTCCGCCTGGGAGGCATTGCAACCTTGGTCGCCATGGTGGCGCTGTTCTTCGTGATGCGACGCCGCAGCGCAACGCAGATGCGCTTACGTCCTGGAGGTACCACTTAGCAATGCAAACCTCCTGGGTTCCGTTTGTGCCGCCCAGCGCTTCGACACTTTCAGGAAAGGTTGATGCGCTCTACTTCTACCTCTCCGGCGTGACGATTTTCTTTACCTTACTGATCTCCGGGATCCTTATCTTTTTTGTCATCAAATACCGTCGCCGGAACCCTTATGAGATTCCGCGCCCCGTTGCCGGTTCCGTCAAGCTGGAAACGCTTTGGTCAGTTATCCCGTTCATCATTGCGATGACCATGTTCGCCTGGGGCGCTCAGATCTTCTTCGAACAGTCGCGACCACCGGGCAATGCAGTCGAGATCTACGTGGTCGGGAAACAGTGGATGTGGAAGATTCAGCATACGACCGGTCAGCGTGAAATTAATGAGCTTCATGTGCCGGTCGGACGCAGAATCAAACTGATCATGGGTACGGAAGATGTAATTCACGATTTCTTCATCCCGGCGTTTCGAATTAAGGCTGACGTAGTGCCAGGTCGATATACCACCCTGTGGTTCGAAGCCACCAAGGCCGGTCGTTACCATCTGTTCTGCGCCGAATACTGCGGCATGAATCATTCAGGGATGATCGGCTCTGTGGTCGTAATGGAACCCCGAGACTTTGACGAATGGCTGAGTGGTAGTTCGAGCCAGCAATCTCCCGCTGTCGCCGGTCAGCAAATCTACGAGACGCTTGGTTGTGCTTCGTGTCACGGAACCACGGGCGAAGGAGGACGCGGCCCGGCGCTATCCGGCATCTTCGGAAATCAGGTCTTTCTCAACAACGGTCAGAGCGTCCTGGCCGACGAGGCATATATTCGCGAGTCGATTGTGAATCCGCAGGCGAAGTTGGTGGCGGGCTTTGGGCCCATCATGCCGACATTCCAAGGCCAGGTAAGCGAGGTGCAATTGATGCAGATTCTGGCATTCATCAAGTCGCTGCAGATTCAGACCCCGGAACCCGTGAGGACGGCTAGCCCGGCGCCCGCGCCTACAGGGGCGCCGGCGGCAGTACCAACTCCGGGGACGGCCGGCAGATAGTTCAGCAGTGGGCTGATTTAGATTTATTAGACAATGGAAACATTCGTACCACCAGTTCCATCGCGGATCAATTACATCAACGCTCAGTATGGTCTGAAGTCGTGGTTGTTCACCAAAGATCATAAGCGGATCGCGTTGCTCTATCTTGGTTCTATCAGCTTCTTCTTCTTCATCGGCGGCCTTTATGCAATGGCCATTCGCCTCGAGCTGCTGACTCCGCAAGCTGATTTGATGGAATCGACGACCTACAACAAGGTCTTCACCCAGCACGGCATCATCATGGTCTTTTTCTTTTTGATCCCGTCAATACCGGCCACCCTGGGAAACTTCCTGGTGCCGATGATGATTGGCGCGAAGGATCTGGCTTTTCCGCGTATTAATCTACTGAGCTGGTATATCTACATGCTGGGCGGCATTGTCACTATCTACGCCCTGCTCGCCGGGGGAGTCGACACCGGCTGGACCTTCTACACGCCCTACAGCACCACGTTTTCCAACTCCTATGTCGTGGCCACCGGTCTGGGAATCTTTATCAACGGCTTCTCGTCAATTTTGACGGGCCTTAATTTCATCGTCACGATTCACACAATGCGAGCACCAGGAATGACCTGGTTTCGTCTACCGCTCTTTATCTGGGCACATTACGCCACCAGTCTGATCATGATTTTGGGCACACCAGTAATCGCCATCACGATTCTGCTGCTGGCCTTCGAACGCGTGGCCCGCATCGGCATCTTTGATCCGGCTGTGGGCGGCGATCCGGTCCTCTTCCAACATCTTTTCTGGTTCTATTCGCATCCGGCTGTTTACATCATGGTGCTACCCGGCATGGGAATCATCAGCGAGTTGATCGCAAACTTCTCGCGCAAGAACATTTTCGGTTATTCCTTTGTAGCTTTTTCGAGCCTGGCTATTGCCGTGTTTGGCTTTCTGGTCTGGGGACACCATCTATTTGTCGCCAGCCAATCCGTCTACGCCGGAATGATCTTTTCATTCCTGAGTTTCGCGGTGGCGATTCCTTCGGCAATTAAGGTTTTCAACTGGACCGCAACACTCTACAAAGGCTCGATTTCCTACGACACGCCGATGCTATACGCGCTCGGCTTCATCGGTCTGTTCACCATCGGTGGAATGACTGGTCTGTTTTTGGCGGCTCTGGCTGTTGATGTTCATTTGAGTGATACCTATTTTGTGGTCGCCCACTTCCACTACATCATGGTCGGCGGAACGTTGTTGGCCTATCTCGGCGGCCTGCACTACTGGTGGCCCAAGATAACCGGGCGCATGTACCCGGAAGGTTGGGGAAGATTTTCGGCGCTGGTCGTGTTCATCGGGTTCAATCTGACCTTCCTACCACAATTTCTGCTTGGCTATATGGGCATGCCTCGCCGTTACCACGTTTATCCCGAGGAGTTTCAGGTGTTGCACGTACTCTCCACCGCCGGTGCTTCGATCCTGGGCGTAGGGTTGCTTATTCCACTGGTCTACCTGATGTGGTCCATGCGGTACGGCGAAGTTGCGCCGGGAAATCCCTGGCATTTACCGGGACTCGAGTGGCGGACACAATCACCGCCTCCGACGGAAAACTTTGATTACACTCCCGTGGTCACGTGGGAGGCCTACGAGTTTGCTCCTCCCGAAGAGACGGAAATAGTGGGAAAGTTTCAGGACAAGGTGCCCGAGAAGGCTTGAAGTCGGTTTAAGACTTGAAGAGGAGTAGCAGTTTAGAGTTCAAACTTTAGTTTGTGGTCACGGAATCACAACCTGAAGGTTGATGAACTCTAAACTTCCGGAATCAAACTGACCCACCCTAGAACAGGACGGAGAGATACATTGGCTGAGAGTTATGTCGAGCACGAAGTAAGCCACCCAGCGCTGCAGCACCACTTTGAGAATCTGGAGCAGCAACGCGAGGCCGGAACTCTCGGCATGTGGGTGTTCCTGGTTACGGAAATCATGTTCTTCGGCGGGATGTTTCTGGCCTACACTCTCTACCGCTCTCAATACCCGGAAGCTTTTGCCATTGCCAGCAATCACCTCGACATAAAGCTCGGTGCGATTAACACCGCCGTGCTTATCTTCAGTAGCTTTACGATGGCGATGGCTGTTTACAGCACCCAGGTAGGCAAACGGCGGCCGCAGATTATTTCACTGCTGTTAACTATTGCCCTCGGTTTGGCATTCCTGGGCATCAAGGCTGTTGAGTATCACGAGAAATATGTGGACCATTTAATCCCAGGCTCTCTAATCCCTGGAAATCCATTCAATCCCGACCCTCACGCGATGCATTTGACTGAGGGTGTTTCGATGCAGCACGTGCAGATGTTTTACTGGATCTATTTCGCGATGACTGGGATGCACGCGCTACATATGATCATTGGGGTAGGGTTGCTGTCCGTAATTCTCTATTTCTCGGTCAAGGGCCGCTACAGCCCCGAGTATCACAATCCGGTCGAGGTCACCGGCCTCTACTGGCACTTTGTCGATATCGTCTGGATATTTTTGTTTCCGCTGCTTTATCTGCTGGGCAGGCACCTGGGCGAGCATTGAACTATGAGTGAACACATTGTCCCGGTAAAAGTTTATGTAAGCATCTTCCTCGCGTTGATGATGGGCACAGCCGTGACTGTTTTGGCTGCCTTCCAGGATTTTCCTGGCGCTTTGAATGTGATTGTCGCGATGACCATCGCGGTCGCGAAGGCCACGCTCGTGGTGCTCTATTTCATGCACGTCCGCTACAGTGCGCGATTGATCTGGGTGATTGTCGCTTCGGCGCTTTTCTGGATGGGGATTCTCTTCGCTCTTACGTTCAGCGATTATTGGACCAGAGACTGGTTGTGATTAGCCGAGTTTTACTTCCTCAATCGACAACAACTTCATATCACGAACCGCAACTTCCTTTCCGCAGGAAGGACAACGCAGTCTGATCGTGGCATCTGAGGTCTTGATTTGCTTCGAGCAATAGGGACAGGCGCCTTTGACTTCACTCTGCGTAAACATATCGCGCATCATGATTAGGGGCAGGATCAGGCCGGCAATCAGTAGGGGAATGCCGAAGATCAAACCGATGCTGGTACCGCCGCCGAGAGTGAGGCTAATGACCAAACCGGCAATGAAAAGGATCAAGCCGATTCCAATGGCGAATGAAAAGCTATAAGCACTATCAAATCCACGGCTTGGTTTCACGCGTTTTGACGTTTCTGATTTCACTTCCCGTCGTCCCCCTCAGAGCTGACAATTCAACCTCAGCAAATTTGCAGGTTGTGCTCACTTGATCCTTAACTCAAAGGGCATCAAGAGCATCGAATGCCCGCTTTTCATCTGATCCAATAGCTTCATATACCGGAGCGCGCGGCGCGCGTCTTCCGGAAGAGCGGCAAAAACGGCACGCTGTTGTTGTCGCTCGGCTGAGGCGCTGTCGCCGGATCTCAACAGTCGCTGCAAAAGTGTTTGCGGGTACGGAAGAATCACCCGATGCACCTCTTTGTTCGCAGGGATATTGGCTAACTGTTTGGCAATTGCAATCGCCCGGTCCAGACCACCAAACTCATCTACCAACCCTTTGTCTTTGCCCTGCGAGCCGGTCCAGACCCGTCCTTGTCCCACCGAGTCGATATACGCTGCATCTTTGCCGCGCCCCTTGGCAACCTTCGGCACAAAGTCGCTGTAGTAAGTAGTCTTGATCCACTCTTCAAACTTCGCTCTCTCACCCGGCGTAAACCTCTCGGTTTCGCGAAACATCCCGGCATTTTTCCCGCGCAGCACATATTCGTTTGAGACCCCAATCCAGTCGTAGAAACCCTTCATCACCGGCTTGCCTCCAACCACACCAATCGAACCGGTAATAGTCGAAGGCTGGGCAATAATCTTGTTGGCGCTGGCAGAAATATAGTAGCCGCCTGAGGCTGCCACGTCGCCCATGGAGACGACCACGGGCTTTTTCTGTTTCGCTGCTTCGACGGCATGCCAAATGATGTCCGACGCCAGGCCGGAACCGCCCGGACTGTCTACTCGCAAAACAATGGCTTTGATTGTCTTGTCATTGCGAGCGTCGCTGAGTGCTTTCGCGAAAGTGTCAGAACCAATCGACTGCTCGCCTGTAGGACTGTTTTCGGATCTCCCCGAACCAATATCTCCGGTGGCATAGATGACCGCTACCCGCTCACCTTTATCGAGGCCTAGGGACTCCGGCGTTACCTCACGATACTGAGAACCTCTCACGAGTCGCAGTTCATCGCTGTCTTTGTAGCCGAGCTTCGACTTGATCTCCTTGTTGACTTCATCACGATAAGCCACGCCGTCGATTAGTCCAGCCTCTTTCGCCTGCATGGCGCTGTAGGGAGAATTGTCGACGATGGCGCGCACCTCATCCGGGGTTTTGCCACGGGCCTTGGCAATCGCTTCGACATAACGGTTGAACAGATCATCGAGCAGTGAGTTGATGAATTCACGATGGGCGTCCGACATCTCCTTGCGCGTGAATGTATCGCCGACACTCTTATACTCCCCAATCTGGTACATGTCCGGATAGATACCCAGCTTGTCCAAAGAGCCGCGGAAAAACATCACATTCGCAGCCAGACCGTTGATGAACAACTCTCCTGGGGGAGCGAGATAAATACGATCGCAAGCGCTGGCGATGTAATACTCCTTGTTCATGCCGAGTTCCATGTAGGCATAAACCTGCTTGCCTGAGGAACGAAAGTCGGTAACAGCATCGCGAATTTCTTCGGCCTTGGCCCACCCAGCCCCTGACATGTTGATGTCCAGGACGATTGCTTTAATACGCTTATCGGCCTTGGCCTTCCGGAATTGGAGCACCAGGTTCGTGAGCGATTCATCCGTACCACCGAAGAACCTCCGCAGCGGATCATCCGGCACATAGTCGGGCAAAGGTCCGGCAACCCGAAGTACAAGCACGCTATTGTCTCGAATGGTGGGCCCTCTTTGCCCAAACGCGGCTAGCAACAGTGCGAACCCAATTAGAGCGACCAAAACCAGAGCCATTAGAATGCTGCCGATAATAAGAATTGTTTTACGCGTGCGTGACATTGCCATAGTATTTGCCGCCTCTTTACCGCTAATCTCCGTAATTTAAACAGTCGGAATTAGTGGAGTTATTTCCGCGTTGTGAGTACGTAAGGCTTAAGAAAAAGGTTTAACCGGGGCGAGAGGTGTCCACCGGTCCGGTTTGCTTCCAAACCACGAAGGTGGAAATGACCGTTGGAGAAATGTTCTGCTGGGAGAACCAACTTGGAATCCCCTGTCCGTCTTTGCCACTTTTGATCATGTTACACGATCCTGTAACTAATATCCCAAAGAAGGCAAGATGCTCTCCGGTCGAATTTGAGTTCTTTGAAAAGTGGCGGGAGAGTTTTGTTCTCTATGATGAAAGTTAAGTACAGAAGGTCTTCTGTCGTTCGAGAAACGCTTTACTTAAATTCATCCTTGGCGGATAATCCCGCAAACTCACCTTTTACTGACCGTCTATCTTGTCAAACTTGTCAAACTTAGGAGGAATCGCATGTCAAAGACTAGTCGAAGGAACCTATTGAAGGTTACCGCTGCAGCCGGCGTTTCTGCGGCACTGGGTCTCGCAATAAAACCCGAAAAAGTTGTGGCCCAAGGGCAATCGCACAGGCATCAACCCATTGCTGGCCCCCTGGCCACTGCCACCGTCAGTTTTGGGCAGTGGCCAACGGATCCACCGCTGGATAGGTTCCCGAATCTTGGGGCACCAGGGAAACCTAACGGGCACCAACTGATACCTAACGAAGTCAAAATCAAGGCAGGTGGAACGGTGAACTTTATCATAGGCGGGTTCCACCACATCCTCGTTTATGACGACGGGACTCAGCCCGGTGACATAAATGCGAATTTACTTGTTCCAGGTTCATCTCCACCAGGGCTGATCGACGACCCGGCAAATCGAATATACAGGGGACTGGATCCGAGACTCTTCCCACAAGACCGTGTTGAAGTAGTGCTTTTTTCGAGGCCGGGTACTTATCTCGTGATCTGTGGAGTCCGTCCCCATTTTGTCAATGATGACCAGTTCGGTTTCGTGAGGGTGCTATAAATCGCGTCGGCCAGCACTTCGACCCCGGGGCACGCCTACTGCTCCTGCCCCACTTTTAACTATCCATCCGCCGCCAATAACCTCGTCTGAGCGGTAGAAGACCGTAGCCTGGCCATGGGTGATGGCTCGCTGAGGCTCATCAAACACAACAAGCGCGCGGGCATTCGTGAGTGGCGTGATGGTGGCTGGAGCTTCAGCGTGGCGATAGCGGACCCGCACGTGGGCGCGCACCGGAGTTGTCGGGCTGTCATATGCGACCCAGTTCAAACCGGCAGCGGTAAACTCTCGGCTCAATAATTCATCCTGCTCGCCCACCACCACACGATTCTTTTGCGCATCGATTGAGAGGACGTACAGCGGCCGCTCATTCGCAATCCCGATCCCGCGTCGCTGTCCAATCGTGTACCGATGGATGCCGGTGTGTTGACCGACGATGTCACCGCTTGTGTCCACGATCTCGCCCCGTCCCGGCAATCGATTTACTTCGCCTTCGGCTTCCAGATAGCGATCGATGAAAGCAGCGTAGTTTCCATCAGGAACGAAACAGATCTCCTGCGACTCTGCTTTCTCAGCCACCGCCAACTGATGCTCGCGCGCTACTTCACGAACTTCCGGCTTCGACATTTCGCCGAGGGGAAACATCGAACGCGCCAGTTGATCCTGAGTTAGTTCCCAGAGAAAGTAAGACTGGTCCTTTTGCAGATTGCGTCCGCGGAAAAGCCGGTAACGCTCGGCTGATTGATCAAATTCGACGCGAGCGTAGTGGCCCGTGGCTACTTTCTCACAACCGAGACTCGCGGCGAGAGCGTCGAGCGAAGCAAACTTTAAACGACTATTGCATGAGACGCAGGGAATGGGCGTCTCTCCATTGAGATAACCCGCCACGAACGGCTGCACGACGTCACGTTCGAATTCGCGCTCGAGGTTGAGTACATAGAAAGGAAACCCCAGTTCCTCGGCCACCTGCCGGGCATCATAAACATCATCCAGCGAACAGCAGCGGGAAGGAAGCGGATCACCATTCTCATCGACGCTGATCCCACGGCGTTGATTCCACAGTTGCATCGAGAAGCCGACCAGGTCATGCCCCTGATTCTTCAAAATTGCCGCAGCCGCGGAAGAGTCCACGCCGCCACTCATTGCTACCGCGATCTTCATTTTCGTGAATCAAATCGTGAATCGAGAAGACCTTTAGAATCATCAGCTTTTGGGGTAGTCACAGGGAGAGGCACAGGCTCGGCAACCAGTTGCTTGATCATTTTGCCAAGCGCAGTCGTCTCCAAATCATGCGCACCCAGTGCGATGAAACGCACCCGGCCGCGGCGGTCGATCAAAAACGACATTGGAAGGGAGAAGGCTCCGTAATTTAGATCGTTTATGGGCGAGTCTGCCACCACAAACCCATAGTTATTTGCTTCTTCGTACAAGGCCTGAGCAGTTGGCCTGTCAGGCGTCTCCGACAATTCCCGGACTTGGCCGTCCTGGGCGAAGCCAGACGCCGGCACAAGAAGGATGCAAGCGAAGACCAGAAGCAGAAATCTCAAGCCGTAACTATTCATCAAAAAGCCGTTCATTGGTTCAGGATTGACCAAGTAGTTTAGAGTTCATCAAGCTTTCGCTTGCGCTTAGCAACGCCCAACCTAAAGAACTACCTGCATCTTCTTACGTGTTTCACAGGTTCATGCTCACAGTGGCAAAACGATCGGGACCAAAAACGTTAAGGTCCGACGAAACGACATTATCTACTATCGCGCTGGCAAGCAACTCTCCGGTGATCGGCGCGAGCAGAATGCCGTTGCGATAGTGTCCGGTGGCAAACGTTAATCCCTGAATTTCCGCACAGGGACCAAGCACCGGCAAACCGTCCTGGGCACGTGGACGTAAGCCTGCCCAGACACCGAGTAGCGGGAGATCGCAGATCAGCGGGGAGATTTCCAAGGCATGAGACAAGATGGAATGAACTCCGGAGGCAGTCGCCTCTTTATCGAAGCCAGCCTGGTCCGTAGTTGATCCTGAAAGGACGCGGCCATCGCGCCGTGGCACAAGATACCCCCGCCGGCTATAGATGACGTGACGGGCAATGACGGGCCTGGAGCCCAAGCAAACCATCTGCCCCCGGACTGGCTCGATGCGCGGATTCGACGCGGCTGCGTCCCGGATCTTGATAAAGGAACTCCACGCTCCGCCGGAAACTACGACTGTTCCGGTCGGAACAAAGCCACGCGAAGTCTCCGCACCTTCGACTTTTCCACGATTGATTCGTATTGCTTCCACAGTGGTGTCCGTCATAACCCGCACACCCAGCTTTTCGTTGGCGGCAATTAACGCGCTTAGCAGGCGGCGGTTCTCGACCTGAATATCACTGGGAAACTTCAAAGCCCCGCGGACGCTTTCAGAAATGCACGGCTCCAGCGTTCGTGTATCGATGGGGTTGAGCTTTTGGACAGTCAGTCCAGCGCGGACCTGCCAGTCATAGCGGCGCTCGATCTCTCTCTGATCGGACTCGGTAAAAGCCAGGTAAAGAGTTCCGGTCCGATCGAGTTCGCTGTCTATTCCCGTCTCTCCGCGCAACGCCGCGACAAAGGCAGGGTACATATCGCGGCTCTGGCAGCAGAGACTGAAGAAGTCGTCCGCATAGTCGGCCTCGGCCTGCGGCGCCAGCATTCCCGCAGCGGCGGAGGAAGCTTCCGCTCCGAGTCTGGCGCGCTCGACTAGCAGGACATTCGTTACTCCTCGCAAAACCAAGGCACGCGCGATGGTTAATCCAATCACGCCGCCGCCTATGACGAGGACATCTGCGGTTTCTGGTAAGTGACCCATCTATCTGTCTGCGACCGGCTTCTTCTGGTCCGTAGTCAGTGGTCCGTAGTCAGTTGTCAGTTGCCAGTTGGGGCTCTATCCTGTGTTTTGATTTCACACTCGATCAAGGCTGGGGAATAGCAGACCTTCGTTGCAGCGATCTGACCACTGACCACTGGCAAACCTTATGAAACATACTATCACACTGATTCCGGGCGATGGCATTGGGCCCGAAGTCGCATCGAATGTGGTCCGCATCATCGAAGCAGCCGGCGTAGATGTGACATGGGAAACCCACTACGCAGGCGCTCAAGCCCTGGAAAAGTTTGGCACCACAATGCCGGAAGAACTCCTCGCCTCCATCACGCGCAACAAGGTCGCGCTCAAAGGGCCCGTAACCACGCCGGTGGGAAAAGGCTTCGCTTCCGTGAACGTCGGTCTTCGCAAAACGCTGGATCTTTATGCCAACCTGCGACCCGTCCGAGCGTTGCCCAACGTTCCCTGTCGTTACCCGGAACTAGATCTGGTTATCGTTCGTGAGAATACGGAGAGTCTGTATGCGGGTCTGGAACACGTCGTGGTTCCGGGGGTCGTGGAAAGCATTAAGATCATCACGGAGAAAGCCTCGACTCGCATCGCGAAGTTCGCTTTCGAATATTCTCGGCGTGAAGGCCGCAAGAGAATAACGGCTGCCCACAAAGCGAACATCATGAAATTGTCGGACGGGCTGTTCCTCGAATGCTTTCGCAACGTCGCCAGGGACTATCCTGACATAGTTGCTGACGACAGAATCATCGACAACGCCTGCATGCAACTTGTGATGCGTCCCGAACAGTTTGATGTGATGCTGCTGGAAAATCTTTACGGTGACATCGTTTCCGATCTCTGCGCCGGTCTGGTGGGCGGGCTGGGTTTGGTGCCGGCAGCTAACATTGGCGAGATTGGCTCGGTGTTTGAAGCAGTGCACGGGTCTGCTCCCGACATCGCCGGCCAGGGCATTGCGAATCCCACAGCGCTGCTTCAATCAGGCATCTTGATGCTGCGATACCTAAACGAACGCGAGGCGGCAGACAATATTGAAAGCTCTATGTTGGAGGTATTCGAGGAAGGCAAAGTGCGGACGCGGGACATCGGTGGTACTGCCAAAACGGCCGAGTTTGCGGACGCTATCATTCAAAAGATTAGCGCCTAGCTATAGCTAGCTATAGCTAGCCGGCTGCTGAAAAGTGGGGTGATCATTCTAAGGAAGAGGAAGACGATCCACGAAAGCACACGAAATGACTCGAACTAGGAGCTCTTTTCGTGCCGCTTCGAGTGATTTGGTGGATCGTTCTTAGTTTTGCCGCAGCCTGCTACTAGTGGACCATGGGGCAAGACCTTATCAATTTTGTTACCGCTGCCGCCCACTTCGCGGGCTTAAGAACCCAGATGCGATTCGTCCTGGGGCTCACGCCTCGCCACGCTTCGCGGGCTTCCGATGGCAAATGGAAGTTGGAAAACGATTGGAGCGCCTAGCGGCATCGGCATCCCTCACCCTCTAGTAGCATCCAGCAACTCCTCCATCAACGACTCCGGCATTAGCGGCACATGACTGATGCTTACTCCCGTAGCGTTCTCAATCGCACTGAGAATTGCGGGGGCGGCTCCGTCCATGGGCAGCTCACCAATTCCTTTCGCGCCCGCCGGGCCGTAAGCGTACGGGTGCTCTTCAAAGTAAACCCGAATCGGGGGAATGTCGGCTGGAGTGGGAATGATATAGTTGGTCATCTGATTGTTTGCCATGCGGCCGTTTTCCCACACCACGTTTTCAAAAAGCGTGAACCCAATCCCCTGCGCTATGCCACCTTCAATCTGTCCGGCTGCCAGAACCGGATTGATAACTTTGCCAACTTCCTGAACCGCTACGAAATCCTGCACCTGAGCTTCATACGTAAGCATGTCCACTGTGACTTCCGCCACGTAAACGGCCCAGGCGTAGGCGCCATAGGCGTCGCCCTGATACTTCTCATCGTCCCAGACGACATTCGGAGGCGGCTGATATTTGCTGTAAGACTTCAGCGGCCCGTGAGCCTTGATGTATTCGTCGCAAGCTCCTTCAAATTCTAACCGCGTGTACCCCTCCTGCAGATGCCCACTCGCGATCAATGTCTGCTTTAGACCAAGCACTGCTGACTCGACCAGCTTGCCCACCACCATGCAGGTGCGAGAGGCAACCGTGGGCCCGCTATTGGGAACGTTAAAGGTATCCGGCTGCGTGACCTCGATCAGGTCGTGGTCCAGGCCCAACGCGTCCGCGGCGATTTGCGCGAAGATCGTATTCGTGCCCTGTCCTATCTCCGTGCTCGCCGCGAGAATCTTTACCCGGCCTTCCGGCGTAGCCTCGACCCCCACCACTGATGCCAGATAGACCTCACCGGAGCCGGTGAATCCGGCGCCATGCATAAACGACGCCAACCCGATGCCTTTCTTGACGCGGGATGAAGGATTGTCGGCGGCGAATCTTTCTCTCTTCGCCCGGTAATCTGTTAAATCGAGCGCGCGATCCAACAAAGCTTCCATATCTACCTTTTCGCGAATCACCTGACTGGTTGCGGTGGTTTGTCCTTGCTGAACAAAGTTTCGACGACGAAACTCTTCGGGCGTCAACCCCACAGCGTGGGCAACCTTATCCATCTGCCGCTCGAGCGCAAAAATACTCTGGGGCGCGCCGAAACCCCGAAAGGCGCCATGCGGAGGTACGTTGGTCGCAACTGCCTGGCTGCGGATCCGCACGGTCGGACACGAGTAAGGTCCGGCCGCGTGGATCGTTCCGCGAGAAAGAACCACGGGAGAAAGCGTGCAGTAGGCGCCCCCATCGATCACAAAATCAATTTCCATCCCCAGCAGTTTGCCGTCTTTCGTGACTGCCGTTTTGTGTCTTGTGATTGAGGGATGACGCTTGGTAGTGGCCACCATGTCTTCCGCGCGGTCGTAAATAATCTTTACGGGTTTACCAGACTTCAAGGCCAGCAACCCCGCGTGGCCGGCAATTAAAGAAGGGTACTCTTCCTTGCCGCCGAAACCGCCGCCGGTCTCAGTCTGAATTACACGGATCTTATCTTCGGGCAATCCGAATAGCTTCACCAGGGCCTTATGCACATAGTAAGGACATTGCATCGAACCCCAAATGGTTACGCCGTCTTCTTCGTTGGCGATAGCGATCACTCCATTGTTCTCGATGTAAAGCTGCTCCTGCGCGCCCGTGTGGTACTCCCCTTCGACGATATGATCGGCACACGCCCAGACATCGTCTACGTTGCCCTTGTCTACCAGAAAAGACTTGAAAACATTGTCATCTCCCCAGACGATCTCCTTCCTGGCCAACGAATCTTCCAGCGAGAAGATCGCCGGCAGCTCTTCAGTCTCGACGCGCACATTGCGGCGCGCTTCTTCAAGCAGATACTTGTCGGGATGCGCGAGGAGAACTATTGGTTCTTCAGGGTGATTGATAATCTCGTTGGCGAGATAAGGCTGGTCGTTGAGAATCAGGGCGACGTAATTCTCCCCAGGGATATCTTTAGCGGTGACGATGGTGAAATCCTTCCAGGGAATCTCACCTTCAAACGAAATGTTTTTAATCCGGCCCCGGGCAATAGTGCTGCGCACAGTCGCGCCATGAAGCATTCCCGGAAAGGTTAGATCGTCAACGTATAACGCGGCGCCAGTGACTTTCTTAAGGCCTTCCTTGCGCGGAATGGATTTGCCAACCAGCGTCATTGATTCGCGTCAGTGAAAGGGATTCTTTAAGAGTTAGGGTTCGGGAACCGAGAGGTTACGGCAGATCTTTTTAGCAAGTTGGTTTGATACTTCCGTATGTCGAGGTACCGCTTCGAAGGCTCCTGTTTTTGGGTTTATCCAGAGGGAATGTTCACGACCTTCCCGCTTAAGATAGCAACCATGTTTGCGCAAGTGCCGCAACAACGAGTTACGCTTCATTGCACGACAACTGTGTCTTGAATGGCATTCTTCGGCACACCACGCAAACCGTCTTCGCGCCTATCCTCAAGGATCAAGGCAATTGCCTCGGACAGATTAGCCCGGCATTCTTCAACGGTATGGCCTTGTCCATTTGCGCCCGGTATCTCTGGACAATAGCCAATAAACCATTCTCCATCTTCCTCAATAACCGAAGTGAATTCGTTTCGCATGGGCTGCCTCCTTTCGCTGAAACGTAATCTACATCAAATGAGTAACGCGGTGGTAGTCATGGTTTGGCGATCACGAGCGGATTCGCTTCCACGTCTCGCCGGTAGAAGACACGCGGGCGTTGGAGCGTCCGTTTTTGCGGGTCTGCAATATTCTGTTCTCCCTCGGTAAAGGCAATCGCCAACCCCACTCCTCGCGTCTCCTTCATCTTTTCTTCCTGCAACTGCGGCACGCGCTCGGTGGCGAAGTCCAGCCACTCTCTCGCGCTCAGCAGTCCGTCCTTCGGTTCAATATCTGCGATCGGCGTCTTAAGTCCTTCCTCAACCAATGCGTAGGTCAGGAGTCCGTGACCGAGTTGCGCAGCTTCAAGAGCCGCTTGATAACTTTGCGCGGCGGTCAGGATGTACATGCCCTTTTCGTAGGCCAGTTGGGCCAATCCTTTGGAATTCATTGGCCCACGGCGTTTCTCTTCCGCCTCGAGCGCTTGTCCCGAGTTGCAGGCGTCGATGATCATTAACATATGGCCGGCGTCCAGGCCCT
The DNA here is from genome assembly GCA_030859905.1 of Acidobacteriota bacterium. Lineage (GTDB taxonomy): Bacteria > Acidobacteriota > Blastocatellia > Pyrinomonadales > Pyrinomonadaceae > PSRF01. The sequence goes on from JALZJF010000220.1 coordinate 36,266, forward strand.
CGACCGCTTCCTCCAACTCGATGTCGGAGATACTGTGCGAAAGTATGCTCTGCAATCCTTGCTCGGTAAGCTTGGTTCTATCCCCCGTGTAACCAAGGTCATGCGGGATCAGGTAGAAGCGTTGCGCCTGGGCCGTTCCGTGACCAGCAAAGTAGATGATTACAGTGTCTTCCGGCTCTGCGCGTTTGACTCGATCGAGAAAACCCGCCTTCAGACTGGGAGGTTCAACGGCGCCGGCTAATCGCCTGAGCGCCAGGAGTATATTCGCTTTGGTGGCGTTCTCGTTCAGCAGGGGAACGACTTCGACACGCTCGATCCGCCCAACTTGTGTTTGCCGGACGCGCACTTCATCACCGAAACTCTGCGCGTCGGCCACGGCATACTTCAAGTTGTACTGCGGGTTTGCGTATTCGTTTAAGCCGACTGCGATAACATAAGCGGTGCCGGCGCGCTTCAGACTGTCCGCGCCCACGAGGGGCAACCGAGCGTCTTTGCTCTTGACGTTGTCTTTGTTGAAAACGTAGGCCGTCAACCCGTTCGCTCCGGCAGCTACGGTGATTTCTTCCTCAAGTGTGACGGCGGATTGCCCTTTAAAAACATCGCCGTGCCAGACTTTCACTAATGAACCATTGCGAAAAAGGCGGAGGTCGCGCGCGCCGGCGCCCTGCGGGTGATCTCTGTCCGCGAGTGCATCGGTGACTTCGACCCTTACCTTTACGCGCCGTGAAGTTATGCCCGTCGCCGGCGCGGGCTCACCGGCCAATGACAATTTAACTACTGGCTGGCGACGGTCCTTCCGGGAAACATCCTGCGCCACGCGCGGTCGTTTACCGGCGAGGATCTCGCTGAGCAGACCAGGATAATAGAACTCGTTAAAAAACCATTCGATCGGCGCGACGTTGAAAGTGTCCTGGTCGTAGCGCCAGAGAATCTGGCTCCACGAAACGGGCGTGCCGTCGAACAGACCCTGGGGCGTGACCACCATCCACTCGCCGCCGTCGTCCAGAGAGATCAGCGTCGCTAGGTGTTCGCCGGCGGTTGTATCCCACAAGAAGGTGCCGCCGTCATCGGAGGCCGATGCTAGCAAACGGGAGTCAGGGCTGAAGTCTATCGACTCAATGTTGGATGTGTGCCCGGTCAGAGTGCGCAACTCGCGCTTCGTCGCCAGGTCCCAGATCCGAATCGTGTTGTCAGTACTACCGGAAGCGAGTAGCCGACCATCCCGACTAAAGGCAACTTCCGTAATGCCTTTGCCATGACCTTTGAGATCTCCGACCTGGCTGCCACTGGCAACATCCCAAAGCCGCACCTGACCGGTCGTCTCAACCTTCATAGTCTTCAAGAAATCTTGAGGATCGGGAGTGGGCTGCTTCTTGGGTTTTCTCCCCTGGTTCATGGCGCCGCTCATCATTGCGGCCGCATCGAAATTCGACTTCGACTCGACTCCGCCCGTCGCCAACGTCCGTCCGTCAGGACTGAATGCGAGCGAGGTAACGGTTTGGCCCATGGTGCCGGCTGACATCGCGCCCATCATATTTGTCATCATGGCACTCATATCGGCCATATTGGGCATTGCTATTGACCCGGGTCTTATTGAGCCGGGATTGATGGTGCCGGGGTTGATCGAACCGGGGGTCATCGCCCCGGGATTAACAAGCGATCCGAGGTTGCCTAATGGTGACGAAGTCAGATCGCGTATCCGGCTGCCTGACCCCGCTTCCCAGAGCGAGATTTGGCCCATTGCTCCGAGCGTCGCCAGCGTGCGACCATCGGAGCTGAAGCCGGCTTTGGACGCGCCTCCCAGGCCGAGGGCTATCGACCGCAACTCACGCCCTGATTTCACATCCCAAATCTTTAATTGGTTCTCATTGCTCCCCGGATTGGTGATCGACGACTGCTGCTGTTGCTCCGGATTTGGCCCATACGTTGTGAGCAGCATGGTCCCATCGGGACTGAAAGTGACACGGTTAATAACGCCTCCACCTGAAAGCGGGGCCAGACGCTGCAATTGTCGCCCGCCCGGTACTTCCATAATTGTGAGGACATTACTGTTCATTGCGAAGGTGGCGAGCAATTTACCATCCGGGCTAGGCAGGCCGAACATGCCTTCGGAAGACGCAGCCGTGAGGCGCGAGCCACGGCCGGCCCGGAGGTCCCAGCGCGTGCGTCCACCCGAAGAGAGCCGAGTGCCGTCGGCGCTGAAGGCGACCTCGTACGCCATGTTAGTCCGGCCGCTCATCTTGACGAGTTGTTTTAGGGTGTCGGTTTCCCAAAGAATCGTTGGCGTACCGAACCCTCCGGTGGCAAGTCTCTTCCCATCCTCACTAAAATTAGCGAAGAAACCTCCTTGTGAGACCAGCAAGCCAGTGTTAGGCGCCTTCAATGCCGGCAACTCTCGCAACGTCGCGACGTCCCACATCTTGACCGTGTAGGCTTCCGCGAGTGCGAGCAACCGACCGTCGCGGCTGAATTTTATAAGACCGAAATCAGTCGCGGTTGTTGTCAGCTCCCGCTCATTTCCTTTTCCACTCAGGTCCCATAGTTTTAGACGCTTGTCGACGATCCCGGAGGCAAGCAATCGTCCGTCTGGCGTAAACGCAAGCTCGATGCTATCGATCTCTTTGTCAGGCAGATTCACTGCGCGAGTTTCGCGTCCAGTCGCGAGGTCCCAAAACTTGACCTCGTGTTTTTCTCCGCCGTCAGAGACGAGGAATGCCAGTTGGCTGCCATCCGGAGTAATTGCGGCACCTCCTCCACCTCCCATGAAAGCTGATGTGTTCAAATTCATTTCCATGCTAATGGAGCGCAGCTCTTGGCCGGACGTGGAGTCCCAAACTCTGATCGCGTCGCTGACTGTCACAACGCGACCGTCCGGCGTAAACGCGATGAAAGAGACGCCGGAGAGGGCGGTGGTCACAGAGCCCTGAGTGCCGGCGAGCGTTTGCAGTTCTCGTCCCGACAATACGTCCCAAATTTTTACTGAGTTGTCTCCGGCGGCGGCGGCAATGAGGCGGCTGTCCCGGCTAAAGGCGATGAACGGAGACATGCTCATACCGCTTTGGGTGCCACTGGACAAGTTACGTAGCTCGCGGCCACTAGCCGTCTCCCACAGTTTGACCGTGCTGCTGCGAAACGTCGTAGTTGCCAGGAGCCGCCCGTCGGGACTGAAGGCGAATCGTGTCGCCCCGAAAAAGTTGTTGTAGCCCGTCTGTAATACGAGTTCCGGTTTGGCTTCTCTGGCCGCCTGATCGGACCGAGAAGTACTTCTCGGGCCGGAGGTCTGGACGCCGATGCCTCGTTGTTCCGGGGAGCCCGGAGGTGGGGTCGCTGAAGGTGCTTGTGCGAAAACACCGTTTGAAACGGCGGCGACCAAAAGGATTTCCAAAGCAAGACGACGCACAGTAAAGTCGGCCCACGCGATGCGCTCACTCACAGCGGTTCTTCTCATAGCAGTAGTTCCTCCGGGCTGGTGCTTGTTTACAAAGTCTAATTTTCCACTTAATCAGCTCAAAGCGCTAGGCAATCTCCACCTGTTCGAGCCAAAGCAATCCGACAGAGATATGCAGCCAACTCATACGCCCTTTACGGGCGGGTCGAGGTATATTGGCGTTACCCAGGGCCGGAGCGCCCCCCAGCGCTGGCTCCGGGCTAACTTTTGCCGCGGTTGAATCTCGGACCGCTTCGCTTTGTCGGTGCACCAAAAGAAACAATATGAACTACTCGCTAAGAATTGCCATCCTAATAGCGTTGACCGCCTCTGCCTTGGTTTTCACCGAAGCCGGGAACACCCAGGATAAAAGACGTCCGGCCGAATTCGTCGATCGTCCAGCTCCTCAGGTCACAGCAGAAGCAAGGAAAGAAATGGAAGGGCGGCTTGACGAGGCGCGCCGGAATTTCGAGGTCAAACCAAATGACCCTGGCGCGAGAATTTGGCTGGGACGCCGGCTTGCGTATCTCGGTCGATTTAGTGACGCGATTGAAGTCTATAGCAAAGGGATAAAAAAGTTTCCAAGGGACGCCCGGTTTTATCGACACCGCGGACATCGCTACATCACGCTCCGCAAATTCGATCTCGCGATCGACGATTTCGAGAATGCTGCAAAACTGATCAAAGGGAAGCCGGATGAAGTAGAACCGGACGGCCAGCCGAATGTGCGCAACATCCCCACCAGCACGCTGCACTTCAATATCTGGTATCACCTGGGCCTGTCCTATTACCTGACCGGCCAGAATCAGCGTGCGCTGAATAGTTATCGCGAGTGCCTTAAGGTTTCCAGGAATTCTGATGCAATCGTCGCGACGAGTCACTGGCTCTATATGACGCTGAGGAGAATGAATCGCGCGTCCGAGGCAGCCAGGGTGCTTGAACCCATCCGCGAAGGCATGGAGATCATTGAAAACGACGGTTACTACCGGTTGCTGCTGATGTACAAGGGATCGATCTCACCCGATAACCTCCTCGCAGAAACCTTGAGACAAGCCGGATCGGCGGGTTCAAGTAGCATCCTCTACGGCGTAGCCAATTGGTATCTCTATAACGGGCGCCGCGATGAGGCTCTGAAGATCTTTGGCCAGATGGTTAGTGGAGACCAGTGGACTAGCTTTGGATATATTGCCGCAGAAGCCGATCTGAAGCGGCTTGCTTGACTGAGTAAATTGACCAATAGGACCGCTCAAGCTGCGCTAATTTGCAGTTGGGAAGGGGGCAAGGCTTTCCGCGCCCCCGCTCAGGCTGCAGATTTCCTGAGGTTGAGTTGTGAATTCCAGGTTGAGTAGGATTGCATCTTGAGCGGGGGCGCACTGCGCTTGCCCCCTTCCCAACCTGCGAATTTCCCCACTTTGTAGGTTGGGAAGCTGGGCCTATGCCTGTAGATACAAGCGGGTAAACAAATCCCAACAAGGCCTCGCCGGCAATTGACTACCGATGAGGCCCTGGCCCCCGCAGAACGCTTCCGATTTGCCAGCCTCGCTAGTTGTCGAGAGCTAAGTCTGAGGGGTAGCTGGGGTGAGGAACAGCGCGCACAATAAGTCTTTGCGTCAGTTCTCGCAAGTCAATTTCATTGGCGTTTCTTACTATCCTTTGGCCGATCCTTTCGAGGAGTCGTAGCGTCGAGTTTTCTTGCGTCGATGACCACATTCTGTTTCCGATACTGGGTGGGAGTGACTCCGTAGATTCTCTTGAAGTCCCTGACGAAGTGGCTTTCATCCGTGAAGCCGACGCGCGCAATAATTTCCTTAATGCTCAAGAATGTGGTCACCAGCAGCGTCGTGGCATCTTGCATTCTCAACGCCCTGAGGTAGCGCGCCGGCGGAGTTCCGGTTTCAGCCTTAAACAGATAACAAAGCCGAGTCGGAGAGAGGTTGACTGACTCCGCCAGCCTGCTTAAGGGAAGAGACCGCCGCGGATCGTGTTTCATCAGGGCGATGACTGTGAGAACTCTTTGGTCCATGGTGGCCTCCCTTAGGAATGTATCTTTGGCGACTGTCGCACATACTGCGCCATGTCAATTGCTTTGGCGCCAGTCTACGAACTAGAATGAGGCGGTTCGAATATCCGAATTGTTTCTCACTCGAAGCTAAGTTACTCACAACTCAGGGGGAAGTCCTTAGAAGACTCTAAAAGAGTTATCAGAAAGTTATTACGAGTCTTATGCAGGCCAGCAAGAATTCTTACCACTTTGGCGCTTACCGCCTGGACGCGAGCCAGCGTGTCCTACTCCGCGATGGCAAGCCCGTATCATTGACGTTGAAAGCCTTTGACACTCTAATGGCCCTGGTCCAAAAACAGGGACGCGTCGTGGAGAAGGACGATCTGATGAAACAAGTTTGGCCGGACGCCTGTGTCGAGGATTCAAATCTCACACAGAACATCTTCACTCTGAGAAAGGTTTTGGGTGAAACTGCGGGTTTGAAGTACATCGAAACCGTTCCCCGGCGCGGCTATCGTTTCGTGGCGCCTGTTGATGAGGTCTTTGAGGCTTCATCAACACTAGCGAAGACGCCCGATGGCTATCAAGCCGTTTGTCAGACTTCCGACGTATCAAGTAGCCGGACGACCCGGTTTCTGGCCGTGCTCCCTTTTATCAATGTTAGTAACGACGCGGACACGGAGTACCTTTCGGACGGCATCACGGAAAGCATCATTAATAGTCTTGCTCTGCTGCCGTTGTTGCGCGTCATGTCCCGGAGCACGGTCTTTCGTTACAAGAGTAGCGAGCTTGACGCACAGGGAATTGGGCGCGAACTAGGTGTGGACGCTGTGCTGGTGGGACGTGTCCATTCATACGATCAAAAGCTGGTGATTGGCGCCGAGTTAGTGGACGTGGCCAATGGTTGGCAGCTTTGGGGCGAGAGTTATGACCGCGGATCTGGGGCCATCTTCGAGGTGCAAGACGAGATAGCCAGACAGATATCGGCCGCATTACGGTTGCGGTTAAGTGGCGATGAGGAGCGCCGGCTGGCGAAGCGCCATACCCGGAGCACCGAGGCATATCAGTTTTATCTCAAAGGTCGTTTCCACTGGAGCAAATACACTAAGGATGGTCTGGAGCAGGCGATAGATCACTTTCGGCAAGCGATTGACCTGGATCCGAATTATGCTCTGGCATATGCAGGGATCGTAGACTGCTACTTAAGACTGGCGACAAACTACATTCCTCCAGCGGACGATCTACCCCAAACGCGTGGCCTGCAAGCACTAGAAAAGCATGACGCAATTCCTGAAGCTCAACTCTTTCCGGGCATGTTTAAAATGCGCCAGGAATGGGACCGCAAGGCTGCGGAACGAGAGAGCAAACGGGCCATCGAGCTTAAGTCGATCTATCCCGCAGCACATCAATGGCATGCCGCCTATTTGTTTTCAGCCGCTTTGTATCGGGAGGCCACTCGGGAGCCGGATCGCGAACTTCAGGTCGGGAACGATGGGCCAACTAACTTGGCCGATGCACATCTGCCAAGTGAGTCTCGTTGCCCCAATCTAACACAGGCGGAAGAGGTCCAGGTTTTCTGCACGGTCGCCCGCGAACAAATCGAGGCGGGCAACTTTGAGGCTGCTTGCGTCGTGCTTCAACGATGGTGGACTATCGGAGAGTGGCCTAAAGTTGAAGGGTTAGAGCCACCCTCGTCCGCGGACCTGCTTTTCACCACTGGAGCTCTCGCTGGTTGGGTAGCTAGTTCGAGGCAAGTACCTAAGGGACAAAAACACGCGGAGGCACTTCTAAACGGATCGATTGCACTCTTCGA
>JALZJF010000019.1 GCA_030859905.1 Acidobacteriota bacterium
TCATGCATCTGGGCCATCGTGGTCTTACCGGGTCGGAAGCGAAGGAAGAAGCGATACGACGTCGGATTATTCCCGTAGATTGCATCCAGCATCGCCGGCTTCGAATAGAACGTAACATCGCCTCCTATTGCCACCGACACCTTGGCCTTCGTCCAAACATCGCGCGCGCCCCCAAAAGTGTAGGCGCCGATACGAAAAGACGGATGGTGTTCCGAGATGCCCAGAAGGGTGCGGTCCTCGTCGCGAAGGAGCGCATTCTTGTCGACCAGCTCCAACCGCGTATAAAGATAATTCCTATCCAAAAAGCGTATTGTCGATTCCGCGACGTAGCCATTTAGATTGAAGATCTCTCCGCTGTGGTTCTCGTGATTGCGTCCCCAAATGAGACTGGTGGCCCAGTTACCTCTTGTAATGGGCCGATTGTAGCTAAGCGACGCCGTGGTGCGTCGCACGTCGCCGGGCTCCAATGGTTCGGGATCCCTCAACAGGCCATGGCTGACTTGCATCGACCAATTGCTATTGGGAGCGAACGACAATCTTGCCGACCGCGAAGTCCAGGGATGAGCCTCGAAGTCGTAACGACTCTCATCCGGCTCGCGGCCGTTGAAAACTGAACCTTCCAACTTGAACCAACGATAGGTGAATCCCGTGGTAAGAACACCAAACGAGATATGTGATGAATCCTGAAGGTGGTGCGATAGAGCCGCGGAAGGATTTTCGGATGCGGAAGCGCGGTGCATAAAAGCAGTTGGACCCAAGGCCGGCTCGCCAGGATAGCCAAAGTAAGTAAACCAGGTGGCCCGCTCGCCGAGGGGTATCGTGTAAGACGCCGAAAGCTCCATGAAGAGATCGTGCGGATGTTGGGCGTCAATAATCGGACGGCCTTGGTAAGTTTCACCGGTCTGAAACAAGAGCGGCGAGCCGCCCGGCGGAAATGTAAAAGGCTCGAGGCTGAACATTCCGCGCAGCTCGAGCGTGCCCGGACCCACTTTCCGGAACGCCATTGGCATAAACCAGTTCGCTGATTCAAACTTCGTTACGCCTCGCGGTCCGCCCTGCGAGTTAACGCCGACCACGGCGTTGTAGTGAAACATAAACAACCAGTCGCCTGCGGTTTTGTGCAGCATGTTCATCCGCGTGGAAGCCGGCTGCCAGGACGTTCCTGAACCCATCTGACCCATAGGCATTACATTTGTTTCGCTCGCGCCCACTCGGATGCTCATATCATCGCCAGACATGACCATCAGCGGGCCCATGTTCATGCTGTGACCTCCCTCGGTGTGCGTGCCCTTCATTGAGTCGGCCGGCTTTACCTCATCTGTTTTAGGGTGTCCCATCGAATCATGCGTTTGATGTGCAGGATCGGGGGAAGGATTAGAGGTTGGCTTGTGCATATCCATCTCGTGGGGAGAAGCCGAAGGTGAGGGTGTCGTTCCTGGCTTTGAAATATGCTTGTCGTGTTGCGCCGGCGACGCCTGTGAGTCTGCTGACGGTGAACTAGAAGGCTCTGGCTCTCCAGGTATGTGCGTGTGGGGCGAAGCTGCTGGTGCTGGAGCCGCGGTGGGCGATGGCATCACCATCCCTGGCGTATGCTCCGTGTGGCCCGGAGCAGTTGGAATACCGGTAGGTTTGGCAGACTCCGTCCCGCGGAGAGGAGACTTCCGTTTTGCTTTAGGCTTTACTTTCCGCTTTGGAGCTGCCTTCGGTTTCGATTTTGGCTTGTTCATGCCCGGCATGTTGTGACCTTCATGTTGCGCAATCACACCCGGTGCTGAAACCATGCAGAACAATACTAAGAGCGACAAAACTGTCACTTGCTTGAATTTAGAAAATCCTTTTTTCATAACCACCTTACAACTTAAACGCGGGGCGCAGCCATCTTCCGGCTAGCGGCTGTGCGGCCTTTCCGGTGAAACAATCCCAAACCCGCACCCCGGGATGGAGCAGAACAACTCGGCTCCAGGAATCGAGATGCGGGCGCCTGGTGCCGACTTAACCTTGCTTCTGCTTGTCCTTCATCTTCACGTTGCACGAGTCACCACTGCAGCAGCAGCATCCATCCTTGGATGAATGGTTCTTCGTGTCGTGCTTCATCGAGCACGAATCACCCTGGCAGCAGCACGACTCCATTGCGCAACACGATTCAGTCTTCGGTTTTTGGTCTTTCGGTGTTGAGTTCTGGGCGAGCCCAACAGTTGAAATCGCGGCAGCTAGCCCGAGGGCGAGACCCAGGGCAAATCCTCTAAGGTTTTTCATTTTGTTCTCCTAAGCTAAAAAGATCATTGCCTGATATCAGCGAACACACTGATACCGCTGAATGCTGAACAGACCGGAAGTCCGTCCTGAAAACAGGCAGATCTCTAGATTAGGAAGACACAACAGCGGAGGTAAGTATGACCTCGATTGGGTAACCGGAGTGGGGTAGAAAGCGGAGAGGTTCGCTCCACCGCATTCTCAGCCGGCAGAATCGAATGGACAAGTACCGGAGCGGCAGCGATCTCATTGTTTCGTGTCTTGGAAGCAATCGCGGCCCTACTTACTGCGAGTGGGCAGTCTTTCATCATGCCCGACGATGATCCACCGAGCGTAACCAGGGTAGTGGCAGACTTGCTAGTTTGCTTAACTGCGGATTTCGTTTCACTAGCGTTCTTTGCGCCACTTGACGAGCAGGCGTGACCGGAAGCAACTATCGTAGCGTTCTGCTCCGAATGGTGAACCGAATGCATTGAGATCGAGCTTGCAACAGTAGCCGCAGCCGCGACTATTCCTTCACATCCCATCATGCAACCTGCGCCAGCTATCCAAAGGCTAAGCAACGGCGCCAGCACAAATCGCACAATTCTGGTTGAGGTCAGGGTCCGCATCATCAGATCGAGTCTAACGTTCTGGTCGTCATTTGTCGACTAACCGAATTGCCTCATCAAAAATGTCCGCGAAGTGGGTAACGGCCGATACGGGCAGTTTCGCAGCAGGCGAGGCTAAACAGGCCTCTAGGCGGGCTGCTGAAAAACAAGCACGATCCACGAAATCACACGAAACCGCACTAAATGAAAACCTTAATTCGTGCTATTTCGTGTCATTTCGTGGATCGTATTACTGCTTCTACTGCTCCACACTACTTTTTTCAGCGACCTGCGAGGCGTCGCTACGGCCATGCCGCGAAGCCGTAGCCACGATCGAATATGGGAATGTCATCTTTTTGTGACGTTCCTTGAATCGAACCAGCTTGAGTCTGGCCTCAGCGCTGGACATTCGCTAGACTGAGTTCACTGCAGTAGAGAATCGTCAAGTAGAACGGCGGGTACTGGGGGAGGTCTATTATGGAGATAGATAAGAACAAAGTCATAACGCAGGATGAAATGAATGAGCCCGCTCCGATAGATCAAGTTGAGGATCGCGTCGAAGCCCAAATGAAGGTGCTTGAAGGCAAAGCGAAAGAGCAGGTGGCCCATGGACTGCAAGACGAGATACTGGAGCGGGAGGCCCAACAGCTCAAGCAAGAAGGTGAGCGGAGTCTGAAAGCTGCAAAGGAAGCCGAAGCCGAAAGGGAGAAGGCCTGATCAATCCTACCCCTTCAGTGCTTCCTCGATAGCCTCTCTTAGCTGTCGAGGCGTAGCAGCCGCACTGAATCCGACGAACCGTTTCAGAATGCGGCCCTCGGGCGAAATTACAAAGCTCTGAGGAATCGCGTCCCGCCCCTGCATCAGAGCGATGGCCACCTCCGGAGTGGCCCAACCCACCGGATAGTCCATCTGAAATTCCTGCGCGAAGCGCCGGACGCCCTCCGCCGAAGCTTCCGGGTCTTCGGTTGAAAGACCGACCACCTGCAAACCCTGCGCCCGATATTCCCGGTGAAGCTTTACCAATTCGGGGATCTCCATGCGGCACGGTCCACACCAGGTGGCCCATAGGTTCACCACTAAAACTTTCCCGGTATAGTCCGAGAGTTTGATGGGCGGCCCGCTCATGGCTTTCAACTCGGTATCAAGAACCATTGGGGGCAAGGTGGCCATCGAGCCGGGAACGGCGGGGGCAGGCTTGGCAGGGCTGATTGAGACCGGCCCCGGCTTCCCCATCCCATCCGTAGAGTTGCAGCTTGAAACCCCAAAGGTCGCAACCAGCGATAACACCACAACAGTTAAAGCGAGACGCACGGGGGTTAACAAATGATTCTTTTCTCGGTTTGCTTTTGACATCTTAATATTCTTGCGCGTTCAGCAATTCCTTAATCTGAGAACAGCATTGCATTCCTGCTCGACGGCTTGCGAGTTTCACTTCCTCGCAAATCTAAACGACTCGAGAATCACCGGCATCTCCCCCTTCTCGCCCACGTCTTCGACTCCAGACAATTCGGGCGCGAGGGAAGTTGCCAGCATGATCAGAGTTGCCCCTGCTGCTTGCCCTTCAACTCCTGTGGGTAGAAAGATCACGCGGCCCCATACCTGAAGGTCGCCCTTCTCAGTTCCCTTAGACAGACTTACAAATCGAAATTCATAACCGTCGAGCGAGTTTACTTTGGTTGGCCCCTCGGAGACCTTGCGGTACTCCGGAAAACTATTCGCCAGATTTGCGCCCAGCAGTTCAACTAAGCGTGGAAATGTAGGATTGTCCGCTTCAAAGCTTCCCTTACTGGTGTACCAACCGACGGCGAAATTCTCTTGCGTGAAGTCAGGTGGCAGTCGCCGTTCAACTTTCACGAAATTGCTGGCTCCCGCCACTCCAGCTTTCTCATCAGTCTCCCAGGTTTCCGGGTAGTAGAAAGAGAAGTCGATGTAGTGCTCGGCCAGCTTGCCGTCAAGGTTTGTTGAAGAGTTGGCGAAATTCGTTGTGCCGGCTGGGGGCACAAATTCCGCCTCGGTGTCTTCGGTAGTAGCAGTATTAGTGTTTTCCGGCGCGCTGTTCGTATTTGTTTCCTCTGCCGGAGGAGTCTCTTGGGCGACAATCGGCCGATCCTGGACTCCTTCCATCAAAGGCTTGAAGACATAAAAGAACAAGCCGGCCAGACCAGCGACGCCCAACAAAAGGACCAAACCCACGGCCCCGACAATTAAAGGCAGTTTTGACTTCTCTTTTACTTGCGGAGGAGTGGTGGCGCCTGGCAAGGTCGAGATCCCGGGGGAGGCAGGTGGCATATCAGAAGCAGTGGTTGTCCCGGTCGGTCCGGTCTGGCGGGGAAAAGCGACTGTTGGTGCATTAGCCATGGAGGCAATAGTCGCATTGAGATCCGGAAGCTCGCGGCTGGTGGCGGCATTTTCACGCTGCGGTTGAAGTGGCGGCGACACGTCCGCGGACGTGGCTCGGATAGTTAGGTTAGGGTCGAATACCGAATCGGAAATCAGGAGACCACCGTCAACCGTGCAAAACTTCTGGCTCTCTTCTGGAAATGTTCGACTGCATTTCGGGCAACGCTTCATAGAGGGACCTCTCTTGTTGTCTTCAGCTATCGCGTCAACGCGACCGGGCCTTCGAAAGTTTCTGCTCTATCTCTTTATTGCCGGGATCAAGCTCCAGCGCCCGCTGGTAAGCTCGAGCAGCGTTGCTGTGCTCCTGAGCTTTGAGATAACCATCGCCAACCCCCTGGAATCCGAAAGCTCCGGCCAGTTGTTTGCGATCTCCCGCAGGAGCAAAAGTTGCCGCCCGTTCATAAGTGACCTCCGCATCCGCGTAGCGTTCCAGCGCCAGGTAAGTGCGGCCAAGTAAATTGAAAGGCTGGAAAGCCCGGGGACTAAGTTCCGTCGAAGTTTTCAAGTGAGGCTCAGCCTCCTGATACCTCTTCAAGACAACCAACATTCTACCCATGAGAAACAGCGTTGTAGGATTTTGTGCGTCAAGAGCCAGGGCGCGTTGCAATACCGGGCCCGATTGCTCCCATTGTTGCTCCCCTTGGAGCGATTCAGCAACCAGATTGAGCGTAGCCGCGTCCTTCGCCAGACTGATGGCCTGGTCGTAAAGCGGCGCCGCCTCATTACTACGTCCGAGTCGTTTCAGAACGCGTCCCAAATGGACGTAGGCGACGGCGAACTGAGGGTCAAGCTCGACCGCACGGCGATAGGCGTGTTCGGTTTCGGTGGTGAAGAACCCCCGCGACTGCAACGCCACACCCAGTCGGTCCCAGGCCACTGCATTCTTGGGCTCCAACTGCGTAGCTCGACGAGCAAAGCCTTCGGCGTCTGCAAAGCGTTTGGCGTTATCCGCCCCCGTCTTGGGTTGAACCAGCACTACGCTGAGTGCTACGAGCGCATCAACATTCGAGGGGCTCCACTGGGCCGCATTTCGATAAGCCGTCTCGGCGTTTTCCCAGCGTTGCTGGTCGGTGTAAACGTTTCCCAGACCGTAGGCGGCTCGCCCATCTCGTGGCTTAATCCTGAGCGCGCCCTGATAAGCTTCCTCCGCCTCGGCGAAACGCCTCGCATCGCGAAATTCATTGCCCTTGGTCAGTAAGTCTTCGACTCGCTCCTCAGCCGCTGCTGCCGCCGCCGCCGCTGCCCGGTTGGTGCGGGAAGCCGGCCTGGTTGAAGGCTTCGTTACCGGCGTCATCGGCTTCGCACCGCCTTTCTTGGTCTCGGGATTACGAGGTCGAAAGATTCCCGCGCCGCCACCCACGTCCGCACCCACGTCCTGGCCAACCGCGGCAATGCCAGTTAATAGAAAGCTCAAACATAGAGCAACGAATATAAGCGCAGCGCGCGCCATTGCATAAACCTTCATTGGTATTCTCCTACGGTAAATATATAGCCGGGGTTACATGCGCCGAACTTGCGTTGTTTAACCTAACCCTCATCTTGACGGAACCTCTAACGATCGACAACTGATGCGGCGGATTGTAGATCAATCGTGGCTGGATAATCTAATTGCGCTCTGGTGAATCCTTCAGGTTCATTTAGTGGGCGCAGTCCGAAGCGCGCGAATACGATTTTAACGGACACGAGAGCGAGCGAGCAAGCAGACAGGTTACTGTGAAGGTACCTCCCTAGCGCACAACTATATTGACCAGCCGCTGCGGCACCACAATGATTTTCAGAACTTCGCGACCTTCCGTAAAAGGACGCACCTTCTCATCAGCCACCGCAGCCGCGCGCAACTCGTCTTCGGTTACCTCTGGCGAGGCCAATAGACGAGACCGAAGCTTGCCGTTAACCTGGATGGGAATCTCGAGTTCAGCCTTTCGTGCGAGTTCAGCATTCGGTTTTGGCCATTTCGCGCCCTGGCCGAGACTCTGATTAAGACCGCCGCTGTGGCCCAAACGTTCCCACAGTTCTTCGCTTACGTGGGGACTAAAAGGTGCGAGCATCAGAGTTAGGGATTCCAGAGCCTCGCGCACGACAAAGAGGTCGGTCGCCGATGCGGTAGCCGGCTGCGCGCTAAATTCGCTCAGTTCATTGAAGAGTTCCATCAACGCAGCCACGCTTGTGTTGAGATGCAGATGCTCAAAGTCCCTGGTTACTCGCGCAATGGTCTGGTGCGTTTTCCGCCGCAAGACAAGGGCCCCTTGACTCAATTCCTCGGTGCTCGGGACGTCCTGTATTTGCGACGAGGCGGCGAGGCGCTCGTGCCAACGCCATACCATCGAATAAACTTTTCGGAGAAAACGAACTGCACCATCGATCCCCGTCTCGATCCAGCGCAGTTCGTTTTCGACCGGCGCCGCAAAAAGAACGAAAAGGCGGGCTGCATCGGCGCCAAACGCGGCGATCATCTCGTCAGGATCAATCCCATTTCCGAGAGTCTTGGACATCGCTTTCCATTCTTCCGTGCCCTCCACCAGGTTCGTTACCATTCCTTGCGTAAGTAGTTTCTTCACCGGCTCGTCAAACGAAACCAGCCCGATATCGCGCATGAACTTGGTCCAAAAGCGGGTGTAGATCAGGTGCATCACCGCGTGTGAATCCCCGCCAATGTACTGATCGACAGGTGTCCATTGGGCAGCTATCGCCGGATCAAATGGCGCGGAGTCGTTATGAGGATCGCAGTAACGAAAGAAGTACCACGAAGAATCGACAAACGTGTCCATCGTGTCGGTCTCTCGCCGCGCCGGACGGTTGCACTTGGGACATGTGGTATTCACAAACTCCGCCACCCCGGCCAGTGGCGATTGACCGCTGCCCGTGAACTCCGCCGTCTCCGGGAGTACGACTGGAAGATCCGCGTAAGGCACGGCTACGGCGCCGCAATCTTCGCAATTGATGATGGGCACCGGCGCTCCCCAAAACCTTTGACGAGAGACACCCCAGTCACGCAACCGATAAGTAACAGCCCCACCGCCGAATTTGTGCTGCTCTGCGTATAGGACCATCTCGCGGATCGCCACTCCTGAAAGTTTCCCGCCCCAGTCACCGCTATTGATCAGCACCCCATAGCCAGTAAACGCCTGGTGCATTTCGGCAGACTGGTCAGTGCCTGTTGTGGAGACCGGTTCCGACGCGGGCTGAGCGTGAGTAACCGGGGCAATGACCTGTCGTATCGGCAAAGAATATTTCTGTGCAAACTCAAAGTCGCGTTCATCATGAGCGGGCACGCTCATCACTGCCCCCGTGCCATAGTCCATCAGCACATAATTTGCGACCCAAACAGGTATGTTCTCGCCACTGAACGGATTGACCGCCAGCACTCCGGTGTTGAGTCCCTCTTTAACTTCTTCCTCCGTCGGGTGGGCGGGTCTGGCCCGTGCGGCCGCCACCTTGTCTGCAAACCTCTGGATATCACCCTGCAAGGCTGAGTCTTCCAGCAGTTCCGCGATGAGTGGATGATCGGGTGCGAGTATGATTGCGGTGGCGCCAAAAATCGTGTCGATACGCGTCGTGAAGACCCGAATCTTTTTGTCCGATTCTTTAACTGCGAAGTCGATGTAGGCGCCAACGCTGCGACCGACCCAATCGCGTTGTCGTTTCAGCACCTTCTCGGGCCAGGTGGATTCTATCTGTTCGATCTGTCCAACGAGTTGTTCAGCGTATTCGGTGATGCGGAGAAACCATTGTTCGAGGTGGCGCTTCTGCACCGCCGTGCCACAGCGCCAGCAGACGCCGCCCGACGACTGTTCATTCGACAGTACGGTGCCCTCTTTGGGACACCAGTTAACCGGCGACAGCTTTTTGTAAGCCAAACCGCGTTCAAACATCTTCAGGAAGAACCACTGGTCCCATTTGTAGTAATCAGGTCTATGCGCAGCAATCTCGCGCGACCAGTCGTAGCTAATGCCAAGGCGCTTGAGCTGGCCGCGCATGTGCGTGATGTTCTCTTCGGTCCAGGCACGCGGATTTACACCGCGTTTGATCGCAGCCTGTTCGGCCGGCTGCCCAAAGCTGTCCCAGCCTATCGGATGCAGCACCTGGAAGCCTTGTAGACGCTTGTACCAGGCAAGGGCGTCCCCGATCGAGTAGTTGCGCACATGGCCCATGTGCAGGAAGCCCGACGGGTAAGGCAGCATCTCCAGGCAATAGAACTTCGGCCGCGGGTCGTCGTTGCTAACCTCAAACACACGCCCTTCATCCCAACGGTGCTGCCATTTTTTTTCAATTACTTCCGGAAAATATTTTTCGTCCATCGCCCTTGTCCTCACGCTAAT
>JALZJF010000030.1 GCA_030859905.1 Acidobacteriota bacterium
CGCCTGCCTTCGCAGGCTTAGGACTTTGTTTTGCAGAGGCCTGGGGCTCACGCCCCAGTCTTTATGCTTTCGCCTGCTACCGCAGGCTTACTGAAAACACCGCAGTTCATGAATAATCCGGACTAGCTTAGTACCGCACTTCGTTTGGCGTGCGCCGGCAAAGCGAAGCGGCGCCGGCGCTTTGGATACGGATCGTGCTTCCCAGTTGAGACAAATAGAAGAACGAAAGAAACGAGCGTGACTGAGGCATTTGGCAGATGTAGCACGATCAGCCACTCTTCTCAACACGGTTGTCGCGCGGTAAATGCCGCCCACATCTTGCCCTTTGTAGCTGGCTTTGAGCGTATCTCGCGGTGTCACGTGGAGATTCGTTGCTGGGCCCTGTTGGATTGCCGTGATTAGTAGGCCGGTTGCTATTCCCACCGACTCTTTCGGGTAGTAATGTTTAACCTGCCCACAGGTCGGCAACCTTCCGTATCGTTCTTCAAATATCGCTATCAGATACGGAGCTATCTCCAGAAATGGCTTGTGCTCGTCTGTGCCCAAGGGCGCAAATGCCTCTAGCCACTCTTTAGGCGCACGTTTGTTGTAGAACTCTTTTTCCTCTTCCTCAGCAGCCACCCGATTTGTTGCTTCACCGATGGATCTGTGATGACCACAAAGTGCCAGGGCTGAAGGTTGGCGCCACTCGGCGCTGTAGCTGCCGCAAGGATACACTGCTCAATGATCTCACGAGGAACAGGACGATTGGAGAACTGGCGCACAGTACGTCTGCGTCGCATCTGTTCATAGAATGAGACTGCACGCTGTCTCATTTCATCACTCGGATACTCATAGTAGTCGGCGCGACGAATTTAGGCGATAACACCCGCGACTCCTTTCAAGCAGGTTTGCAATTCTCCATGATCGCGGCAGCTTACTTCAACGCGCTAAGCGCCGCGCGGATTTCATAATTGGTGGGACGCTGCTTGTAGTCCGATTCGATCTTGGTCCAGACGACGCGGCCTTGCTTGTCGATCACACTGCCGCATACGGAATGCCATAAATCTTCTGGCCTTGATAAGCGGGATCGACCAGGCCGTACGCATCAATGGTTCGATGTTCAGGATCAGACAAGAGCGGAAAGTTAACCTCGCCTTTTCCATCCGATGCAATCTTCTTTGCAAACTCACGACTCGTCTCGGGAGGATCAATACTGATTGCATAGAGACTCACCTTTTCATCCTTCTTCAGGAACGATCGCAGACCGGCCAACTGCCGGGCGCAGAATGGTCACCAATAACCGCGATAAAAAGCAAGGACAACCGGATTCCTTCCGCGTGATTCAGACAATTTGATTTGACGCCCATGCTGATCCTTGAGGGTGAAGTCTGGGGCTTCCGTGCCTGTGCCAACGGACGACTTGCGCTCCTGGGTTGTGCTCAACGCCCCGGAGAGGGACGGTGAGGTGCTAGCGAAAGCCAGAATCAGCAGACCTATTAGAATTTTCGCTTTCATATCCTTCTTCCTACTTAAATCGTAGACGACTAAGATACTCATTTACTGTAACTCGACCTGCTTCCATCACGCCCCTTCGTGCTCGTGATCACTCTCGACGGGCAGACCCGCATCGATCCAGTCCTGCTTTCCTTCGGCATAGTCGCGCACGTTTGTGTAACCCAGCGCCGCCAATTCCCGGGCAGCGTTTTCTGATGCATGTCAGGTAGGACTTGCACAATAGACCACAATGTCCGCGTCTTTGGCGGGCAAGATTTGAGGAGCCAGTTCCGCTACTTGATCTGGGGACAGATTGATCGCGCCCGGCAGATGCGCGTGGGCGTAAGCTGTTTTGGGCAGCGTCTCAACCAGCAAGAACTTCTCGCCACGATCAAACTTCGCCTTCAGCTCATCCCTTGAAATTGTCGCAACCATGATTTTCCCCTTTTGTTGAAACTAACTTCTGGACGAACCATGCCGCGCGGGCTGTCCCTCCCATGAATCCACTCTCATTTGGCCTTACAACTCTATCAGTCATTCGGATTCCTTGCGCCTTTGCTTAGCTTGATTTGCTATTAGATGCACGAACAGGTTCCGCGAGCAGTTTCTGAATCACCTGTTCAATCTCGTCGTAGCGTCCTTCACCCACATGCGTCCAACGAATGCGACCCAACTTGTCGAGCACAAAGATTGTCGGCCAGGCTCCGACGTTGTAGGCGCGCCAGGTTTCGTATTCATTATCAGTGACTACCGGAAATCGAATGCCCAGCGAGGCAACCTGCCGCCGCAAGTTTTCGATCTTCTTTTCACTGTCAAACTCTGGCGAGTGCACCCCGACAATCGTCAACCCCTTTTCACTGTAACGCTCGTGCCAGCGCTTTACGGCCGGCAACGTGTTGCGACAGTTGTAGCAGCCAAAAGTCCAAAACTCGACCAGCACAACGCGACCACGAAGACCCTTTAGCGTTAGGGGATCAGAATTGATCCAGGTACCGGATGCAAAATCAGGAGTAGTCGGCGAATCGCTGGCGATAACCAAACTGTCAGACTCCATTCTCCGGCTGACTCAATAGAAACGTTCCGCAAGGCCTGAAAAGCCACGTGCGACGACTACAAAAGCCACCAGAACGACCAGAAATCCGATGGCGAGAATACTTTTCCTGTTCATTCGATCACCTTTCTCCTTTTCCCGTCGAAAAGTCCGACAAGCTTCAGCTTGTCGCTGTCTTCAGTGACGGACCATTCTGTTAGGCACGACAAACTGAAGTTTTTCGAACAGTCGATTTCCCAGGGCTTCGCTTTACCGAATGCCCTGTCGATCTCAAGCGAACCGTTCCGCTCGCTCAATATGCTTCGACACGGAAGGTGTGATGGCCCGGGCGAACCCCATGTTCTCCGCCTCGCCAAGGCCCGAGACTACAAATACCGCGTGACGCGCAGTTTCGAAGTGCGCCAAACGATAGACATCCGATCCCGCGCTGGAGATCGACTCCTCTTTGCTTGCCCCGAGAGCGTTTTGATCGGACGCCTCTGCACCGTCAAGAGTTGTTACCAAAACCGAAACCAGTTGGTCATGATACTTCAGAATCACGTGGCCGAAGCGCTGTTCGTTGAATATGCATGAGTGTGCCGCTACGAGAGTTGCGCCGACAGGTAATTGACCATCTGACATTACAGCCTTGACGAGATTGATGTAGACGCGATCATAACTGCGACCAGCTTCATCGAGATCAATCGGCTTTTCCTTTAAGCGATGGTTGATTGCACAGTCGCGATGATTACCGATAGCGTTCTCGGTGAACAACGAGCTTACCAGGGTCGCGCGGCTGGTTGGATTTTGCGGCTCGCTTCCCACGGGCGTTGGTGTCTCGCGGCCCGCTTCGTTAGCAACAGAGGACTGCGTGACTGAGCGCTGTTGCATCGCTCTGAATCCCCAGGCAGCTACGAGCACCAGGGAAGCAGCAAGGGCAATGTACGCGCCGCGCCGCGCTTCCAGAATTCGAAATGCCGAAGCTGACGGGCGCAGCGCCGCAGTTCGCAATCGGTTGTGCAGTTTGCCGGCAAACTCGTCGCGCATTTGCAATTCGGCTGCCCGCTGAAAACCTTGACGCAACTTACTGCGCAGTTCTCGTCGGGCCGAAAGCTCACGACGGCAGTCAGCGCACGACTCGAGATGCCTGATTACCTCATGGTTTGTCTCTATCAAGAGTTCGTCGGCGAGATAAGAGTCAGCAATCTCACGGAAATCACGACACTGCATTCGGTTTCCCTCCTTCTTGCCCGACTGCGAGGCGCAGATCCGCGGGATCATCAGCATCGTTCGCACCAATGCGCCGCGCCTGGGCATAGTCTGATAGTTCGGCGCGCAGCAGTCGGCGGCCGCGATGCAAACGCGACATCACGGTACCGGTCGGGATTGACAATGCTTCTGCTATTTCTTTGTAAGTCATGTCTTCAACATCGGAGAGAATTACTACCTCCTGAAACTGCTGTGGCAGGCGTTTCAATGCCTGCAAGACCTCTTCTTCAGTGATCCCCTGAGGTGTCGCCGGCTCAAACGCGGCCGTCTCCGCGATCTGCTCCTCGGCGCCGCCTATAAGATGGAGTCGACTTTCACTGCGTCGCCGTTTGCTGAGAGTGTGATACATGATCTTGATCAACCAGGCCCGACAGTTTGTGCCTTTCTCGAAGCGATGAAACGACCGTAGCGCTTCCATGAAAGTTTCTTGCACGAGATCTTCGGCTTCATCATGTTCTCTGACCAGCCACTTTGCCATGCGATACAGATCACCCTGGTACGGCAGCGCTTCGCCCTCAAACGAAGTCCAGTCCGCGAACCGCGTATCTTCTCGGGAGAGTCTGAACATCAAGCCAGCCAGCTTCTTATGCGCCCCTCATTCTTAATTCCTGATTAGTCTATACCAATTGTTGCTCATTTTATTCCAGACACTAACGCAGGTTCCTCGCGGGAGCGGCTAGCCAATCAAACAAATCGATAGCGGGAATAAAAGCAGACCAAACGGGTATTAGTCACATGGACCGCGAACGATTACAGACGGTAATTCACGCGAAGATCCCGGAATTTTCGGAAATCCTTCGAGCGCGGTCTGTAATGTTTGAATTTAAGCTGGCGAGCTGTGAAAAGTGCGGGCCGGGCAAACTTCGCAACGAACTTACAACTTGAAAAGGGATGGAGAAAAACATGAAAAAACAGATGAACCGCGCGGCTTTGATTGCCGGCGCGCTGATGGCGCTCTTTGCGTTCATGGCCATGGGCGTCGCGGCGCAGGACATGATGCAGGACAAGATGATGATGGACAAGTCCAAGCCAACGGTGGCAATCATTCGGGCTGACTGGTGCTCGGCGTGTCAAAAACTCGAGCCGACCATGATGGAGTTGATGAGCCAATACAAGGATCGACTCAACTTTGTCATGCTCGACGTCACTACTGATGAGAAGGCGGCTGAGTCAGCCAAAACGGCAAGTAAACTGGGGATCGGCAAACTCTTCGCGGCGAACAAAAAGAAGACATCGACAGTGATCGTGCTCGGAAAGAAGAACAAGATTCTTTTCAAGACGACGCACAATTATGACCGCGACGCATATGTGCGCGCTTTTGACAACGCAGTGGCTAAAGCGAGTTCGATGTCTATGAAGAAGGGCGGCTAGCGCTTCGTAGGCAGCGTCGGATCTGGGGCGGTTCGGCGCACAGAGGGAGCGCGCTGATGCGATCGCATGCATCTCGCAGGCGCGGCTGGAGCGCGCTCCTCTCTTTTTTCTGAATTGAAATCATGTCTAACCTCCAACAGTATCTGTCGGCGAGTTCGCTGCTGGCTTACCCGGCAGCTTTCATTGCCGGGCTCCTGATCAGTTTCACGCCGTGCGTTTATCCCGTCATTCCAATCCAGTTGGGCTTCATCGGCGCCCAGACGGCGGCAGGCCGCGGCAAGACCGGGAGAGCTAGCGTTCAAGGTTTTGTTCTCTCGGTTCTATTCGTGATCGGCATGGCGACGGTCTATGCAGCGCTCGGGGCGTTTGCATCTTTGACTGGAACGCTGTTTGGAGTGTGGGCGGCCAGTCCCTGGACTTACATCTTGGTCGCCAACGTTCTGCTGCTGCTGGCGCTTTCCATGCTCGACGTTTTTCAGCTCCCCACGTTCCAGTTCCTCACCAGATGGAGTCCGGAGCGAAAAGGCAATGGCTACGTTTCAGCGCTACTCATCGGCGCCTCTTCGGGACTGATTGTTGGGCCATGCACCGCACCTGCGCTCGGGGCAGTGCTTGCATTCGTCGGCACGCAAGGTAGCGTCGCATTCGGAACCTCGGTCCTTTTTGTTTTTGCCCTCGGCATGGGCGTCTTGATGATTGCCCTCGGCACATTTGGCGGTGTGTTGGCTTCGTTGCCGCGCTCGGGTCAGTGGATGGTGCGAGTGAAGAAGGCCTTCGGGATCGCGATGATCTTGATGGCAGAGTATCTTCTGCTACAGTCCGGGCAGCGTTTCGTTTGAGATGGGAATGGTGACTGAATGAATCCTTGGAAATCGATAAGTGTCATTGGCCTTATAGTGTTTATCGCCGTAGGCTTTGCAGCGTGTTCCTTGAGCAAGCCGCCTGGTAAGAATCGGTCGGCCCAGACAACAACTGGTGCCGGCCAGCAGTCGGAACCGAATAGCGCCAGTAACTTCGGCGAAGTCGCACCTAACTTCCAGTTGACTAAGATTGACGGCTCACCTGTTTCAGTAAGCGATCTGCGTGGTCATCCGGCCGTGCTGATCTTCTGGACGGCGTGGTGCCCGGTGTGCAAAGAGGAGGCGCCTCATTTCAATGAGTTGGCCGCTCGTTATGAACCGAAAGGCGTGCGAGTGCTGGGCATTAACATTCAGGACAGCGAAGCACGCACAAAAGCCGGTATCAAAGATTTTGGGATTCAGTACTCAGTGGCCCGCGATGCCGACGCCAGCGTGGCAAAACTTTATAAAGTTACCGGCACGCCGACCGTGATCTTTTTTGATCGTCAGGGTATCGTGCGCTACACGGGTAACGAATTGCCGGCTGATTACGCCAAGCGACTCGATACTCTGCTGGCTGAAAAAGCTTAGCGAAGGGTTTTTTAGAGTCAAGCCATTCTAATGATTCCCCCGAACGGAGGTTGAGTGATGGGGACTGGAATCCTCGAGCCGGGTGATAAGGCGCTTGGCTTCACCCTCGTGGAAGCAGCTTCCGGACAGTCGTTAGGCCCGGCGGACTTTGCCGGCAAGCAGAATGTCGTGCTGCTTTTTTATCGGGGCATGTGGTGACCGTTTTGCCTGCTCCACCTTGGTAAGGTGCGCCACGTTTATCATCAGATCAAGCAGCTCGATGCCGAAGTGCTCACAGTCTCGCTTGACTCGCTCCCTTCACTGCGTAAATACAAGGCTAAAACAGAAACGCCTTTCCCCATGCTGTCCGATGAAAAAGGAGAGGTGATACTCCAGTATGGCCTTAAGAACGATTGGACGCCTTACAAGCGTGGCATCCCTCATCCATCAATGTACATCATTGACCGGGCCCAGATCGTGCGCTTCGTTGAAGTGCGACAGAATTACTTCTTCCGGGTCAAGATGAGCACCATACTCGACGAGCTGCAAAAATTGGCTTAACTGACCAATAAAAATCAGAGTGCGGAGTTAAACATGTCGAATCCGTTCCAAGATCTTTTCGCGTTCTTTCAGAAAAGTACGCTGCACGGCCGATTTCCAATCTACGCGTTGATCTTCCTCTTGATTGCGAGCGTAGTCATCGCGGTATTCACGCTCGTGCGAAATTCCGAGCAACGAAATATTCAGAACGTTTACATGTGGCTGGCGCGCTTCTTCGTTGGCGGCATGTGGTACCAGCAGATGCTCTGGAAAATGCCACCCACCTTCACCGACAATC
>JALZJF010000054.1 GCA_030859905.1 Acidobacteriota bacterium
TGTCGCAACGAATCAGGATCTGCATCGGATGCTCTTCCATCTCATCGCGCACGCCATGAATGTTTCCTTCCGCCACGACGTAGCCGTTGTTAACCAGCACCACGCGGTCAGACATCATGTCAACTTCGTGGAGAATATGACTGGAGATGATCAGATGCAGACCATCTGCAGCCAGCTTCCGAAACAGCGCAATTGTTTCGGCCCGCACCATCGGGTCCAGCCCATTTAGTGGTTCGTCAAGAATCAGCACCGCCGGCTGATGAGCAATTGCCTGGGCCAGCCTGATTCGCTGCCGCATGCCTTTGCTGTAGGCCGCCACTTTCCGGTCCGCCGCATCGAGCAGGTTCACCCGCTCGAGCGCAGTTACCGTGAAAGCGTCAGCCTTCTGCCTGTCGAAACCGTGCACCGACAGAAATGACTTAATGAACTCGCGGCCAGTCACCCCGCGTGGGAAGGAATCAAACTGCGTGCAATAGCCGACTTTACGGAAAAGTGCTTCCGGCTTGTCAGTGGGTATACCAAGAAGCGTGATACTCCCGCGAGTTGGACGCAGCAACCCCGTCATCAGATTCATCAACGTGGACTTGCCCGCCCCATTGGGCCCGACGAGACTGGTGATGCCGGGACCAATCTGCAGATTGACCCGGTTGACTCCGAGGATCTCTCCATAGAACTTGGAGACATCGTCGAAGATGATCATTTGTGACGGGAAATCACTCATCTGGTTCATTTTCCAACCGCTGGACTTTAACTACTCGCTATCGCTAGTTTGCTGACTCTAGAGTCGTTGTAACAGATAGCAAGTTTCTGCTTTCTCAGTCCCGTAGGGACGCGATGTTTATAGACGGTTGGCATCAAAGGATTTCGAAAGCTTCGAAGGAGCGAAATGTATCGCTTGCTTCTCACATCGGTAAGAACATTTCGCTCCTCTGGAGCTGGCGCTATATTTTCGGGCCAATGGTCTATAAACATTCCATCCCTACGGGATTGGCTTGTTTCCTTGCGGCTCTGCCGCCCTGTGCAGAAAGGTTCCGCCTTCCCGGCTTCAACCCTGCCGCGCCCGTGGACTAGCGCACCACTTCGTAAGCCTTCACCTTTCTCGAAAGCAAAGCCAGACAGATCGCACAAACTACAAAGAGCGCCGTCCACGAAGCCCAGAGAGGCGGCTCGGCTAGCACCACCCGGTTCGCGACCTCACCATCAAAGTCAGTTACAAACGTTGTGGTCCGCTCGAACGTACCGAAAAGCCCGGCGGAAATATTCTTCATGAGCGCGCCCAGACTGATAATGTTTCCCCAGCGGGTGCGAAATATGACGTTAACCACTTCGCCAAAAACGGAAGGGATAAAGAACAGACCCAGAATTGCGCCACTGGCAATTACCCGCCACTTAACCAGCGCTGATATGGCCTGCGAAAGCAGCGCCAGAAGCAATATCCAAACCACGCTGCCAATGAAAATCGCGCTTCCGATCCAGAGATTATCGACGAACCATTGCGCACCTTCGAGATAAGACTGGAAAAGAAAAAGCAACAACTGCGGCATCCAGGTCATTGCTGACAAAAGAATCAGCAACACAGACATCTTGCCCGCTACATATTCAGCACGTGAAAACGGCCGGCACAAGTAGAGCGGCAACGCGTTGTTTCGCAAATCGCGCGAGACCAGGGGCGGCCCTACCAGCAAGGCAACGAAGAACGCAAAACCATTCTGTAGATTTACAAACGTCTGGAAGAAAGATGCATCAATTGGAATCAGTTCCCGGACATTCACTCTCAAGATGGCCAGGGCGTTCACATTGTGATGTAGATAGATCAAGACTGCTTCGACCAGGAGGGGAATAAAGCAGATCGCAAAGAAAGCCGTGAAGAGTTTCGACTTGAACACATCGCGAAAAGCATGACGCGGAATTATCAAGAACCGGCTCCATTCGGGAGTCTGTGGCCCGGAATAATTCCTGTAAGAGTGTTCATAAACTGCCATGACCGTTCTCCATAGCTTTCAGGAAGATGTCTTCGAGGGAATCGCGCTTGTAACTTAGACGTCTGATTTGCATCTGCTGCTCAGCGGCAATGCGATAAAGGTCGCGCACCTCGATTCCTTCCGGCAGAACTATCTTGACCCGATGTTCTCCCGTGAGAGCATACTCGCAACCCAGGTCCGCGACAGCGGCTGCGAATTTGCTCTGGTCGCCACGCGTTTCCAGAACCAGGAATTTCCGATTTGCTTTGCGTTCTTCTTCAAGATTGCAGTAAACGACGATGCGTCCGTCCTTGAGGATCAGTATCTCTTCGCAACACTCCTCAACATCTCGAAGCAGATGCGATGACAAAACAATATTGGCCTGTCCGCTGTCGCGAATCTCTCGAATCAACCTGATCATTCGGGCCCGCGCCGGAGGATCAAGACCGTTGGTAGGCTCGTCTAAAAAGATCAACTTCGGGCCATGGACAATCGCCTGGGCCAGCTTGGCCAGTTGTTTCATGCCCAGCGAGTAAGTCTCCAGTCCGCGGTAACGCGCTTCACCCAGCCCAACATAAAACAGCGCTTCATGGGCGCGTTCCAGCGCGGCTTCCGGTGGCAGGCCTGACAACTCCGCCATTAAACGCACCAGATGTACGGCGCTCATTTTCGCGATGAAAGAATCGCGCTCGGGCATGTAACCAATAAGCGCGCGAATCTGTTTAGCGTCGGTAAGAATGTCTTTGCCAAAGATATGCGCGGTGCCGGACGAAGGCGGGTGAAAACCCAGCAGTGTGTGAATCAAAGTGGTCTTGCCGGCGCCATTGGGACCAAGGAGTCCGATGGCCCGGCCGCGTAATTCTCCACGCAGACTTTTCAGAATCGGGCGCCCGCCAAACTCAACACTTAGTTCATTGAGATCAATTACGGGAGCGAAATTTGAAGGGTCCTGAAGGCTTTTGGGTTCCGGAAGCTTGGTGGCTGTTGCCATGCCGTACGTTATATCGTTCTGTCCTGATAATTCCAAACGAAACCCAGACCGAATGCAGTGCCCATAAGTACAAATGCGCCGATAAATGCAAACGCTTCTGTGGGCGCTAAAGTTCTGCCTATCGCCAGGATTCCTATGAAGAACACAGGAAGATTCAGTACGAGCGCGGAGGCAAGCGGAAAGACCGCAGCGGGCCGGCAACCACCGAGGCGCTTGCGCAGCCAGAATAGCGAAGGAGCGTAGGCCAGGGAAAAAAGTAGTGCCGCAATGATCAGGGAGATGACGGTGACGCCCTTGATGTCTGCGGCACTGAGGTTCTCACTTTCTATAACATAAAAAGTCAGCAGGATCGCTGACAGGCCAAGCAGCCACGAGCCGAGGGAGATGGAGAGGAGTTTCATTGTAGCGCCTCTTGAGAGAGTTAGAAATAAGGTATCGGGTGTCAGGTGCACAAGGTGTCGGGTGTCAGGTGCCGGGTGCCGGATAAGACCTCAACTCTGGTCCTGGACCGGCACCCGGCACCCGATACCCGATACCCGGCACCTGTTTTACCGGCACCTGCCACCCGAGACCCGGCACCTGTTCTTACTTCTTACCCATGCCTCGCTGCAGGATATGTTGAATCTCGAGCGCGTTTGGCATTCCCAACAGCGTCGCCGGACTCAACCCGAACGGTCCACCTTCAGTATTCGCCGCAAAGGTGATGCTGTCCCCTTGCGCATGGGCGTAGGCCAGGGTAGGCGGCATGTCAGCCGCCATCGCTTTGATAGCTTGCCGTTGCTCCTCAGGCAAACTGTTTGCGGAGCTGGCAATTCGTTCGGCGAAGGGCTGCACCAGGGGCGCCAGGTTGTGATAAAAAAGCGCCGAGAAGTTTGCATTACCATCCGCTGGTAGCCCGGCAGTGAAGCGCGTAGAACGCAGGAGCGTGTAGCCTGCTTCCTGCGACCTCACCGACCTCTCGACCATTGCCCGGCTGGGACCGACGACCAGGTAGCCGTTTACATACGTGAAGTTCAATTCCACACCGAAGTCAGTAGACCGTAACGTGTAGTAAGTGCGGCCGCTGATGTCAGCGCGATCCCACGCCAAACCGGTCCTACTAAACCTCGCCGCCTCCTTGTTGATCTCCGCAACGACACGTTCGAGCGTCTGGTGCAGATGCTGAGGGTCGTTCACTTCAAACACCATCTTCCACGACGGGGTCGGGAGAATGGGTCCGTCGATTGCAAAAGCAAACTCTCCACCGAGAGGCGCGGCAATGTCTTTGCGGATATCCAGTCCCCGCTCGGCCTGAAGCCTGTCCAGGTTTTTGCGAAGGTCAGGTGAAACGGTTTCCACAACTCCGAGCAAATCATCTACCAGGGCCGTGGGGTCCTTGACCACGAAACCCGCAACCGCATTCGCGTCCGGCGAGATGTATTCGAGCGAGCCCATTGGCTCGGGCGCGGCCAGCCACGAAGGGAGGCCACGCTGTGCTTCGTTAAACGAAAGCACGGCCCGGGTGTGGGTCTTGCCCTGACTGTCTTTCTGATCGAGAGCGAAGTATTTGAGGTTAAGAATCCCGAGCTGCTTCAGCGCGCCTTCACGTTGCGCGGCTTCCTTGCCACTCGACAGCTCTGCTTTAGCTTTCTCAATGACCTTCTCGAGATTCGCAGCCACTACCAGACCGGCTCCGTCCTTATAGACGCCGGCAATGCGGCTGTGAAACGCGGTAGTGGTAAAGCTGCTCTTGCCGCCCCTTTGTACTACCGTCGCGAGCTCCTGCAATTGTTGTAGTTTCGGACTGGCTGCGAACAGATCGTTTTGAATCCAAACGTACAGTTCGTTGTTCTTCTTCCCTGCCTCGGGCGTCGCAGCGACGGCCGTCAGTGGGTTATCGACAAACAGAATCGCTGGCCTTCCCTGAGGATTGCCTGCGTACCTGGCAATCTGCTGCTCGAGAAACTGCCGGAAGTTGGCAGAATTCTTTAGCTCAGCCAGTACCAAAGGAGAGGCCGGCTCGCCCGTCTCGTTAGTGGATACAGAAACCGCGATTTCATCTCCCAGATACTCGCCAAACTCACGGATGGTTCCCATCACCTGATCCATTCCTGGACCCTTGCGACCGGATTGCTTCTGCTCCCACCACTGACGCAGCGCCGCATTCTGGTTAATGCGTTCCTGCATGATGCGGTGCGACTCTGCGATCGTCGAAGTTAAGTTTGGGAGGGCTGCGTAGACAACCGTGTTGTCGGGCATCAGATCCAGCAGATGGGTGGAATTACGAACCCCAGGCTGCTGCACCTTGTTGAGCTCTTTCCGCAGCACGTTAAGGCCGGCCAGGGTTTGCGCGTAGCTGGCAGCCTTGCGGCTCCACGCTATCTCGTCTTTCACGGGAACGCTCTCGATGCTCGCACTTGAAGTTGCCTGCTCCCCAGGCCGCAGGACCCGTTCGCTCCCCTTGTGGTCCACACTCACTTCGCCTTCAATAACTGATACGCGCGAACCCTTAGTGCCACTGTTGACTGAGAAGATCGTGCCCGTGACTGAAACCAGCGAATCGCCTGTGTCGACGAACAAGCGCTGGCCGCGTTGCTTGGCAGCTTCTACTACGATGCTGCCACGATTCAGATGAATCGTCGTACCCTGCGCATTCTTGCTTACCGAAAGCTCCGAGCGATCCTTCATCTCGATCACCGAGCCATCACCCAGGCGAACAAACGCGTGTGCGTCTTGGGCAGTGCGAACGCGTTCACCCTTCTGCAACCGCTGGCCAGCACTGACGGGCGAGCTGGTGGTGTCGGCAATCTGATACACCTGACCCTCGGCAGCTTCCACGGTCGCTTCCAGTGGACCACCAAACGGCGCGTAACGCTGGATGAAAGGAAGCGCGAGCAATCCAAAACCGATGATTAGTGCGGCGGCGATGCCCCAACGCAAAACGACCGGGTGCAGGCTGTAGCGCCGCAAAGGGGCAGCAACTTTCTGCGGAGCCACGCTTCGCGAACGCGCTTCCTTCATAGCCTTGCGGCACGGAATGCACTCGTGGGTGTGATCAACCAAAAGCAGTGAGCGGGCTTCAGATAGATGACCATTCAAATAAGCGGGGATGAGGGACTGGAAATCGTCGCAGTTCTCAATTCGATCAACTGCTGTTTCCGTCCTTAGCTCACTCGCGTTCTCGGCGGAGAGACGCGCCCAAACACGCTCTGCCGCCGCATTAACCGCCGGCGAATCGATTTGCCCGCTCCGAATCTCGGCGGTCAGTTTGTCGAGGATGGATTCCGTATTCTTGTTGTTCATCGTGTTCTCCAGATAGTGCCTTTAAGTAGCATAGACTTCAGTCTGCGTTTCTCGCGTTCGTATAAAGGCCGTTCCAAGTAGCATAGACTTCAGTCTGCGTCTCGTGTGTTGTTCTACAAGCGACACAGACTAAAGTCTGTGCTACGTATCAGTCTATCCTACGTGTTGCTCCAGATAGCGCCCAATCTCTTTTCGTAGTTTCGTGCGGGCGCGATGCAGCACCACGCCCACCACCAGGTGCGAGGTGCCCAGCAACTTCGCAATCTCGTGATTTTCGTAACCCTCGTAATAGCGCAGCACAAACATCTCCGCCGCGGTTCCGCCCAAACGAGCAACCGCTTCTCGAATGAGTTCTTGCAACTCGCGATCGACGTGCTCGGCCTCAGGATTTTTTGTAGTGCTCTCGAAGGCGCCGGCATCCGCGTCTTCAAGCCCCACCGATTTCGATCTGGTGCGACTGCGCATCAGATCCAGGGAGGCGTTGATCGCCGCTCGTGAGAGATAGGCTTCCGGATTCGGCGACAGGTCGAGGGTATCCTGGCTTTTCAGAAGCCGCAGGAAGATGGTTTGCAGCACATCCTCCGCATCAGCGGCGCTGCCGGTAATACGGTGAGCGGTGCGGAAAACGCGGTCGTGATGCGCTTGGAAAAGCGTTTCAAGCGCTGCCGGAGGATTAGGAACTGGTCTCAAGGTTCTAACGGCTGCCTGCACGGTGCCCTCCTGAAGTTCGTCTGCCATTCAGTAAACGAGTGAGTGGGAGGGCTTATTAACAAGAGGCTAACTATAATTTGTCAGCGCACTTTAGAGACAGGACATTAGACTCATACAGATTCATAGAGAAAAATGTCGAACCTTTGGCTTCAACGACAATACCGAACCGGGAGCGGAACGGAGCCCCCAGGCGGGCAGCCGGCCTGGGTAATAGCGACCGCACTCACGAGCGTGCGGAGAGTAGCTTGGCGGGCTCTGGTTTTAACGGCGGAGCAAGATAAGTACGCCGGCGGCAATGGCAAGCACAGCCAAAACCATCGACACTGTTGGGGAAATTCTCATATCCAGCAGCGGCAACAGGCCCGTAAGGATTAGCCATATCCCCAACAGAATCATGCCAAAGTTCCGATTTCCCAAGCTGTCAGTTAATTTCATTGCTTGACTCCTTTGAAGTAACTCTTCAAGAAAAGCAAATTTGCAGGTTGGGAAGGGGGCAAAGCGCAGCGCGCCCCCGCTCAGGCTGCAAATTTGCTGGTGCTTGAATTGTCAATTCAAGGTTGAGTGATGCGAATGTTGAGCGGGGGCGCGCTGCGCTTTGCCCCCTTCCTCACCTGCAAATTACCGTTCCGCTAGTCTGAGTCGGCAGTTGAATTCCGCTAAGACCGAATCACACCGGCGGGCCTTCGCTGGCGTCAAACTCTTCCATCTCTTTAATCCATTCGTAGGCGGGCCGGCCCTGCAACAAACGAACACACCGATTCCAGCGGAGGATTGATTCGTCGTTATTTGGCGGTCGAATCCTCTCCGCAGCCTCAAAGAGTCCCATTGCCTCTTCGAAGATTGGGTAGACTATGTGCGGCGGCCGGCCGGCCCTAAGTTGGGCCTTTGCTTTACGCTCCTGAAAAATACCGAGGTGATAGACGCGCTCATACTCGCTCGACAGACCGCCAAACAGTCGCTCGGCTTCCAAATACCGATCAGACATGTCGCCGACAAACTGATCGGTGATAGCCAGCCCAAGCAATCGCAACGCTGCTTGATTGTCAGGTTCGACAACGAGTATGTCGCGACAGATCGACTCGGCCTCGCCCGGCTCGTTCAAGTAACGATAGACTTCGGCCTTGGAGATCGCTTCAGCCAGGCCCGCTCTCGAGATTGGCTTGAGCTTTAGTTCCATATGTCTCTCCTAAAAGAAGGAGGCAGTAAAGAGATTTTTTCGTTAGTATTTCGCTCCTTCATCTTGCTCATTGTGCCAATATCCTACCTGCCTCTGCTCCTGCTCCTGATTTACTTCGCAGTGTCATAGTTTCAGTTTCGGTGGCCGCAACTGAGATTCGTTCAAAAAAACGATCCACGAAATTACACGAAATCGCACGAAATAATTCTTAGTGTTCGTTCGTGTAAATTCGTGGATCGTTTTTACTAATCAATTTCTCAAACTATGACACTACCATTTACTTCTATTTCTTTCCCTGCAGCTTGCGCAAGAACCATCGGACCGGGTCGTAGTAATCATCGACCACCCGTTCCTTTAAAGGAATGATCGCGTTGTCGGTGATATGAATATCCTCAGGGCAGACTTCCGAGCAACACTTGGTGATGTTACACAAGCCGATGCCCAGTTCGTCCTTCAGCAAGTGAGTTCGA
>JALZJF010000133.1 GCA_030859905.1 Acidobacteriota bacterium
CTTTGGACTAACTCTTACTTGGACTTTGGACTAACTCCTACTTGGACTTTGGACTAACTCTTACTTGGACTTTGGACTAACTCTTACTATGCTCCGCTTCTTCGCGCACATAACTCTGATGCTTCTACTTTTTTCCCTGTCCGCGGCTGGGACTGAGGCGCGGGCTGCGGGTAGTGGGGCTTTCTCTAATAACTCTGATTCCGGGCAGGATGCATCTTCCACTGAACAGCGCACCATCCGCGCTCGCACTGGGGACAGTCTCAATAAAATTGCCCAGCGCCTCGGTGTTCCCATCGCCGAGCTTATACGACTGAACGGGCTCAGCGAAAATGCCCGGCTCAAGAAGGGCATGAAGATTCAAGTACCTGCCGAGTCTCGGACCCCCACCGCCGAGGCAGGCGAGGTAATTGGATATCGTATTACTCGGTCTGACGGGTATTCCTTTGAGGCGGACGAAGTGTGGAAGGATGGTACGGAGGTCTGGTTTCGCAAGGGCAAGATTTCTCAACGTTTGCCACAGCCGATCAGCTCGGTAAAGCCGATAATTAAAGCGCCCGAGTCTAAGCCCACCGGCCCAGGTCAGGTCGCCACTGTTGTTACGGAAAAGCCAGTAAAGGCGGAATCAGGGCCCGCTCCCATCTGGATCCACCTGGTGGGTGGTGCGCGCTTCAGAGTTGATGAATTGCAGGAGACTGCCGACGGCGCCTGGTACAATCGGGGTAATCTCTCCATATTCGTGGAGCGCGATCGCATCGCACGGATTGAACGGGAAATGCCGGGCATCCCGAGTGGGTCAAGAAACTCCGACTGGAGTTCGGGCAACCCTCGGATAGATGGATTGATCAGAACAAATGGCGAGCGATATGGTCTCGATCCTTATCTTGTTTTTCTGGTGATCGAGCAAGAGTCGCACTTTCGTCAGCGCGCCGTGAGCCCCAAAGGAGCCCGAGGCTTGATGCAGTTGATGCCCGGGACCGCCAAAAGACTGGGTGTTCGCGACTCTTTCGATCCGGCGCAAAATATCATGGGCGGGTCGCGCTATTTGAAGGAGCTGATGACCATGTTTGGCGGGCGAGTGGATCTCGTGCTGGCAAGCTATAATGCAGGCGAGGGAGCAGTCATGAAATATGGCCGTGCCGTTCCGCCCTACAGGGAAACGCGTGACTATGTGAAGCGGATTACCAAACGTTATGGCCAGCAGGAAAACTCCCCTTAGCAGGCTGGTAAAAAGCAGATTTGGAGTGCGGCGGCAAGCGTAGCGCGACGCCGCTTTGGATTGGCTGTATTCCAGCCCGCGAAGCGTGGCGAAAGCATAGAGCCTGGGGCGTTAGCCCCAGATAGCCGCAAAAGATTCGGAGCCCGCGAAGCGTGGCGGCAGCGTCAACAGGAGAGACATCGTTAATGAAACATTGCGAGATCGCTGATCTGCTGCCGCCCACTTCGCGGGCTTGCTCAATTTTTTTCAATACGCTTACTATTGGTTAACCGGGCCACAACAGTTTGGTTTCATGGGTTTTAGTGGTTTTTCGTGTGATTTCGTGGATCGCCCCCTCGGGCGGGCAAAACTCGATCCACGAAATCACACGAAGCCGCACGAAAAACAACCTGTAAAGTTAATTGGGAAACACTACACTAGCAAGAACGACCCGGAGATGAGGATAGACTAGCCATGAAATATCTCTCTATCGCACGACTCTTGACGGTTCTTATCGCTCTCAGCCTTGGCTGCCTCTCAGCCCGCG
Organism: Acidobacteriota bacterium; assembly: GCA_030859905.1. Taxonomy (GTDB): domain Bacteria; phylum Acidobacteriota; class Blastocatellia; order Pyrinomonadales; family Pyrinomonadaceae; genus PSRF01. The sequence continues at coordinate 1,743 of JALZJF010000133.1, forward strand.
CCCAGGTCGCGGCCAACTCCAGTCCACTCACCAACACTTCGGTGGTGAAGTTAGTGAAAGCCGGGTTTAAAGAAAAGACCATAATTTCCATCATCAGCGCTCGGCAATCGCGCTTCGATTTGTCTCCAGAACGAATGATCGAACTCAAGCGCAGTGGGGTCACTGAAAGAGTTATTCTGGCCATGCTCTCGCGCCAGGAAGGGATGGACCTGGGGGATGATTCGTGGGGCGAAGATCCTTTTTTCAGCGCCGGCGACGACAGCAGTAGACACGGTGCAGCGAAAAGTCAGTCGCCCGGGGATGGGGCGAGCGCTGATATCTTTGGGTCGAGTGGCGGCATGAAAGGGGAAACGCGCAACCGCGGCGGCAACGGCTCCATTTCCGGCGACACAATAACTACCGGAAGCGCCACCGTGAAAATTATCCGTCCTCCCGCGGAAGCCAACGCCTCTCCAAAATTGGAAAAAACGCGCAGCCTCACGAATGCTTCGATCGTCGAACTCGTTGAGGCGGGTTTCTCGGAAGGAACAATCATCCGGCGCATTGAACAATCGCCGGTTGACTTTGATCTCTCACCGGCTCAGCTAAACGAACTTCGCAAGCAGCGCGTCAGCGAAAAGATCGTGACCGCAATGAAAACCGCCACCGGTGAAGACCCCAATACTACCAAGAATCCACCCGGCTCCGATGTCACACCGAAAGAATAGGAAAATAGAAGCGCCAGGTCGTTGGCTTCTTCCCTGGGTGTTAGCGGCAATGCTGTTGTTGGCTGGCATTGTGGTATTTACGGCGTCGCCGCCCAGTTCTCTGATCGCTTCGGCGCAAAGGGCAGGACAAAAGCAAAAAACTCGTTCGGCTTCCCAGCGCTCAAAGACGGCGCCAGCTAAACCCACCCCCACTCGCTCCGTTTTTGACTCTCTGGGCGAACCACCACCTCCTCCTCCAACTCCAACGCCGTCACCGAAGCCCGAGCTCGAGATTAATCCGGGAGACATCATTTCCGTCGATACCACGGAAGTGATGCTGCCGGTCAGCGTTCGCGATGCAAACGACCGATTTGCCGGTGAGCTGACCCGCCAGGATTTTCGCGTATTCGAAGATGGCCGCGAGCAGCCGTTAAGCGATCTCGCGTTGAGACAGGTTCCGGTAGACGTGGTGTTGATGGTGGACGCGTCGTCCTCGGTGGCCAGCAATCTTGACGACTTTCGGAGGGCCGCGGAGGGATTCGCTAGCCGGCTGGCCAGCGATGATCGAATCAGTCTTATCAAATTCGACGACCGCATTCAGTTGCTTCAGGATTGGACACAAAGTCGCTTTCAACTCCGCCGCGCGCTGACTCGAATTGAGCCTGGCATGTTCACTCGATTCAACGATGCCCTGTTGCTCGCTGCTCGGCAACAGTTTAGCTCGAGCAAGTCGCGCCGGGCGGTCATTGTCTTGTCTGATGGCATCGACAGCGGACGGGGAACTTCGCTCGAAAGCGCTTTCAAGGCCCTGCTGGAGGCACAGGTCGTTGTATACGTGGTGGGCAATACTGAGATTGCTCGAGCTACTAAACTGGCGGAGATCGACTCATTGCTCAACGGATCGGATTCAACTGTGCGCTTTAACCAACTCCGAATCGACGACTTGCGCGAGGGATTGCGCGTACTGGATCTGAGCGAACAGCGTCTGGCACAGCTTACGTTGGCAACCGGGGGCCGGCTCTACAAGCCGCAAAGTTTTCAGGCGTTGGAAGCGACGTACGCCGCGGTCGCCGAAGAGTTGCGTCATCAGTATGCGCTTTACTTCACGCCGCTGAATAAGACTCGCGATGGTGGCTTCCGGCGGGTTCGAGTCGAGACCACGAATCCGACTTACCAAACCCAGACCAGGGTCGGGTACTTCGCTCCGAAGAGCTGATGAGCCGCTTGAGGTGTGGTAGCGAGTGTGAACATGCCTGAAAGGCATGAAGTTTAGTAGCCCGGGGGCAACGCTCCCGTGTCAAGATTGAGCTAAAGAACCGGGAGCAGTAGAGGCTGTGAAAGAATTAAAGAATTGGACTCAGTTTCACTTCAAGATGCCACCGGCTTGTCCGGTGGAGTCTCACGTTAGCTGCTACCAAGAGCCTCAAGGAGAATTCTAAAGATGCCACCGGCTTGTCCGGTGGAGTCTCACGCTAGCTGCTACCAAGAGTTCATCAAGTAAAACTCTTAAAGGCGACGGCTTGCTGATGCCATTTTGAAAGTGATCGTGCCTTAGGTAGCTGCCAACGTGAAACTCCACCGGGCAAGCCGGTGGCATCTTGGAAATCATAGGGGCGCCTATGTAGCTGCCAACGTGAAACTCCACCGGGCAAGCCGGTGGCATCTTGGAAATCATAGGGGGCGCCTATGTAGCTACCAACGTGAGACTCCACCGGGCAAGCCGGTGGCATCCTGATGTGACTCGAACTAAGGGCTCTTTTCGTGTCCGTTCGTGTGATTTCGTGGATCGAGTCCTGACCCACGGAAAGCGATCCACTAAATCACATGACGCAGCCCGTTCGGGCCGCAACCAAACTACCGAAAGACGAAAATGATCGCAGAAAAACAAAATTCCGTAGGTTTGTTACACGAAAAACCACGAAACTCAAAGAGCCGTTCTATTTTTCATGGAATCAGCGAACATGCTTAACTGTTGTAGTGTTATTTTTGAGACACTTACATTAAGTGTTCTGTCTCTAACGTGTGCTGAGCCAAATGCGACCAATTAAATCATTTCTTGCAGCCGTGCTCATCGTCGTTGCAGCCTTTTCTTCCGCCTGGAGTCAAACCGGGGAGAAGGTCGGATCGCAGGTCCCCGACAGCTCACAGCCAAAACAAACGAGTGATGTTGGGGAAACCAATGGAGCAAGGACCACAGCCGCGGAATCGCCGGAGGAGGCGGCTATCTGGATCGATCTGGTCGATGGAAGGCGAGTTCAGGTAGATGAGCTTACGGAGAACGCCGACGGTTTCTGGTACAAACGGGGCAATATTTCGACATTCCTTGAGCGAGCGAGGGTAGCACGCGTCGAGCGTGTCTCAGCCACTAGACCGATAGCCCTTACCGATGCGTCAAGCGGGTCGAGCACCTGGAGGATTTCTGAGTCGGCCAAAGTCGAGAGCTTCTTCCGGGCCAAATTTGGCCGCAGCTTGCCGCTTGGTGCTTTTGGGCAGTCATACCTGCACACTCGCTGGGGACTTGACCATCGGAATGGGATGGATGTTTCACTGCATCCGGACAGCCCGCACGGTCGAGCTTTGATTAATTTCTTAAAGACCGAAGGGATACCTTACTTGGCCTTTCGAGGTCCAATTCCCGGTGTGTCCACCGGGCCCCACATTCATGTCGGGAATCGATCACCAAAATTCTCCGGCCGGAAGTAAATGACAGGTTGGCCACTTCCCTGTTGGAGTGAATGATATGAAGTTCATCGAAGTCGCCCACCCAGAAGGCGGAAGAATTGTAGTTCATATAGATCACATCACCAGTGCGCATTTCCGGCCCAGCGAGCGCGAAGTGAAAGCGCGGCTGGGCCTGGATTTGGATGAGCGCCAGAATGAATTGGTGCTCTTCGGCGAAGAGGCCGAGCGTGCCTGGCAAGCCATCCAGAAATTCGTAGCTACGACAACATCAGCCTGACCTTCATCCTTTAGATGCCACCGGCTTGCCCGGTGGAGTCTCACGTTAGCTGCTACAAAAAGCTCGAAGAGAATTCTAAAGATGCCACCGGCTTGCCCGGTGGAGCCTCACGTTAGTAGCTACAAAAAGCTCGAAGAGAATTCTAAAGATGCCACCGGCTTGCCCGGTGGAGTCTCACGTTAGCTGCTACAAAGAGATCGAAGAAAATTCTAAAGATGCCACCGGCTTGCCCGGTGGAGCCTCACGTTAGTAGCTACAAAAAGCTCGAAGAAAATTCTAAAGATGCCACCTGGATGGCACTACGTTTTTGAGGGTCTACAGCGGTTCGCCTTGGAGGATTTACACGTTTTCAGAAGCCAAGATAGACATAAGCAAGCAGAGCCAACCCCACCAATCCGGCCGAGATCGTGAAGGACCACTCGATCACCGGACTGGGCCGTCCAAATACTCTACGGAAAATCACCATCCCGCTTTTCCATCCGTCCTGTTGGTATAACGGGAAGAGATTCACGAGGGCCAGTACCAGATTGAAGGTACCGAAAAAAGATCCCCAGGCGATCGCAGCGAGGATGAAATTCACGGCAACGCCAGCCTGCAGCACAAACAACTGTTGGCTAAGGGGGCGTCTCTGCAAACCATTCATGTCCATTCGGAGGTAGGCGCCCAAGGGCAGTAAGCGGAGTTGACAATCAACGCTCCGGACTCGCACACCGTAAAGGAGAGGTCCCCACCCGAGTCCGGCCTCGGTTACACGAATCTTGCAGGCGCGAGCCGCAAGAAAGTGGCCAATCTCGTGAAGCACGAGCGCAGCCACCAGGCTTAGCACAAGATTTAGCGGAGAAGCGTTCATCGATTGCGGAGACTTGCAGCGAAGCTATTGAGCTGAGAATGAAGAAACCCGCGCCTCAAGTAATTTCAGACTCTGTAGCTCCTCCTTCATATCGAGAATCAGGTACAGCAGGGGACATATAACTACGATTGCTTCCAGCACGCCGATGTCCCTTGTCATGAGTGCAAGGAGCAGGAATATCAGGGTGAGCGCAGAGATATAGAGTCTAATGGGAAACATGAAGCCTCCTAATTTTATGTAGTGACTAAACACGCAATGTGTAATCCCTTCCATCTGGCAGGGAAAAACTAAGAACGATCCACGGGGGTCCCCCACGCGGGCAGCCCGCGTGGGGTGCTAGGAAATAAACACGAACGGACACGAAGAGAAGCCTTAGCCCGGATTATTCATGAACCATCATTCCAACCCAGCCTGCGGTAGCAGGCGGCAGCGTAAAGCCTGGGGCGTGAGCCCCAGGAAAGCAACGAAGATGAGCATCAGCCCGTGTTAACGGGCGGCAGCGCGTTGTTTGAGACGAGCGCGGAATTTGGTTCGGGCTGTCGCCTGCCTTCGCAGGCTTAGGACTCTTTGTTTTGCGGTGACCTGGGGCTCACGCCCCAGTCTTTATGCTTTCGCCTGCTACCGCAGGCTTACTAAAAACACCGTAGTTCGTGAATAATCCGGACTAGGTCAAACCGGAGAATCTTGCGGTGGTAGCTTTCTTGTCACGCGGGTGCGCATTGACAGCAAACGAGAACACGTTGCCAGGAGTTAGATGGTAGTCGACTTACGCCGCGGAAACCTGTGCATCATCCGACTAGCTCCACTATTGACGTACTGAGAATCAATGGCTCGCACGAGTGACATCAGATGCCGTGCTCGCGTGGCGTCGCCGGTTAAAATGAATGGTACAGGCACATTTCCACGTAAATCAGCCGGAACCTGAGGCGCTTCATTCTTATGGATAATCCACACCTCGTCCACGGGCACCGAAGCGTGCTCAACAATATTTATTCCTAGAAACTCCATCGGCGACCGCTCCTTTCAATTACATCAGCATGTCTGAACTCGCCATTGATTGCGAGTGGGTGGAACTTTCCTCTGGCAGCACGTTCTGCAGTATTTCTTCCAGCAACTCGGCTGTTACATTAAGGCTCGTCAGCAAGGGGTATAACGCGACGTGTGCGGAATGCTTACTAACGTAACGCTTCGCCTCGTCCTGAGCCAGAGCCAGGGCTACATAAGCGTGGGCCAACTTACGGGCATAGACTTTTTCAAGCGGCAGTTCGGTCATAAAGGTGTGCTCTGATCATGTACGACTCCTTTAGTAGAAGGCTAAAGCAGAGCGCATTCCAGTGTATGGGAACCTCGCAAGGTTGCGAGACTCCAGCCGCGTCATACCTTTAAGGTCATCAAGCGGGGCAACGAAGTATCCGCCGGTGTGCCGATACCACGTCGCGGGAAGCGGGTGGGTCGCATTGCTATGCGCGTACAATAGCGATGGCGCTCTGCCATCCGCTACCGGGATTCAAACTGTTGACATTTGAACACGTCTGGTTAATACACCAGCAGCCTGGGGTCTGGTCCGCAATTTTTCCTGATATAAGTCGCACAGTGTTTGTGCCACTTCCACTTCGCTCTTATTTTCGAGTTCCTTAAGCCTGAGGATTCTGTTCTGAGTTTCTGCTTCAAGCTTGCATCGAATGCTTGCAGAATCTTCGTAATTACCGCAAGTGATTCTCAGGGAAACGATCTGGTAGACCAGCACGTGGAGTTGCATTCGCGATTGAAGGTTCATGATGTTGTTATTTGGATGAAATCCAAATCCTTTCTAATCTCTTAAGATTTAAACGGTGTCTTACGCGACCAAAGCATGACGTGCTTGAAACGCGTCAACCGCGCTTAAGGAGAGTGGCCGGTTAAGATTGGAAATCGCGATGAACTGATCTATCTCGTCGACTCCCAGCGGATATGAGAAAAGAAATCCCTGCCCATTGTCACAGCCTAACCGGCGCAAGAGGGCCAATTGGTCCTGGGTCTCCACGCCTTCAGCTACCACATCCATACTGAGATTTTGGGCCAACACGACAATAGTGCGGACAATCTCAAGGTTTTCTTCGCTCTCCGCCATTTGAGCCACAAATGAGCGATCAATCTTCAAGGTATCGATCGGGAAGCGGTGCAGGTAGCTCAAACTAGAGTAGCCGGTACCAAAGTCATCGATGCTCATTTGTACGCCCAGGTTCCGTAACTGCTTGAGCAGTTGGACCGCAGCCTCAATATTCTCGGTGAACACGCTCTCCGTGATCTCCAGTTTCAAACAGCGGGGAGCAAGTTTGAACTTCGTCAGTAGCCGGGAGATATGTTCCACCAAGCCGGGCTGGGTGAATTGCTTAACCGACAAGTTGACGCTGACAAATAATTGAGCATCCGTTCGATGATTTACCTGCCAGGATCGAGCTTGACGACATGCCTCTTCGAGAACAAATTTACCGATGGCTACAATCTGACCAGTCTCTTCGGCAACGGGAATAAAATCCAGCGGGGAGATGAGGCCAGACTCCGGATGCCGCCAGCGTGCGAGAGCTTCGAAACCGATCAACTTGCAGGTATCCAGCGACATGATGGGCTGGTACTCGATGAAGAGTTGACCTCTTTCGATAGCGTGTCGCAGATCCGTCTCCATTTTTACACGACCCATGAGCTCGCCGTGCATGTCACGGCCGAAGATTTCATAGCGTGCCTTACCGAGCGACTTGGCCCGGTGCATCGCGGTCTCGGCGTCCCGCAGCATGTCTGGCACCTGCTCAGAATAAGCGGAGCTGAGAGCGATGCCAATACTCACTGTGGCATACGCTTCCTCGCCCAACAGGTTGAATGATATGGCTAGTTCCTGTTGAATCCGAGCCGCGCCTAAACATGCCTCTTCTTCTCCGGCGACGTGGTTAAGCAAAATGGCGAACTCATCGCCACCGACGCGCCCAACGATATCCCCCTCACGCAAACCGGCCCTAATGCGATGAGCGATTTGACTAAGCAACTGATCGCCGCATAAAGTGCCGAGGCTGTCATTGACTAGTTTGAAACGGTCAACATCCAGGAAGAGAACCGCAAATTGTTGCTCCTTATTGTGCTGCGTCTGGGCAACACGCAACCTTAACAACTCGTTGAATCGCGCCCGATTTGGCAGACTAGTAAGCGTATCCTGCGTTAACCTCTCCTCTGCCTTCTTACGATCACTAATATCCTGAAGCTGGAAAAACAACTTCTTCGTACCTGTTTCCGAATCGTTAAGCAGCGAAACGTTCCAAAGCACCCAAACCGTGTGCCCTTGCTTGTGAACGTACCGTTTCTCCTGCTGGTGCCCTACAGCGGATCCTTTGAGCACTCGTTTAACGTTGAACTGCACTGAGCGCAAATCGTTTTGGTGAGTGAGTTGCTGAAAAGTAGTTGCCCGTAACTCTTGCTCCGAGTAGCCGAGTAACGCGCACAGCGCGTCATTTACCTGGAGCCAACTGCCATCGACTGAGACCACAGCCATGCCAATCGCCGCCTGGTCAAAGGTACCGGAGCCAGGGCTTTCTCCGGACAGTCGAGGACTGGCTGATAATGCGAGTGGAATCAGATTGGAAGCGCCTCGCGACGAGGCCAGCGTCGTCATCAAGCCACCCTCGCGTTGCTGTTTTTTATCAGTCGTCGCTGACCCGCCCCGCTTCTTATTGCGTTTCTGTTCGTACATCGCTCGATCGGCTCTTTCCAATAGCTCTTCGAAGCAGGTCATGCGCTCGGGCTCAAGAGCCGCGACGCCGATGCTGAATGCGAGTTTATAGGCGTGCTCTTTCCGGGCATTGTAGGCTGCGAGATTTTCTTTGAGCCGGGTAACGGCCTCCTCGCTATTGACGCTCGAATCGGTCGCCACAACCGTAAACTCATCGCCGCCAATCCTGGCGATGATGTCCGTATCTCGAAAGCTGCTTCTAAGTATCGCCGCGGTGTTGAGTAGGGCGTTATCTCCCTCGCCATGCCCGAAGTCGTCGTTGATCTGCTTCATCCCGTCAAGATCGATGAAGAGCATGAACAGCTTTTCCTTTTGGCGACGCGCGAAATCAAAGTGAGGCGCCGCTTTCTTGAGGAGACCCCGGCGGTTAAACAACCCCGTTAACTCATCCTTGAGTGACACGTTACGCAGTTTTTCCTCGGCATGCTTTCGCTCGGTGATATCTCGTACGACCTGAACCAGACCTCCACCGGCCACGCTGGAAATCGAAATCTCCAACGGGAGGGTGCCGCCGTCCAGTCGTCTGCCTACTACTTCGCCGCGCCATGACCCGTCCCGCCACACCTCAGGCATAATCAGATTCTTGATTCGGCGTAACTCGTCGTCAAGATAGAAGCTCTCCCAACTGGCGCCGACAAGGGAACGTGGATCACCGTAACCGTAGATTTTCGCGTAGGCGTCATTCAGGTAAATGCAGGCCCCGAGATGATCTATGATGGCCATCCCGTCCATCGAAGCCTTCATCGCCGCTGATTGCTGGGCTAAAGACTCTGCCGCCAGCTTGCGCTCGGTGATGTCGCGAGAGACCACTGAGGCGCCGGTTATTTTCTGGCCCACTCTGATTGGACAGATCGTCAGCGAGACGTCAATCGGCGTTTTTTCCTTTCTTAAGTGAACCGTGTGATGTTGTTCGACATTCTCTCCCAAAATAACCTTCTGAAATAACGTCGCTGCTTCATGTGCTCTCTCATAGTCAAACAAGAGGGAAATGTGCGTGCCGAGCGCTTCCTTCATCGAATAGCCGTAAATGCTTCGAGCGCCTTTGTTCCAACTCATGATAATACCGTCGGCGGTTACTCCAATGATCGCATCCAGCGAGACTTCGACAATGCTTTGCAGGCTCGATAAATCCCTTTCAACACCCTCTCGTCGATCCGCTCCCTCATTCCAACCGCGCCAAAAGAACGCACACATGAAAGCTTCGGCCAGGAACAGACTAGTAGAAATAATGACCGAGTAGGGGCCAAAGAATGCGGAAGCAAGGAATCGGATGGTTAGGGCAATGAGAGTGACAATCAAGACAAGGAGCCACAGTGCACGGCGTCTCGGATGAACTAGGGAAGGGTCGTTTATGGACATTTGGTTGCTGCCGATTAATTAGGATTTTCTCTGAAAGCTTTTTTTCATTAGGTTGATCCGGAGCGCGCCTAATTCGAATAGTTCGTCGCGTGGCAGTCGCTTGAGGTTGGTACTTGGCGCCGGGACAAGCCATCGGGGATATCTTCTGCTAGTCGCGTGCCATAACCTTTCCCTCGCTAGATCGGGATGATTGCTCAGGAACCCGTCGTTTTATTAAGTTTTCAGCGGGCGATTTGAGGAAACGGGAGAGGGGCCTAATTATCGAGGAAGCATTCATTCTGACCGGACTGTACCATTCTGATGATTTAGGAGGCGTATTGCCCCCAAGCGTCGGTCAGGAAGTCTGTGACTCGGTAAGAAGGAAAGACGATCCACGAAAGCGCACGAAATGACTCGAACTAATCCGGATTATTCACGAACTACGGTGTTTTTCAGTAAGCCTGCGGTAGCAGGCGAAAGCATAAAGACTGGGGCGTGAGCCCCAGGTCACCGCAAAACAAAGAGTCCTAAGCCTGCGAAGGCAGGCGACAGCCCGAACCAAATTCCGC
>JALZJF010000092.1 GCA_030859905.1 Acidobacteriota bacterium
GCGCCCGCACCGTCGAGTGTGCCACGCGAGCCAAACTGGCAGGAGAGTTCAGGCAAAGTGGGGCCGGTGCGCACCTTCCAGGATTTGCTGAAGACTCCTTACGACGAGGACTTGTTCGAGTATTACGCCACCTCTCAGCTTGCCCTCATCGATAGTAGCAGCGGAAAAATCACCGAAGTGGGCCAGCCGGCAATCTTTCTGTCGCAGGATGTGGCTCCCGATGGACAACATATTCTGGTGGGTCGTATTCGCCGACCGTTCTCCTATCTTTATCCGGCCTCTTCTTTTCCTCGCGACGTGGAAGTCTGGGACACGAAAGGGAAGGTGGTTTACAAGTTGGCCAGCCTTCCGTTAGCGGATCAGGTGCCGATTGATGGCGTGATCACCGGACCACGAGCATATCGCTGGCGCCCGACGGAGCCGGCCACGCTCGTTTGGGTTGAAGCACTCGATGGTGGCGATCCGAAAAAGAAAGTGGCGCACCGCGACCGAGTGCTGACGTTGAAAGCGCCCTTCGCGGGCTCTCCAACCGAATTGACCAGGACTGAACATCGCTTTGCGGGATCCTCGTGGGGAGAGAAAGACGGACTCGCGTTGGTGTCCGACTTCGATCGCGATCGCCGCTGGGTAAGAACATTCATGATGAGTGCGGACAAGCCAGGCGGAACGCCAAAGGTTGTTTGGAGTCGCAGCACTCAAGATCGCTATGGGGACCCGGGCTCTCCCGTTACCCGGCTGCTGCCAAACGGCGAGCGCGCCATTCTGCAGAATGGTGACTGGATCTTTTTGGCAGGCACGGGTGCCTCACCGGAAGGTGACCGGCCCTTTCTCGATCGGTTTAATTTGCAGACTCAGAAGTCCGAACGTCTCTTCAAAAGCGACGCCAATCACTACGAGTCGTTCGTGGCTTTGCTGGATGACGATGGCAAGAAGTTTATTACGAGAAATGAAAGCCCCACGGCAGCGCCGAATTTTTACCTGCGTACCGTAGGAGATGCGACTGGTAACCCCCTCAAGGCGCTAACCAGCTTCCCCGATTCCACGCCCCAGTTGCGCGGTATCAAGAAGCAGTTGGTAACTTACAAGCGCGCAGATGGCGTGCAGTGCTCGTTTACGCTCTACTTGCCTCCCGATTACAAGGAGGGCACTCGGTTGCCGACCGTGGTTTGGGCCTATCCACTGGAATTTACCGATCCCAGTACAGCGGGCCAGGTGACCGGCTCAACGCAGCGGTCAACCCAAATTGTCGGTCCCTCGCATCTGTTCTTCCTGCTGCAAGGCTATGCAGTGCTGGACAACGCCACGATGCCGGTGGTGGGTGAGCCCGAAACGGTCAACAACACCTACGTGGAGCAGATTGTGATGAGTGCGAAAGCGGCGATCGATAAGGCTGCGGAAATGGGGGTCACTGATCCGGAGCGAGTCGGCGTGGGTGGCCACAGCTATGGCGCATTCATGACGGCGAACCTCTTGGCCCATTCAGACCTGTTTCGCGCCGGCATTGCTCGCAGCGGCGCTTATAACCGCACGCTGACACCGTTTGGCTTTCAAAGCGAACGTCGAACGCTTTGGGAAGCGCCTGACCTGTATATCAAGGTTTCGCCATTCATGGTGGCCCATCAGATCAATGAGCCGATCCTGTTCATTCACGGAGAAGCCGACAACAACACTGGCACGTTTCCGATTCAATCAGAGCGGATGTACCAGGCCGTGCGTGGCCACGGCGGCACAGTCAGGCTGGTCACCTTACCGCTCGAGGCTCATGGGTATGCGGGTCGCGAGACCATCGAACATGTGCTTTACGAAATGATCAATTGGTTCGATAAGTATGTGAAGAACGCGCCACCGCGTCAGAAACGTCTTAAGGTCAATCCCAGTAATGGTCGGGCTGACTGCGCTTGCAAAACTTCTCCTCTGACCAGAAGTTTCGGAGGAGGTCGATTTTGAGGGAGCGGGGACCTTGCTCAACCGTCGGCAAGACGATGCTAACAACATCATATCGATAGGGGATGTCGCTTAATCCAAACATATGCCGGTAGGCGCGGGCGGCGCGCATGATCTGTCGCTGCTTTCTCAGATCAACATTCGCTGAAGGGGCAGCGAACCAGTCGGACGCGCGAGTCTTTACTTCCACGAAACAGAGAGTAGGACCCTCATAGGCAACCAGATCGATTTCCACAGTCACCACTGCGTCATTTCTATTTCGACCCACCGGGATAGCGAAATTAGTTGCTACGATTTGAAAGCCGGTCTGTAATAGAAATGCGGCGGCGAGTTCTTCGCCACGGCGGCCAAGATCATGAATCGAAGGATTCGCAGGCGGTTCTGGTGAGGAATTTTGCATTGCTGGTTCGCAGGCGGTGAGGCGCCTGACTCAATGGGTTTGCTCGCTCGGGGCGGCTATTCAAGGACTTCGCGCAATCGGTCCAACGCCTGGCCCCAAAAGGTTTTCATTTTGGCCGCGGCTTTTGCGTCTGAAAGTTTGCTATGCTGGACGACTACCTGGCTCTTGCCGTCGCCTTTCGGATAGAAATTGATCTCGAGACTGGTCTTACCGTCCTTCCAGGTTACACGCATAGACTTGTTCGGCGTCGCCTTTCGCACCACGAGTTCAGCTTCTGGTAGCCAACTGCCGCGACTCTTTTCATTTGCCACTGCTTTGTAGAGATTCGAGAGCGGCACGTTTACAGTTCTACTCACGCTTATCTGATAGCCGCCGGGCTTCTCGTGTTTGTCGCGCAGGCCCCGAGCCTGCTCGTAGGTGACGGTGACCGTCTGCTGCCACCAGGGGCCAACGTCGTGCTTGGAGTTGAGAAACTTAACAATGTCCTGATGCGACATCTCTTTTGCGCCGGCCTTATCAAGGATTGCGAACCACTGGTCCCATTTCTTACCCGTCTTCGCTTTGACAGCTTCGTCGCTCAGGCGCGGACTCTCGGTTTTCGTTGTTGTTGGCATGATGAGATTCCTTTCTTCTTGAGGACCAAGGATAACCGAAAGTTCACGACTTTGACTTCTTCAAAATTGCTTAACTTGATGGCTTTCAGCGACGCTAACTATTTAAAGCTGGCCGTCGGCAGATAACGGAGGTGGCTGCCTCTCCTCTGTTGCCTGCTCAAAAGAGTAGGCATACCTGGGTCAGTTTGCGTTTCGTAACTATCTCATTCACACCGCGGCTTTAGCCCGGTGTCAACGAAAGCTCCGACACCTGGAACCGTTTTGACGGTTTTCCTTAAAGCGTCATCCCACTCGGCCCACTCCAAACCGTTAAAACGGTTAGAAATCAGGGAGCAAAGCTCTACCACCGGGCTAAAGCCGCGGTGTCAATTAGAGTACGCAGCTAACGACCCTGACGAGGAACGTTCTGCGTGTCTCCCTGCAAAACTTTCTGCGCCAGCAGGGTTTTCCGTCGCAAAGCGACCAGGCCCCTGGCATCTAGATACTTTGGATCAACGGTCCAGAGTCTCATCAATCGCGTCCATCGCCACAAAGGTCTATTTCTCAAGTGCCGCACGTACCTTTTTGATGACTCCACCCGGAGTGGGATACCAGAGGCGACTGCCCTCGAAGACCTTCGATCCATCAATGTCAACGCTCAGCTCGCCGAGGCCGCCCTTTGCGGTTTCCACTCTCAGATCAGGTTCCTGTAAAAGATCAGCAGCCACACGGGTAGCTATCAAGTTCTTTATGGGTCAAACCGGACAGTAACGAATAGTGATGTTCTTCATGGTTCTATCTCTCAATGTTGATAACCCAGGACTAGTGTAGTGAGAAATTACACTAGATCCGGCCTTCAAACTCCTTAAATCAGGCTTATACTACTAAGATGACATCTATGGCTATAGTGACCAGGGAAAGTTTAAATCCAAAAGCTGAGCCCAGCTCCTCGCCATTGCCGCTGGTAGCCGTAGTAGGTCAGCCTAACGTCGGCAAGTCTACGCTCTTCAACCGGCTGATTGGTGAGCGGCGGTCGATTGTTGGTGACGAGCCCGGCATTACCCGCGATCGGATCTATGGAGAAGTGGAATGGTCCGGCGAGCGTTTTGGAATTGTTGACACCGGCGGCATCGTGCCAGACGACGATGCAGTCATTCCGGCTAATATTTTTAAACAAGCAGGCTTCGCGATTGACGATGCGCAGGCTTTGATTTGGGTGGTTGATGCCCGACAAGGTTTAACCTCGCTCGATGAAGAGCTGGCGAAGCTGCTGCGCGCGACGGGCAAGCGAGTGTTAGTGGCGGCGAACAAATCAGAATCAGCGCGAGTAGAAGCGACAGTTTCGGAGTTCTACAAGTTTGGCTTTGAAGAAGTGTTTCCCGTTTCAGCGGAGCAGGGAATCGGCTTAGGCGAGTTACTCGATGCGTTGATTAGCGGACTCGAAAGGGCCCCGAGCGCAGGTGTAGGTGTCGTCACTCCACACAAGCGCGAGCTCCGACTGGCGATTGTGGGCCGCCCCAACGTGGGAAAGTCTTCTATTCTAAATAGCCTGCTGGGTGAGGAGCGCGCGATCGTTTCCCCGATTGCCGGCACGACTCGCGACGCAACCGACACTCTTCTGAAGACTCCCGATCAACTGTTTCGCCTGGTTGATACCGCGGGTATTCGGCGCAAAGGAAAAACAGCTCAGATGTCGGAGAAGCTTTCTGTGCTGATGGCGATGAAAAGTTTGAAGCGCGCCGACGTCGCAATCGTCATTGTTGACGCCGAAGAGGGCGTCACAGCTCTTGATGCGCACATCGCCGGTTACGCTTATGACGCCGGCTGCTCGATCATCATTGCCTGTAACAAATGGGACGCCGTTAAGAACAAGGAAACAGGCACCTCGGCGCAGTTTGAAAGAAACGTTCGAGAACGGATGAAGTTTCTCGACTTCGCGCCGATGATCATGGTCTCTGCGCTGACGGGCCAACGCGTGGAGAAACTCTTGCCGCTGGCGATTCGCGCAAATGAAGCACGCAATAGACGCGTAACCACTTCCGAATTGAATGCATTTTTTGAGCACGCGGTTTCGCAGCCACGCGGGGGTAGTGCGCCGGCTCCAGTCAAAGGCGGAGTCTCGAGATTGCACGTGCAATACATGACGCAAGCCGGCGTGCGGCCGCCGACGTTTGTCGTGTTTACCTCCGGCGGCAAGGGAGGCTTACATTTTTCCTACCTGCGATACCTCCAAAATCGTCTGCGTGAACAGTTCGATTTTTTCGCGAGCCCCTTACGCATCGTTGAGAAACACAAGCAACGCAAGAAGAGATAAGCAGCTTCGCAGCTTTGCGTAACACCAATTCCAGGTCGAGCACCCTGGATTCCAAATCAAAATGCTAACCAAACCCCCAATTGCTTTTGATGTAGTTGCTCGCGATGGGGACGCTCGCGCCGGGATAATTAACACTCGACGCGGCATTATTGAAACACCGGTCTTCATGCCTGTCGGCACAGCCGGTACGGTGAAGGCCACCCGCTTTGAGGCCCTTGAAGAAGAGCTTGATGCCCGCATCATTCTGGCAAACACCTATCACCTCTGGTTGCGCCCCGGTGTCGACGTAATCCGATCTTGCGGGGGGCTGCATAAGTTCATTGGCTGGCCTCGGGCGCTGCTAAGTGATTCTGGTGGGTTTCAGGTTTGGAGTCTCGGCGCGTTAAGGAAGGTTAGCGAAGAAGGTACTGAGTTTCGATCCCATATGGATGGCAGCCTGCGATTTTTGTCCCCTGAAGTGTCGATGGAAGTTCAGACCGCGCTCGGATCAGAAATAGTCATGGCGTTTGATGAGTGTGCGCCGGGCAAGGCCACTTACGATCAGGCGCGGGCAAGCCTCGAGTTAACGGCGCGTTGGGCGACACGCTCGCGGGACAAGTTTGACCAGTTGCAGCGGGAAAAATCCGACATGGGTGCAATTGGAATCACGCACTCCGGAGAGATCACCGCTGCGGACAACACGGCACCCCCGCGCTTCCCCGCTGTCCCGATGCTGCCCGAGGAGTTGAGCGGCGCACAAGCGCTTTTTGGCATTGTTCAAGGGGCTGCGCACCGCGATCTCAGACGCCAAAGCCTGGAACGCACAATTGAAATCGATTTCGATGGTTATGCGATCGGCGGGCTCAGCGTTGGCGAAGAGAAGTCTGTTATGTGGGACGTGGTTAACGAGATCGCCCCGATCATGCCCTCCGACCGCCCACGTTATCTGATGGGAGTTGGGACCCCGGAAGACTTGATTGAAGCGGTGGGCCAAGGCATTGATATGTTTGACTGCGTGTTGCCCACACGAAATGGTCGCACGGGGCAGGCGTTTACCTCGCGAGGAAAGTTGAACGTAAAGAATGCGCAATGGGCAGAGGACCAACGACCCTTGGACGAGTCCTGCCAGTGCACAGTGTGCCAAAGACACTCGCGCGCCTACCTCCGGCACCTTCATCAAACTGGAGAGATGCTCGCAGGTATCTTGCTGACCCATCACAATCTATTCTACTTCCTTGACACTATGCGACGTGTAAGGCAATCTATTCGGTCTGGCGATTTCCCTAAATTTCGACAAGAATTCATAGATTGCCTGAGCCTGTCTGAGGATGAAAAAGCTCAGCGAGGCGTTTGAACGATCGATCGTGAGTCTCTGTATATTTGTATGAGACGTTCACCTTAAACTCAATTCAGAAACCAGTAAATGACAAACATGCTAATCTTCTTTCAGGGCGGCTGGGGGGCGCTAACGGGCTTGCTGCCTATGCTGCTGATCATAGCCGTGTTCTACATGCTGTTGATCAGACCACAGCAGAAGCGACAGAAGCAACTGCAGGAAACGATATCCCAACTAAAAGCAGGCGATCGAATTGTCACCACTGGCGGAGTGATTGGGACGATCACCACTGTTCGCGATACCAGCTTCTTAATCCGAAGCGCTGAGAAGTCAATACTCGAAATTGCTAGGTCTGCCGTAGCAGGCATCGATGAGGAAGAGAAGAAATAGTTCCCCTACCAATTACTTTTCCGGCTCTTTGCAATGAAGAAAAAGAACCTCCTTCAACGTATTATCATTATCGCCATCGTTACTGTGGCAGGTATTTACATTGTCATCGGCCCACGCCACAGGCCCAGGCTTAGCGATTTTACCTGGTCTGGAATCAAGGCCACCCTGGCTTCGAACATCCGTCTGGGCCTTGACCTAAAGGGTGGTTCTCACCTGGTAATGAGGGTAAAGACTGATGAGTATTTGAAGAAGTTGACAGAGGGCAATGCGCTCGCTATTCAGACCGCGGCACGAGACGCTGGTTATCCGCCCAAAGACGTGAAGGTGGAAGCGACCTCCGGCAACTATAGAATGATTCTTGAAGCTGCGGATCCGGCCAAGCTTGGCGACATAGAAGAAGCAGTAAAGAAAAAGGTCGACCTTACTGAATGGAACTTATCTACTAGCGGCAACACAATCACCTGGACTCTAACGCCTACAGCGCAGCGAGCACTGGCGGAGCAAGCGACCGAGCAGGCTCAGCGCATCATTGAAAGCCGCCTGGATGCTGTAGGTGTTGCAGAGCCATTGGTGCAGCGACATGGAGCCCTAAGTTCGCATCAAATTCTGGTGCAAATGCCCGGCATCCAGGATCCTGAGCGCGTCAAGGAGTTGCTCAAAGGCGAGTCACGGCTCGAACTGGTTCACGTTGTCAGTCCGCCCAGCCCGGCGCCGGTGCAAACTTACACCACGAAAGAGGAAGCAGAGGCTTCTTTGGGAGGCACGGTTCCGAACAACCGAAAGGTGTTTGAGTATGCGGAACGCACCGAGCCCACGGGCGAACCCGCTCCTGCGACTGATAAGCCTAAGGAGTGGGTGGTAGTGGAATGGCCTCCGGTAGTTGACGGCAGCGAACTCCGTAATGCTTCTGCTACGCAGTCTCAGGGCGGATCTTCGGATTACCAGATTGCCTTCTCCTTCAAGCCCGCTGGAGCCGAAAAGTTTGGCGCCTGGACCGGGGCAAACATCAACCAGTACATGGGCGTGGTGTTGAATGACGAAGTGAAATCAATCGCTTACATCAAATCACAGATCTTCGATCAGGGTGAGATCAGCGGGCGATTTACCAAGGAGTCTGCCGATGATCTGGCGCTTACATTGAGATCCGGAGCTTTGCCGGCGCCCATCGAGTATCAGGAAGAGCGAACGGTGGGGCCCAGCCTGGGTGCTGATTCAATCCGCTCGGGTGTGCGTGCTTCAGCCTTCGGTCTCCTTTTCGTTGTGCTCTTCATGTTGTTCTATTACCGCGGTTCGGGCTTAAACGCAGTGGTGGCGTTGCTCTTGAACATGATCCTGTTGCTGGCAGCTCTGATCGTATTCGGCGCCACCTTAACTCTGCCGGGTATCGCCGGAATGATTCTGACGATAGGTATGGCGGTCGATTCGAACGTGTTGATCTTTGAGAGAATTCGCGAGGAATTGCTGACCGGAAAGACGATCCCCTCGGCGGTAGATCAGGGATTTCAGCGGGCGATTGTGACTATCATTGATACACACGTCACCACGATTGTTTCGTCACTGTTTCTGTTTGTATTCGGCACCGGACCGCTGCGAGGCTTTGCCGTCACGCTGGCGCTTGGCCTGATGATAAATCTGTTCTCAGCCGTTTACGTTTCGCGTACGATTTTCATGTGGCATTTAAGTCGCAAACGCCGCGTTGAGTCGCTGAGTATCTAAATAACGACGACGAGGTGTTGTTACTCGTCCCTAACCCTTTCCGGGTTTTATGATTCAAGTCTTTAAAGGCGCTGATTTTGACTGGCTCGGGCGGCGCCGCCTGTTCATTGCGATTTCAGTTTTCATGATGCTGGCTGGGTTAGGATCGGCTGTTTTTCGTCAATGGGAGAATCCCGATGGCGCTTTTAACCTGGGAGTCGACTTCAAAGGCGGGACAGTCGTTACTACGAAGTTCAGCCAGCCGACGACCGCCGAGGCAATCAGAGGGATGCTGGCCCGGCAGGGACTGGCGGACGCGACTATCCAGGGCGTAACCGATCAGCCGAACACTTTCCTGATCAAGGTGCCGCTTGGAGGTGCGGCCGATGAACAATCGCAGACTGAAGTCGAACTGGGTCGTAAGAGAGTTCGCGATGCCTTGAACACAATCGGCCCGGAACGCGAGGCCTATGAAATCCTCGGTACTGAGGCGGTGGGAGCGGTGGCTGGGGCTCAGCTTAGAAACAAAGCCATTGCAGTGACGTTGGCCGCCCTCGTAGGCATGCTCGTTTATATTGCGTTCCGCTTCGAATGGAGCTACGGCGCCGCGGCCGTGATCGCCGTGTTTCACGACGTCCTCGTGACCCTGGGGTTCTTCTCGATCTTTCAGTGGGAAATAGGTCTCACCGTTATTGCGGCCTTGCTGACCCTCGTCGGCGCTTCGGTTAATGACTCGATCGTCGTCTTCGATCGCATCAGAGAAAATCGACGTCTTCGCCGGCGCGACTCGCTTTACAAGATCACCAACGATTCGATCAATCAGACGCTTTCGCGGACCATCATAACCCAGGGACTCATCATTCTATCCGTTCTGGCCATGGTTATTTTCGGCGGCGACGTGCTGCGCGGATTTTCACTGGCACTGTTGATCGGCACGACCGTCGGTACTTATTCTTCAATCGCCGTGGCCAGCCCGATCATGGTTTGGTGGGAACAGCGTATCGAGGCCGCTAACAGAGCTGCCACGTTGGGCGGATCTCCTGTGATCCCTCGCTCGACGCGCGCCGGCAGCAGTAAGGTGAAGGCAGAGCCCCTTTCTACGCGAACCGAAAAGCACCCCCGCGGTGCGGTTTAGTCTCACTTGTCAGGCCGGATGTGTCTTCGAGGCCACCTCTAATAACTTCGATTTTACTCTTGACTTTGCGACGCATTGCGGCATAGACTGCCGCCGTTGCTGGCCAATTAAATACTCAAAAGTCGACCGCGCATGGTAAGCGAATGGTTGAATGCGTGGCGGTCTGTTGAGGGGGTCGGCGAGTTTTTCTCGCGCAGCGGCTTTTTCAAATCTAATTTTGAGTGCTCGGAACGTAGAGCTGCTGCTTTCCCCTTCTTTTAGTTACGGATCTCTGGCGGACCCCGCAGCCATCTTTGAGAGCACTAACTGCTATTTAAGAGTTGCCCCTGATCCATTTGGCACCGGAATAGGGAGGAGAAATATATGTTCGACAACTTGGTAGAGTCGAGTTCGCACAAAGGCGATCTTTCGCGAAAGGGCTCGTTTATTCTTGTCACTGTCGCCGTTTATGCCGTGCTGGGCGTGGCATTTTTCGTTGCCGGTATCTACTGGTATGACGCACACCTGGAGAACCAGAACCTAGACCTGATAACGCTGGTGGCGCCGGTACCAGTGCCTCCACAGCAAAATCAGCCGGAGAAACAGGACGCTCCCAAGCCGACAAAGGCAGAACAGAACGTTGACGTGAGAAGAGAGCTGATTGCGGACGTCTCGCGAACGGAACTGGTTCCTAAGGAGATCTCGGCCAAGGCCAGTGACGTGCCGCCCGTCAGGCGCGGCGTCATTACTCAGATTGGAAGCGCCAATTCTGATGCTGCGGCTCCAGTAGCCTCCGGGCCGGGAACCGGTACGGGAATAGTGGCCACTCCAACCAGGGTCGACATCGCTGAACCGCCGCCACCACCGGCGCCGACTCCACGAAGGGCTCCGATTTCGGGCGGTGTCTTGAACGGGAAGGCTATTAGTCTGCCGAAACCGGCGTATCCGCCAATTGCCAGGCAAGCACACGCCTCCGGAACCGTAGTGGTCCAGGTCACCATCGATGAGAACGGCAACGTGATTTCCGCGCGCGCAGTATCCGGACATCCGTTGTTGCAGGCCGTGTCGGTTGGAGCTGCTCGCGGAGCGAAGTTTTCGCCTACAAAGCTCTCCGGACAGCCAGTGAAAGTAACTGGCGTCATTACTTACAACTTCGTGGCTCAATAACTGCGGAAGGTCATCTGTCAGGTGAGCCTCTACGGGGGGTGCTCATTGCTGGTGACCCCCTGCTAGCTTTCAATGTCGAAAAACGTTTGGAGGGTTTACCGTGACTATTCTAACAAGTCTTCTAGGATCCAAAGCATTTGGTTTCTTCGTTTTCCTATGGCAAGAAGCCGGTGCGAGTCCGGCGGAGGGTGGGACCGCAGCAGACCACTTCTCGATTATGCAGATGGTGAAGAGTATGGGTTCGGTGGCCATCGCGGTCGTGGTTGTCCTTTTGATTATGTCGGTCTATTCGATCGCAATCATGGTTGAGCGATACCTGACCTACTCTGCCGCTAAGAAACAGTCGCGCGAATTTGCCCCGCGTGTCGCGCAGGCACTCAAGAACGATCGTATCGAAGAAGCCATCAACATTAGCGACAAGCACCGCAAGTCGCACCTCGCTATGGTGGTGAGCAGCGGTTTGCAAGAGTTTCGGGCCCACGGGCAGTCGTCTGATATATCCGGCGACGAGATTGAAGCTTCCAAGCGCGCGCTCCAGCGAGCGATCGCCATCAAGAGTGCCGAGTTCAAACGTGGATTGTCTGGTTTGGCGACGATTGGTTCGACCGCTCCTTTCGTCGGGCTCTTCGGCACTGTTGTCGGAATCATCAATGCGTTCCGTGGAATGAAGAATGCGGAAACAGCGGGTATCGGTGCGGTTGCGGGCGGTATTTCCGAAGCCTTATTTGTCACGGCCCTCGGTCTGCTGGTAGCCGTGCCCGCGGTCTGGCTGTTTAATTATTTTACCGGCAAGGTGGATGGGTTCATTGTTGAGATGGACAATTCGGCTTCTGAACTGGTTGACTATTTTATTAAGAACCGTACGAAGCATTTGAAGCCGTAGTAACGGAACCATTGTTGATTCGGATAACGTGCTTCAATTGCACCTTGGTCGGCGTTGGCCGTGTCGGGAAGGGAGAAATATTTATGGGGATGACGGGCGGCGGATCAGGCGGCTTTCAGGCTGAGATTAACGTAACACCAATGGTCGATATCATGCTGGTGCTGCTGATCATCTTTATGGTGGTTACACCATTACTGCAACATGGCATTACGGTGGCCCTCCCGTCGGGCATGACTAACCCTGAGATCGACCCCCGAATTATCAAAGAGTCGTCGATTGTGATCTCCATTCCTAACAACGGCGAGTACTACCTTGGCAAGCAGAGATTGGGCCAGGAAGATATCAGAAACAAAGTCGGACCGATGTTGGAGAAAATGAAGTCGGAAGAAGACCGAATTGTCTACATCAAGAGCGGGGTCAATGTCTCATATGGCGATGTGGTCAACGTTATCAATGAAGTACGTGCACTGGGCGTAGATAAGATCGGATTGGTTGCTGACAAGAAGAAGGGCGGTGCAGCCGGCACAGAGCCAGCGCCAGCCACCTAGCGGAGTTCCGCCTAGTGTCAGTTGTTGCTTGCGTTGATTCACAAGGAGTAAATTCATGTCTATGGATGGTAAAAAAAAGGGGGGTGCCACGCTAGCTGAGCCGTACATCAACGTGACCCCATTAATTGACATCCTTCTGGTGTTGCTGATCATATTCATGGTGATCACGCCGCTCAAGCCGACCCGCTTCAAGGCGGATATTCCCACGCAGAGAGATCCAAACGAGGACCTAAGTCAACTGAAGCCAAATCCACTCACCCTCGTTGTCTCAATCGCAAGCGATCTGCAAATCAAACTTAACCAGGACTCGATGGGATCCGTAAACGACACGACGTTCTTATCACAGAAGCTGACTCAGGTGTTTCAGCAGCGCAAGGAGCAACGCGCTTATAAGCCCGGCATGGAAACCGTCGCCGATGTGCCGGAGCAGGATCGTATTGAGAAGACTGTGTTTATAAAGGCCCCGCGGGGACTTAGATATGAAGAGGTGGTGAAGGTGATCGACGCAATCAAAGGCGCCGGCGCTAACCCGGTTGGTTTGCAGGTAGATGATTTGCCTTAATAGCGCTTAGGAAACCCGGGTCAAGCTTCGGATCTCTAGCCGGCAGCATAGTTGCCGGTCGACAATGGAGCCACCGTTAATGAAACTCTCTCAAGCTAGGATCGCAATAGCCCTGGCAGTTGTTATTGCCACCAGTTCCGGTTGTGGCGTCATCAATAGAATAAGAGCCAAGAATGAGCTGAACGAAGCCGCCCGCACCTATCGCGAGGCGCATTTTGTTGAAGCCGAGCAACACTCCAGAAGAGCCCTGGAGCTCGATCCTAATAACAAGACGGCGCCTCTATTTATTGCCCGAACTGTTCACGCCCAGTATCGCGCTGGTGTCATTACCCCCGAAAACATTGCCAAGGCGCGCGCCGCTATTGAGGAGTATAGAAAGATCCTGGAGTCTGATCCAACGAATGAAGAGGCGTACAAGGCGATCGCCTTTCTCTACGAAAAGATCAAAGAGGATGACACGTTGCGGGAGTGGATTGTAGGCCGGGCCAACGACGGCAGAGTGGAAGCGGACAAACGCGCCGAAGCATACATCGTGCTTGCCAGCAAAGACTGGAACTGTTCCTTTCAGATCACCGACTTGTCTACGAATAAGATTACGATCATAACGGAGGGTAAAGCCACCGTCTCCTACAGGAAACCGAAAGATCAAAAGGACTTTGAAACCGCCCAGTTGTGCGTGAAGCGGGGCTTGGAAGAAGTGGAAAACGCGATTAAGTTTAATCCGAACAGCGAGGCAGCCTGGTCTTATAAAACAAACCTGCTGTCAGAAGCGTCCAAACTGGCAGAAATGGATGGCAAAACGGATCAAAAGACGGAGTTGGATAAGCAACGTGAAGAGGCACAGAAACGCACGACCCAATTGAGCGAGGAAAACAAGAAGAGACAAGCTGAGGAGGAAGCCAGGAAAACAGCCTCGCCGCCCACCAGCTAGCCGCACCGATTAACGAATGTAATCGCCAACGGGTGATGCTTGATTCCGAGTCGAGCATCACCCGTTTTGTTATAATCTCGAATCAGCTTTTCAGTTCACAGGTAAACACCGAGTTCGCAAATCACGACATGATTCGTATTGAGGACATTGTCGAGAAGGTGGCCAGCAACCATCCGCAGGCGGATCTCGATCTGCTGCGCCGGGCCTATCTGTTTTCTGCGCGCGAGCATAAAGGTCAAAAACGGGCTTCCGGTGAATCGTATCTCGTCCACCCACTTGAGGTCGCCCACATCCTGGCGGACATGAAACTCGACGAAGTCTCCGTTGCCACCGGCCTTCTGCATGACGTCGTCGAGGACACGCTCGTCGATCTAGATACGATCCATGAATACTTCGGGGCGGAGATAGCGCACCTGGTAGACGGATTGACCAAGATTGCGCAAATCAGCAATGTCTCCCGTGAAGATCAACAAGCCGAGAACGTGCGCAAGATGTTGCTGGCTATGGTTGATGACGTTCGGGTTGTTTTGGTGAAACTTGCTGACCGCCTCCACAACATGCGCACCTTGCACCATCTCAGCCTGGAGAAGCGAAAACGGATCGCTGAGGAGACCATGGACATCTTCGCTCCCATCGCCCACCGTCTGGGCATGGGCAAGTTAAGAGGCGAGTTGGAGGATCTCGCTTTCCGTCATTTGCACCCCGATGACTATCGAGAACTCTCGGAACAACTGGAGAAGCGGCGCGCCGAAACTGAACCGTTCTTAAAAGGCGTAACCACCAGGATCCAAGAGAAGATGCGGGAAGCGGAAGTTCCCTTTGTGAGCGTGGACGGGAGAGTGAAACGACTTTATTCCATCTGGAAGAAGCTTCGACGCCAGAAGATCAGCCTGGACCAGGTCTACGATTTAGTGGCCGCGCGGGTTATCACTCCGAACGAGATCCGGCACTGCTACGCCGCTCTGGGCGTGATTCATAACACCTGGAAGCCGGTTCCCGGTCGCATTAAGGACTGGATTGCAACGCCACGAGACAATCTATACCAGTCGCTGCACACCTCCGTGATCGGTTCCAATAGCCAGTCGTTCGAGGTCCAAATTCGAACTGAAGACATGCATCACATCGCCGAGGAGGGAGTGGCCGCCCACTGGAAGTACAAGGAGGGGAAACGCGGCTCGCGGGATGATGACCAGGCGCTGCAAGCACTGCGCTCGCTGGTTGAGTGGACGCAGGAAGTCAAAGACTCGCGCGACTTCCTCGACTCTCTAAAATTGGATCTCTACCCGAAGGACGTCTACGCCTTCACTCCTATGGGCAAGGTTATTCAATTGCCGCGTGGGGCCACGCCCGTCGACTTTGCGTTCATGATCCACTCAGAGGTCGGTAACACCTGCACCGGCGCGCGGATTAATACGCGCATGGTGCCACTCAGAACGCAGATCCAGAACGGTGATGTCGTAGAGATCATTACCTCGTCTTCGTCACACCCTTCCCGAGATTGGCTCAATTTCATTGTCACTTCGCGAGCGAGAAATCGTGTTCGCCACTGGGTAGCTGAGCAGCAGCGTGCCGAGTCGATCGAGATTGGCCGGAAGCTGTTTGAAAAAGAAGCGGCCAGATTCCAGCTCGCCGTAAGGAAGGTGCTGAGTCCCAACGACGGCGAAATGAAAAGGGTGGCCAGTGAGTATGGCTACGGACGCGTTGACGACCTGTTGGCGGCGATCGGTTATGGCAAGCTCATACCGCGCAACGTAATCGCCAAGTATCTTGGTCCTGAACAGTTCGAACAGCTTGATAAGCAAAAAGAGTCGCGCTTGCGCAGCGGAGTGCGCGCAGTCAAGAAACTAATCCACCTGGGTGACGACTCGATTGTGGTTCGCGGCGTTGACGACTTGATGGTTACCAGGGCGCGTTGCTGCAACCCCTTGCATGGCGAGGACATCATTGGCTACGTGACCCGCGGCAAGGGCGTGGCGGTTCACACCAAACGATGTAAAAACGTCATGCAGTTAATGGTAAATCGGGAACGTATTGTGGAAGTGGAATGGGCTGGCAAACAAGACAAGACGGCCTATGCTGTGAAACTGCTGGCGGTTACTGAAAATCGTACCGGCATGATCGCCGGCATAACCGGCGCCATTTCGGACATGAAGACGGGCATTCGTGACGCGCGCGCCTCGGTGGCTCCTGATGAACGAGGGCATATAGAAGTGACGGTAGAAGTCTTTGATGTGAAACACCTGGATAAGGTGATTAACTCGATTAAAGGAGTTCCCGGAGTCATCGACGTCGAGCGCATGCAGGGCATGGCTTAGTTAACGTTGGTCATGCTTCGTGCCTGTGAGAAAGGCACCCTTTGCTGCTTGAGCAAGTTCGACCGACCAAACGATCCACGAACCGTCAAGAAATCGCGTTCGTGTGATTTCGTGTGACTTCGTGGATCGTCTTTACGCCAGCTTGCTTGGAAAGGTCGGCTGCGGAATCCCATTATCGCCCGGCGCGGTGCTTTGCTCTTAAGCAAACCTTTCTGTTAAAATCCCGCCTTTGTTTTCGACATCGAAATTGAGGCGGTCTCCAACGTGAAGCAGATTATCAAAACCGACCGAGCTCCACAGGCAATTGGTCCCTATTCGCAGGCAGTCAGGGCCCGTGGCTTTGTTTATGCATCCGGCCAGATACCAATAGATCCAGCGAGCGGTCAATTCGTGGCCGGGGGAATAGCAGAGCAGACTGAGCAGGTGATGAAGAATGTGGCCGCGGTGCTGGAGGCTGCCGGCAGTGGCTTGGACCGGATCGTGAAAACAACTGTTTTCCTTGCCGAGATGGATGAGTTCGCGGCCATGAATGAGGTTTACGCTCAGTTCTTCAAGAGCGATCCACCAGCTAGAGCGACGGTGCAAGCGGCAGGTTTACCGCGCAACGCAAGAGTCGAGATCGAAGTAATAGCTTTAGTGGAAGAGTGATAAGTCCGGCGCGGATCTTTAGGTTGTAAGTACTGGTTCTATGAGAGTTTCAGAAGGAAGTTTTTTAGGCGGCTTTAGAAATCTTGCCAGCCTTAATGCAGCGTGTGCAGACTTTCTTTCGTTGCGCGCCACCCTGAGGCAGTTGGACTCGAATCGATTGCAAATTTGGATTAAACCGGCGCGGCGCACGATTATTCGCGTGAGATACGTTATTGCCGAACTGGGGACCCTTCCCACAAACTTCGCAGCGTTTAGCCATTACTAATGAAACCTCCAAGGGCAACCAGCCAACAGTGCTGCTGTACGGTGCAGCCAATAGTAATATCGCGAATCAAGACTTATAACAAACGCGTTTCTAAATCGTCAAGCAGTCATCGACTCCCGACTCTTATTAGTACTTCTAGAAGGAGCACTGACCGTGCATAAACCTGCAAGCTTACTAACCACAGTCACACTTCTGGCGCTGATCGGGCTCGGAGCAAATGCGTGCAGCTCGGGCGGGGGCTCCAACGTCAAAGACAGCACGGTTGCAGCTACCGTGAACGGCAAAACCATCATGCTGGCAGAAGTGGAACGAGCGCTGAACCAGCAGGCTGGAGGCAAGCAATCGCAACTTTCTCAACTCGAGCTGGCCCAGGCTCGCTTGCAGATCCTCGGCAGTTTGGTCCAGAGGGAAGTTTTGCATCAGCGAGCTGAGCGGGAGAAGGTGTTGCCCACCGAGGACCAGATTACGGCGCTGATCAACCAGCAAAAGCAACAAAGCGGCATGACCGATGATGACTTTCAGAAGAGCTTGACGGAGCAGAATCTCACCATGGAATCCTTGCGGACTGAGGCACGCAAGGACATAGCGATCAAGAACCTTCAGGATAAGTTCAGCGCGAAAATCACGGTTAATGACAAGGAAGTTGAAGAGTTTTACAACGCCAATCAGCAACAGTTTATCAGCGCACGGGGTGCCGCTCTGGCGGTGATTATTGTGGATCCAGCTGACAATTCCGGGCAGGGTATTCAGAACGACGCTAAGAACGAGGCCGAGGCGAAGTTAAAAATTGATAACGTGTATCAGCAACTGAAGGGCGGAGCGGACTTCGCCACGGTCGCGCGGTCTAAGAGTGAAGATGCGAACAGTTTGGTTCGGGGTGGTGACATCGGCTTCTTTAGCGAGGACGGTTTGAAACAGGCCGGTCTTCCAAAGGAGGTGATCGACTTGCTCATGGGTCCTATGCAGGTAGGGAGCTTCACCGAGCCCAAGCAGGTAAACAGTCGCTGGTATGTTTTTAAGCTGGCAGAGAAGCGACTACAAACTGAAAACCTAACGCTCGAAAGCCCCGGCGTTCGTCAGCAGATTACTCAGGCTCTGACTAATCAACGAAAGGAAATTCTAAATGCAGCGCTTCTTGAAGTGGCCATGAACGAGTCCAAAATAGTAAACAGTCTGTCCGCCAATATGCTTTCCAACCCGAGCAATCTGGGCTTGCGTCCCGCTTCTTCGGGCGTAGCAGCATCGCCGGCTGAGGGTGCGCGGGCAACAGCCACGCCACAGGCGATATTGCCGGCAGCCAGCCCGAACGCGAGCGGGACGCCGAAATAACTGGGTTAAGGCTGTGCTATTGAAAGGCGGGTGTTGGGTGGACTGATTAAGCCCGCACCCGCTTCGTACGTCCCGGACTCCAGACTATGCTTTTTCGTCTTTCAGACGTGCACAAGTCCTACACCACGCACGACATTTTGCGCGGCGTGACTTTGCAAATTAATCCCGGTGAACACGTAGGTCTGGTAGGACGCAATGGTGCGGGCAAGACAACCATTTTCCGACTGGTTAGCGGCGAGGAATCGCCGGACCGGGGAGAAGTGGTGCGGGTGCGAGGACTACGGTTGGGTCTGCTCGCGCAGCACATTCATTTTGAATCTGGGACCACGGTGCACGAATCGGCGCTGGCGGCGTTCGGTCGCTTGCAACAAATCGAGCACGAAATGCACGAGCTCGAACATCGCATGGCCGAAGTCGATGCCGATCTGGAAAAAGTGCTGGAGCGTTACAGTGATCTGCAGCACGAGTTTGAACGTGAAGGCGGATTCGAGTACGCTGCCAAGGCCGAATCGATCCTGCAAGGGTTGGGCTTTGAGCGGGAGCAATGGTCGCTGGAAACCGAAAAACTCTCAGGTGGCCAGCAGAACCGGCTGGGGCTCGCCCGGCTACTACTCGCCGAACCGGACGTCCTTTTGCTCGATGAGCCCACCAATCACCTGGATGTTACCGCGGTCGAATGGCTTGAAGAATTCCTGCAAACTTATGCCTCTGCCTATGTGATCATTAGCCACGATCGTTACTTTCTTGATCGGGCTTGTCGTCGGATTGTGGAGCTGGAAAACGGCCGCGCTTCAAGTTACACGGGCAACTATTCGGCTTATTTGGTCGAGCGGGAGGAACGACGCGAAGCGCAGCAACGGGCTTATGAGAATCAACGACAGTTGATCGAAAAGACTGAAGAGTTTATTCGACGCAATCTTGCCGGGCAGAAAACCAAGCAAGCCAAATCACGTCGCACGATGTTGGCAAAGCTCGAAAGAGTTGACTCCGTCAGGGCGGATAGATCCTCGGGCGATTTTCGACTGCAAACGATTGAGCGTACGGGCAACCACGTCCTGATGGTTCATGAGGCCGTCATCGGTTATCCGGACAAGCTGTTGGCCCGCGACATCTCTTTTATTCTGCGCCGTGGGGAGTGTTTGGGAATCATCGGACCCAATGGATCAGGGAAGACCACATTTCTCCGGACTATCCTCAAGAAAATTCCCGCGCTTGCCGGCGAGATTCAGTGGGGTACAAAGGTTCAGATAGGCTACTACGCGCAGCAGCTCGACGATCTTGATGAGCGAAACGAAATTATCATGGAGCTCCGCCGCGTTGCTTCCGCGAGCGCCACTGCGGGAGAGCTAAGATCGTTTTTGGCAAAGTTTCTTTTCACGGGAGACGACGTTTACAAGAAGGTTGGCGATTTGTCTGGCGGCGAAAAGGGGCGTCTGGCGCTCGCGAAGTTGATCTATTCGCGCGTGAATGTGCTCGTGCTGGATGAGCCAACTAATCATCTTGACATCCCCTCCCGCGAAGCGCTGGAAAAGGCGCTCGACGCCTACGAAGGAACTATACTCACAATCAGTCACGATCGTTATTTTCTCGATCGCGTGGCTACGCAGATGCTGGCGCTAGATGGTCAGGGAGTGGCGGAACACTACGACGGCTACTACACCGAGTATCACGATTGGAGAGCCAGTCGCTTGGCATCGGGCGCGGTTTCCAGGCCGGAGAGTTCCGCTCCTGCTAATCTTGTGCGAGCTGAGCCCCTAACTCTTGCGTCGCCAGAAGAAGAAACTCTCCCACAAGCTTCGAGAAGCCAAAAGCAACCAGCAAAAGGGAAAAGGAATGCGACGCCGGGATCTTCAAGCTCTTCGGGTGTAAAGGTCATCAAGAAGAAAAAGGTCGATGCCCGTACGCCGGAAAGCCTCGAGGCTGAGATCGCTCAAACGGAAACGAGATTGAAAGAGATCTCCCAACAGATGGGCGAGCCGGACATCGCGCGGGATGCGACCCGGGTGATTCAGCTCAATTATGAGTACCAAGAGACGGAGACGAGACTCCAATCGTTGTATGCCGAATGGGACCGGGTCGCAGGTGAGGCCTCGAAAGTCTGAGTTACCTGTTGAATAGGCAACAGTATCTTTCAGGCAACTGATTCCTTCGGTTGGGCCCTAAACTCCCGGAAGTCTGCACGCAGGGTGAGCATCTCAGCTCGAGTCTGATTAGTCAGGCTCTCTATACGATCCAGGCGAATCTCGATCTCTCCCCGAAATAATTGAAACTCATTGCGGAGGGCTCCAAACTCATTGCGGAGGCCGCCAAACTCATTGCGCAGGGCGCCAAACTCGTCTCGCAGGGCGCCCAAGCTTTCCCCCAGTGAATTGATGCGCTCGAGAATAGTTTCAAGTGTAGGTTTGGTCACGGCTTCGTTGGAATTGCTATCCATGGTTACTACTCCTTGTGAGGTTGAGGTTGTGTTCCACCAGAGTATACTCTGCGACCCGGATTCGGTAAATAGGTGGGCCTATACTGGTGCGTTTTGGGCAGGACCAGGGCAAGGCAACACATTGATTACGCCGATCCCTCAGCACTCGAAGGTGCTGAGGTAGGTTCGCCGTCCGCCATGCCTTTGGCAGTCTTGGCCTAATAGCACCGAATCGAAATTGCACCAGGGCCCCATATCTATGGCCCAGTTTATGACCCCGTTGCCTCATTAATAAACGTGCGCGAAAGGTGATTCGAAGGCCTTGACACCTTCGACGGCCGTTTGTTACTTTCGGGCTTCGTTCAATCAGTTAGGTCTCAGCGAATTTGAGAATCGTTTTATAGGCGCGTAGCTCAGGGGTAGAGCACTACCTTGACACGGTAGGGGTCTGGGGTTCAAATCCCCACGCGCCTACCAATTTTATTAACAAACCTTGACTTCTCGAAACCTTCCAAAAATTTGGCACACAATTTGGCACACAATTTTAGGTGATTTGTGTGTTATATTGCCGTTCTCCTGTGGATCAAATCTTGCTGATTAAGTTCGGTCTCTGCTTAGAATTGAAGGGGCTCCAGCGATGAAGTATTCGTCGACTATTACCAAGAGAAAGCGCCGGGGCAGAACCGAATACGCTGCCGTTCTTAGTTACTACGATGAGAACGGTAAGCGCCAGCAAAAGCACCGGACCGCCTGGGCGCCAGGCGAGGCTAAGCGACTTAGGCAAGACCTTGAAAATGAATACCTCGACGGCGGGGAGATCGCCGTCCAGTCCGATGAAATGACGTTTGAGCAGTTGGCGAAGCACTGTCAGGAAACGAAGTATTGTGAGGCGGAGTATGACGAGGCGGGTAACAAGCTGTTTGGCGTAAGGGATACCAGCGTTTATGAAGCACACCTGAAACACTTCAAAGAGTTTTTTGGAAGAATCAGACTGCGGGATATCAAGGTTGGAAACTTACGTGCATACCGGAATCACCGTTTGCGTAGCAAGACAAAGGGTGGCGGTAATGTAAATGTTGGCACTGTGAATCGGGAGATGAATACCCTTCGAGCAATGCTTAACGAGGCTAGAATTAATGACTGGATCCCAGTGAGTCCATTTACTAAGGCGAGGCCTGGAGAGTTGATTAACACTGCGGATGAGCAGCAGCGTGAGACAATATTGACGTATGAACAAGAGCAGCGCTTGCTCAAAGAATGTGAAGGTGAAGATCGTCGTCATTTGAGAGCGTTGGTCATCACGGGTCTGGATACCGGAGCTCGAAAAGGTGAACTCTTGAGACTGACATGGCCCCAGGTAGATTTTGATCAGGGTGTGATTAGATCTCTCATCAGTTATAAGGGTAGGAATGGTGCTTTGCTTAAGCGCGATGCGGTCATGACTGAGCGCTTGAAGGAGACCCTATTAGATCTTCAGCAGAACAAGCCAGTCAAGGCTTTTCGCCGGCTTAAATCTGGTAAGAAGCCGTCCGAGTTGCTGGTTTTCGGTATTACAAGAAATGTAAGGCGAAGCTGGGGTGGCGCCTGTAGGAGGAGTGGTTTAGAGGCCGTTCGTTTCCATGATTTACGGCACTCAGCGGGTACTCGTTTATCCGAGGTTTTGCCTGTTGTGCATGTCGGTAAGGTCTTAGGGCATAGGAATCCCAAGACTACTAATCGATATATCAACCCGGATCATGCAGTGCTTGTAAGGGCGGCGGGTGTGCTTGATGAATGGCAAGAGACGCATCGTTTGGCGGCTGAAAAGAAGAACGAGGCGACAACCGAGTCAGAAGCTGTGAATTAGATTCTGTTCGGAAACACCTTTGTGGTTGGGCAGGCTCGCTGTAGTGGCGAGCCTTCTTATTAGTGAATCGACTTTGCTTTGGCTTCGCGTTCGGCGAGTTGGACATAGTGGTCGAGATGACTCTGTCCTACCAGTTTTCGGCTTCCAAATTGGTAATAGCCGAGCCTCCGTTTGTGTAGAAGCCGAAGCACAGTGGTTGGATGCAGTCCGCCCAGAATCTTGGCGACTTGTTCAATTGAGAATTTGGGTTCGGTAGCTTTCGACGGCATGGTTTGGATCTATTGCGGGCATAGAAACCTTAACAAGTGATCTTCAAAGCAGCAGTCACGTTTATAGGTCACACACTTAGTAAGTGGACGATCTATCCGAGGCAACACGAGTGCCAGATCAAATCGCCACATCGAATGAAAGGGAAGGAGGGCTTGAGTCACATATGACCCAGGGAGGTGTCACATGTGACCTCGTGAGTCATATGTGACTCAATGGCCCGACTACATATCGCGCTGAATGAGGAAAGCTCAATGGCACACCGATTGTTCTACGCGTTTTTCCTCAAGCTTGTGCGAGACAGTCAGACACCAAGTGTTTTCACGATGATAGCGAAGTATCGCCGAAGAGCTTCTGCTGGCGAAACGTCGTTTGCGTGTGCGCTGAGGGCAAAGAAGTGGAATCCACTCATAAAGATTCATTTCACTCCCAGAGCGGGATCATCTCGCGAGCCATGCCACTCAAGCCATTGCGCTCTGCTCATGATGAAATTCGCGATCACATACTTGATAAACTCGACTCAAGGCTGATTGGCGAATCCGAGCTCATGCAGAGTCTAAAGAGAACGATTCGTATTGTGGCAAGGTCCGAAGAGACCGTATTGATTACCGGAGAATCCGGTACGGGGAAGGAACTAATCGCTCGCGGCGTCCATGACCTTGGCGCGCGTCGAAACAAACCATTTCTGCCTATCAATTGTGGCGCGTTGACGGAGTCTCTGCTTGAGTCTGAATTGTTCGGTCATGTGAAAGGATCATTCACCGGGGCGATAACTAACAAGAAGGGTTTCTTTGAAGCAGCAAGCGGAGGGACGATCTTTTTAGATGAATTCGCCGAAATGTCATTGAATATGCAACAGAGGTTATTGCGCGTTCTCCAGGAAGGCACCGTGCGACCTGTTGGCAGTACAGACCCGAAAGAAATTGAAATAGACAGCCGAGTCGTAGTGGCGACGAATCATGATTTAAAGCGGGACGTTTCAGAAGGCAAGTTCCGTAACGACCTGTATTATCGAGTTAACGTCTTGGAAATCCGGGCGCCTGCGTTGCGTCACCGGCAGGAAGACATCTTACCCTTAGTGCAGCACTTCATCCGCAAATACAACGAGAAGAATGCTCGCCAAGTATCCGAACGGATTGCTCCCGATGTGCTGGCGATTCTGGAAGCTTATTCGTGGCCGGGAAATGTGCGCGAACTTGAAAACATTACAAAAAGATTGGCTCTTAGAGTGGGGGAGCAAGGGATAGTTACAGAACCAGACGTTCGTAGTGTTCCTGAGTTGAATCAACTCGCCAATCCCAGACCACTTCAGTGCGTGGAATCGATAGAGCAGCATCAGGTTTCCGAGCTCAATAGTCTGAGTACTATAGGGAAAGTGCCATGTCGATGTCGATGTAGCCAAGACCTAGATCTCTATCGCCGTCACGTTGACCAAGCGGACGGCAACTTGGCAGAGGCTGCTCGGCAATTGAACATGCCACGCACCACGCTTCGCAAGCGAATGATGATACTTGAGAGGAGATGTGCGCCTTGACGTTGTTCACGCTTTGAGCTCTCGGCGTGTCCGGCATCCGTAATCTCATACCATCTGTTATGTCTAGGAATCCACTGCGACGGGACCGATCTTGTAGTTCTGCAGGTCCATCGGGAGCGCCTCGGCCAGAGGTCTGCAACCGGCCGCAAGCAAGGATTCAAATACGTAGACAACTGCCTTGACACGGCGGTAAAATAAGCGACAAAAGTTCTTCGCTTTGGAGACCACATATGCCTCTCATCACTCACTATTTGCCTGAACTGGAAGAAACGGAACGATTCTATATTCAAGATCTGATTGAGCAGATGTCACACGCGCAGGCTCAACTGTTCGCGACCGCATATCGAGAAAGACGAAAAGACCCTCACACAGTTTTGCTCACCGCGATTGTCGGATTAGTTGCTATCCCAGGACTCCAACGCTTTTGGCTTGGCCAAATAGGAATGGGTTTTCTCTACTTATTCACCTGGGGATTACTTTTGGTAGGTACAATCTCGGATCTCGTTAGATATAAGAAGCTGGCCTTCACTTACAATCAAATAGTCGCACGGCAAATAGCCGCTAACCTCCCGTTACGGGAAGGAAAGCCTCCTTCAAGTATCGGAGAATCCGCTTTCCTCTCGAACCGCGGATTTGTATCACAGAGAAATCATGCGTAATGTGCACCGTTCTCTTCTAGCGCTGAATCAACCTCGTTGTCGTTGCTTGTAACTGCCAAGTAGCAGCGTTCTCCTTTGTTTGCCGTCAATGGTTTTTACCGCTCGGCATGAAGTTCACTGGAGGAAGAAACGGTTGTACCCAAACAGAGCCATCCCCGTACGCAATCCGCCTGATCACGACTTTCTCGATAAAGCGATTTGATTCAGGTTGCGAGAGGGCTCTAACAGTGATTACCCTCGTCGGCGGAGATGAGGAGTATTCAACCACAGCTTTGCGCTGGTGAGGCCGCACTTTCGTCTCGCTGTAAAAGTGATGACGCGCGACTTCCGCCTGAGTCTCGCCATCAATAAAGATGTAGTCCCACTCGACGGCGCGAACGACCTTCTCTCCACCGTTTCTGAGGGTCATCCGGTACACGAACCCCCGACTGATGCTATTCGTGTTTGGACGAAACAGAAACGTGTAGTAGCGCGGCTCAATCGATTCCGGGCGTGGAAGATCAACTGCGTAGCAGGGGTTGCCACCCTGGTAGGATGGATTTTCGTTACCGCACAAGCATGCCAATGTCGGACACGCGGCAGCCTCCGAGGCGGTGGGATCAGGCGCAGACTTGGAAACGGCGGGAGTCTGCGCTCGCGAAAGAGTGCTGATAATCATCACAACTACTCCAACCAATGCAACGACCCTTACCCTTGCCAACTGGGCAACACTGTACATCATGAGTTCGACTATCATTTAGACCTCCTAGGTTAAATGCATTCTTTTGGCCTCTGACGCAAGGGCTTGCTCAACGGGGACTCTATTCCCCCTTTTTTTGCAGCTTCGAACAGGAGTGCGGTCCAACGACTTAATAATTCTTGTTCTGCTCGCGTTCGCCAAACTTGCTGTAATACACAAGCGTCTTTCTGAGCTTGCGACCACTCTCAACATCGTAGATGTCGCAAGCCTCGAAGGGACGAGAATAAAGATGAAGCGTCACTGCGAGTTGGGTAGAAGTGTTCTCAACCTTATGAATATCGGCAGGGCCGTCTAAATAACCAGGTCCGCCAATCCTCTCTGAAAGCGTTTTCAACTTGAAAGAGCCACCTGATGGGATCTCGCGGTAATTGGTGAAGCGAAGTTCACCGCTTTCCACTCGCGCCCAACACTTCTCTCCCTCATGGCCATGTATCGGCGCGGCCTGTCCACCTGGCCAAGCAATCAAAAGCAGTTCGTACTCAGGTGATCTGTAGATTAGATTTCGCGTGTATTGATCTGATGCTACAAACAAATATGGCTGGAATTGTTCTCGTGTCAGAATGGTGCTTTTCAAAAACTCATGTGTCTCACACACTGGAAAATCGCATGCCGAGAATCGGTTCAATGCCCTCGTGAATTGGTGTAAGGTAAGACGCGTTCGTTCCATATCTTCATCACTTCGACTTTACCGCACTCCCGTGCGCGCAGAGGACCAAAACGCGAAGAGTAGCTGGTGGTAATTTCTGTGCTACCTTCGCGCGCTCGAGCGTAATGAGACTCTGAACTGCTACTCGATGTTTAACCACAAACTGACTTCACGTGTTTGCGGCGGAAAGCAAACCTCATCGTCGCAGCTCTGATATCTCAATCGCACCTTGACTTCCGCCGACCCTGAATTGTAACTTTTGGGAACGGTAAGCTTGAAGTGTGTGGTAGCGCGACCTTCGTAAACCAAAACCCTGTTTTTCGAAAACTTAAAACTGCGCAACACCGGGCGCGGATAACTTACCGGCCCCACGCGAATGCCTTTTGGCGCCTCAATCTTAAGACTTGTAGGGATAAGAAACTTTTCCAGGGGCTTGCTCGAGTTGACGTGATAGCCGGAAGGGATATCCATCACGACTGAAGCCTGAACAGTTCTTCCGCGTTGCGTCCTATTTGCCGAAAGAGACCCGCTAACGCCGATGTCTGGGGCTGACTGAGGCAACGGAGTCGAATAGAAATTGCCGGAAGTCATTAGGATCGTTGCTAATAGAAGTTGTATTGCAGGATTGGCGAATAGTAAAATTTTCATGCTTTAGTCTTCCGATTTTGTCCTTACTTGAATTGTATTCAATCGAATGTCTGGCATAAGCGCGAAAGATTATTTCGTCGGAGCTTTCTGTACGATTTTGGCGAAATCACCTGCTTTGACGATGATAATTTTCGTCGGGTCAATGTGCCGACGCATCGCCGATACAACCTGCTCTGGGGTAAGCGCTGCGATCTTCTTTTCGAACTCGGCGTCCCACGCAAACGTCCGGTCGAGGAAAAGATACGAAGCCAAGGCGTTCGCTAGAGATGCATCTTGCGCACGCGTCACCTGCCTTGATTGGAGATAACCGGACTTAGCGGCGGCGATCTCTTCGGCAGTGAAACCCTCCTTCAGTATCCGCGCGATCTCCTCCTTGAACGCGGACTCCAATTTTTCAACGTTCTGGGGGGCGTAGGTGGCGGAGGCTCTGAAGGACCCTAACTCGTCGAGCGCACTAACGAACACGCTTGATCCGATGCCATAACTGAGACCTTCTCTCTGCCGGATGCGCGTTGCCAAGCGCGAGTTTAAGAAGCCGCCGCCGAGCATGTAATTGCCCAGTACCAGCGCTGGGTAGTCCGGGTTATCGTCACGGGCCTTGAAGTTCAGGCCCGCAATGAAGAAGGCATTCGCCTTGTCGGGTGCTTCGATGGACTTGTTAATGACTGGAACCTCCTTGTAGACTCTCACCACGCGCACGAAAGGTCGCGGGCTCTTCCAATTGCTGAAGAGTTCGATGGCGAGACGCTCAACCTCCTTATCATCGAAGTCGCCTACGACGGCGAGTTGCGCGTTCGAGGCGCCGTAAAAGTCCTGGTAGAACTTCTTTACGTCGTCGAGCGTCGTCACTTTGACTTCTGCGATCTGCTCGTCGGGAGTCCGGACGTATCGCACGTCGCCCTTTGGGAATGGCTCGATGTGGCGACTGAACAGGGTGGAAGCGATGGTACCGGGTTCGCTCTTTCCTTGTTCGATGCTGGCAGATTCCTCCCGCTTAAGTTGCTCGAATTCGCTCTCGGGGAACGACGGTTCGCGCAAGGCTTCCGCTACGAGGCGCATCACCGCAGGAAGATTCTGGCGCACGGTTTCGATAAAGACGTTAGCTTCTGTGGCACTGCTCCCGATGCCGACGCGGGCCTTGAGGCGGTCGAACTCGTCCTTGAGTTGCTGACGCGTGCGCTTGGTTGTGCCGAGCGTGAGCATGTGCCCGACTAGATGCGCGGCGGTTGAGCGATTAATCAAACTCTTCTCGTCACCGTAGCGCAGGGTCATCACGGCCACGACCGTCTCGCCGCGCGTCTTCTTGGGCAGCAGAGCGATCTCCAGACCGCCCGGCAAAGGGTTTCGCCTAGTGCGCGCTTCAATGT
>JALZJF010000113.1 GCA_030859905.1 Acidobacteriota bacterium
ATCGATGTCAAACATCTCGGGTCGGTAGTTGAAGCCGCGGCGAAACACAAAGGAATTTCTTTCATCGAGGTCTATCAGAACTGCAATATCTTTAACGACCACGCTTTCGATCAATTTGCTGAGAGGAGCGTGAGGTCGGATCGCGTGCTCTATCTCGAGCACGGTAAGCCGATGATTTTTGGGAAGGACCGTCACAGGGGCATTCGGATGAATGGCGCGCATCCGGAAGTGGTAACGCTGGGCGAGAATGGTATCACCGAAGCCGATCTACTGGTGCACGACATCTACCTTCAGGATCCGTCGGTAGCGTTCATGCTCGCCCGTATGGAACAGCCGGATTTCCCGCAGCCGGTCGGGATCTTTCGGGCGATCGAGCGCGCCACCTATGAAGAAATGATGGTGGACCAGATTGATGCGGCAATTTCGAGGAACGGGCCGGGCGATCTTGATAAGCTCATCAACAGCGGCGACACGTGGGTAGTTGAATAGTCAGCCTGTTCTCTCAGGTTGGTGAAACAGTCATCATGCGACCCTTGAAACCAGACTCCCGATCACTGACTCTAGTTGGCTGCTGAAAGACAAACACGATCCACGAAACAACACGAAATGGATGACTTAATTCGAGGTACTTCGTGTCATTTCGTGGATCGTGTTGCTGCTTCTATTGCTGCCCGCCACTTTTCAGCAGCCTGCTAAACTAGGGATTGGGTTTCTCGGCACCGGCAGCCGCTTCACTAAAGCGTAAATTCCGCCAGGAGGATTCCGCGAGTTGCTGACCTGTTTCATTCAGGGCAATCACGCGCCAACGCAACTCGCCCGCTCCGCTTCGTTCTCTTAGCCAGGACGGAGCGCGATAAGTCCCCATCCCTGGTGATAACAGAGCCGACAAAACCGACTTGCCGGTAGTGTCGGTAATCTCCAGGAGATACAAATGGGCTCTCTCCACATCCATCCAGGCAAAGTCAATTACGCCCATCGGTCCAAAGATCCTATCCGCGGCTGGTGTCAGTTGGTTGAGAGTCGCGACAGCGCCGGCCCCGACAAAGTATCGCAGCACGGGCATGGGAATACCGGAAACGGCTCCGCTTTCGACCACTCCCGGTCCCGCGCCTACCTGAGATAGATCGGAGACGGCGCCGACATCATCTGAAGCCTCCACGCGCAACAGCACCATGTATTCTCCTGCCACCCGCACGGGCAGCTTGTCAGGATCCGGACCGCGCAATGTGTAATTTCTCCGCGCCGGCAGGAAGATGTTGAAGCGCTCCAACTGCGTGTAGCGACGTTGGGTGCCGCGTTGTTCGATAGGCAGCGTAGCCTCGGTCAAAAGATCTCTTGCGGCTGGAGGCTCTTCACCGGGCATCACCACTTCCCAACGTCCTTTAAGCCGGCCGGTCCCCGTGTAGGTGATCTCGGCTTCGATCTGCGGCAACTTTTCGCCGAGCCGGGAAAACAGGATTGGTTTGTCGACTCCGGAGAAACCTATCTCGACATCCGTCAGAGAGAAGGGACTGCCGGCCATGCCGCCAGCCATCCGGCAGGTAACCACCACAAACTCGTCTGGCCCACCAACCGTGCTCACAAATCGGCGGACAAAAAAGAAACTCGATGTAGCGCCCCCTGCGGCGGCCTGATAGGCACGTCGCGACACGGAGGCCGGCAACGTCATGATA
This sequence comes from Acidobacteriota bacterium, assembly GCA_030859905.1. GTDB lineage: Bacteria > Acidobacteriota > Blastocatellia > Pyrinomonadales > Pyrinomonadaceae > PSRF01. The sequence goes on from JALZJF010000113.1 coordinate 1,674, forward strand.
TCCGTGTAGGCGCTGGTTCCACTTTGCGTCGGGCGATCGTAGCGGGCCGGGATGACACCGAATATAGTGGCTGGATTGCACTTCAGTCCCAGATCCGGTGTCGCAGATATCAACTCACCACACCAGGTTGCTTCAGCCGGTTTCTGATTGCTCAAATTGCCAAAAGTCAAAAAAGCAATGGTGGGAGTCTGCGTGCTCACATTCACGCCATCCGGACTAACTCTGATTTGAGCTGTGGAGTGAACCGCGAAGGCGCAGATCAGTCCAAGAGCAAAACCGCCAATGCACCACGAGCGCCACGTGCCACGCCAGAGTGATCGAAGCGGGTTTCTTGCAGATGTTTGGATCTTTATCATTATTACGATCTCCGGCTTGTTTTCACCTATTACCGGGACCCTCGGCGCCTCGACAAGGCGGTCAGTCTGCGAGTCTCTCGGATAAAACAGTGCCTTCTCATTCAAACCACTCCGTTAGGAGTGAAATGTCTATAGAACCACCGCGCTAAACCGATTCAACTCCGTTCGGAGGAGCGGGACTCAACTAGATTAATACCGCTCAAGAAACGTCCCGCTCCTTCGAAAGGAGTCGGGAGGGGGGCGGCATTCCCTGGCTATAGACATTTCGCCCCTACGGGGTGAAAACCGAAAGCCCTAAGAGCCTCAAACCGAATCCACAACTTCCAGTTTGCCCGCTTCCAGGAACCGGTAGAACAACTCCTCTCTCCCGCGCCCTTTGTCTATTCGACAGTCTCCTAGAAGAAGGTAAAGCTCAACCCCGCATTGAAAGTCTGCAGCTTGGTGAACGTATTGAATCCAAAAATCCGATCGCTGGCCGAAGCGTAGCGGTTCGCGTAACGGATGAAAAACTGGCCCTGGGTTTTCCTGAAGCGGCTCTTCTCGATGGTGAGAAACCGCCAGGAGTACTGAATATCGAAATCAGCGTCCCGCCGGGAGCTCGTGTTAGCTCGATTACCTGCTCCGGTGGTGGAAACATTCATGGCCCACGCCATGGTCTTACTCAGTCGCCACGTCAGACCTGTTCCGAAACGCAGCGTGTTATCAAGAGTATTCTGCTCGAAATTACTCGAGCGATCGGCGTTGACATCAAAGCTGAGATCGAGCGCCTTATGCGGGCTAAATCCGAAACTGACCCCATTAACCATATTTTGCAGATCTCCTCTTTCCCGTCCGAGTTGGCGGCTGTCCTGGAACGAGTGATTAAACCGATAACCGAGGCGCAGCGAGCGGGGAAGCTGCCACTCAGCTCCGAAGGTTTGGTTGGTGGCGATTAGATCGGGAATCTGTGAGGGGGAAAAAAAGTCGCCATTGATGGGAACAAATGCTGCGAACTGATGCACTCGGTCGAAGCTATACGACAGGCGCGGGAGCCAGACTGAAGGCTTTTCAGCATTCCCCCAGAACAAGCTTGCGGGCGCTGCGAAGTTAAAGGCTCTGCGGCGTGTCAGGGTCTGAAGGATCGAACGGATACCGGCCAAATTATCGTTGCTGCGAGTATGACTGAAGGCCAGTGTTACCTGACCGACACCGCCATTGATATCCCATTGGTTGTTTAAGCGGTCCGCCTGAGAAGATGCAGCCACGCTCCTGTAAAGGGGGGCCACCTGCTCATGCCGGTAAGCCACCGTCAAGTTTACCGGCCTGCTTTCGCTGAGCTTGAAGCCCCTTAGCAGATCGTAGCTGACATCCAGATAACGCGCGTTGCGCGTGACGGCAACGACCGGCACCACATTTCGGCCTTGATAGAGCAAAGGGTCCGCCGGATTAGTAAAGCGACTGCGGGCAAAGCCCCCGTCAAAACGAAAGCGCTGTGCCTTGTCGCTGGCGACTACTCGAATGCTTCCGCCCAAGCTTCGTTCGGCGTCAGTAACGTTGCCTTGATTGAAACTACTGCGCGGCAAGAGCGAGCCATGGAGGGCGCCGACTTCAACTCTTAGTCCCCCGGGACGGTCTGTCAACAGCTCAATGCCGAGCGCGCCGCTCAGGACCTGGTGTTTGCTTTGGGTGACGCCAAAGAAATTGTTAAAGCCGACGATGCTCGTGCCATTCATCGCGGCTGCCGAAACATCGAAGCGTTTCGTGATCGGCACAGTTAAAGAAAGTCCGCGACTTGAAAAGCTATTGATCAAATGCCGATTGCTGCCGAAGGAAACATTTCCTATTGCGAGTTTCGCCTTGTGAAACCTGTACTGCATCAGGTAACTGGAGAGATCCAACTGCATCGCGTTGTTTCCCAACTGTCCGAATCGCAAGGCTTCGTTCTGCACGCTCGAGCCGGCCAGATCAAACTGGTTCTGCATCGCCAGCGGACCACGACTGTAATTGCCTTGCATGCTCATTTGCACCGCAACATCGGTGAAGTTGATTCGATCAGGTCGACTTGATTCAGGAAAAAACAGGGCTACCGACTGTGCTTTGACGTTCACCGAAACGCTCGGGATGAATTGGAACTGCTTGGCGCCCTCATTCTTCCTGGTCGTAGTTTCGGTGAGACTGTCGATGTCAGAACCGGGAGTGCCACTGCGGTTTCCTTCGGCGCCAGGCGCGGCCGGTTTCAGCTCTTCGACCAACAGTGACAGCCGCGCAAGCTCGGTCCATTCATCCTTCTGGGAAACCAGATAGACAATCACGCTCGACTCACCTAACGGCAAAGGGACCGCCCTGGGTGTGTAAGTAAAACCACTATCATCCTTGACGCACAAAGCGGTCACGTCCATCGAACCTATGAATACGGCAAGGCGTCCTTCGCCGGGCAGCAAAGAGCGCGTCGTGCGCAGTTCGAGTTGAGTGCCGGGCGCAATAGCTTCCTGCGCGCTGAAGTTTGCGGTGATGCGTAAGACTTGATCCTGCGCGCGGACGCTCGCGGACGATAACATGAGACCGAACGGTGTCAGCGCGGCGGTGAGACTCGCCAGCATGAACAACTCAGCTAGCGGGTTAATCATTCGACCCTGATTTGTTAAGGTGCGACGCATGATTGACTTCTGGCCCTTGGCGGTCTTGGATGATTACAGTCGCGCCTCCACTCTCATCGGGCGAGACTGCGTCGAGCCGTTAAGCGTGGCACTGATATCACAGAGGTCTTGGTTAGAGACAACGACCGGAGCTTGCGACCCGGATGATCTTGAAGTGCCGGTCCTTGTGGACCCTGGAAGTTGTCACTGCTCGTCATCCCCGGTGGGATGCTCAGGCTGATAAGCAATGCGAAGAGGGCGATAATGGACAAACCGGTTCTTTTCATTTAGGTCCTTTCTTGAAAGCTATAGCTCCGAGCGATGACCCTTTGGTCACGGCTGGGACTACAAAAATTCAGTCCACCGCGGTCAATGTGCCTTCTGACCTGAATACCACAAACAGTTCGGCAGGCAACTTCGCCGGCCTTTTACCCTCCCTGCCGTCCTCAGAGCCACCCCTAATTACTTCATCGCGCACCCTGAGTTTCCCAAGGCCCACCAACTCCAAGGTTGCCGTACGGCTCTCTCGATTGATCTGCGCACGTCGGCCATTGATGGACCCGTCTGGAGTGCTGACAGATTCGGTAGTCAGATTTACGGGAAGGTTCGTCACCTCACCATCCAGGCCAAAGCTAAACACGACATCGATTTCAAGTTTGCCCGTGGCCAATTCGAATTGAGCACTTCCAGGTCGAGCCAACCGGACGCTCAAGCGTCGCCCTTGCTCGGTCTGGCCTTCCCAGACGTGATTGACGGTGACCTGTTTGCCTCGGGCGAGGTCAGCGACGCTTGCCGTAAACTGGATACTCGAGACCTTGACCCGGTCAATGATCTCCCACCGGCCGTCGTCGCCCTTTTTATGAACTTCGATGTCGACGCTACCTTTGAAGTCGCGTCGTTTAGTGAGGGTGTTGGCGATTACCAGACTGAGCGCGAGCGTCAGGAAGACTGAGATGGCTAGTACGCTTGCGCCGATTCGACTGCTTATTATGAACTTAATCTTGCGCCTCATGATTTCTCCTCTCCGTTTTAGTTTAATTTTTGAGGAGGATGATGCGGATGAGCGAAGCTCATCCGCATCGCCTGTTCCCGGGTCACTCTTCCGAGTTACGGTTGACAATCAATCGTGAACGATTTCTGTTTGAACTCCGGCGGCTGTCTGCTGTTCGTATTACCACCAGTCCAAGTTTGCATCTCCACTGAATTCGTCTGGCCACTGCCGGGGCAAGACTCGACCTTAACATCAAGTCGAATCGATTCATTACCCGCGGGAATTCTAATATTGTTGAAACTGCCGTTCTGGTTGTAAGGCGTTTGAAGCGCCGCTTGTTCGAAATTTCCGGGTGGAACGAGCAGCCAGGTAATAACCTCTCCTCCCAGAGACGCACCCCCCACAGTCAGTCCTGTCCCGGTACGTGAAATGAAGCCTGTCTTCGCTGGCCTGAGAAGCACAACTTCGGCGGTGAAGACATCTCCCACCTTGAAGCAAGCGTTGCCACACCGGCCCGTAATTGGAAATCTAATTTCCTTGACGGCGTTCGGCCCGATGATTGCAAAATTGGTCAGCCCGGGGTCGTTGAGGCCGGTATAGTTAAATTTGCTACTAAGCGTTCCAGTGCAAGGCGAACCACAAGATTTGTCGCGCAGTCTGATCGACCCGGAGGCGGCGGCAAGGTCGTTGGTATAACGCAGCCTGACTACAGCCCGCGTCTCCGACGACTCGGCTTCAACCAGTTCCACCGAACTTGGCGCCGGGTTGAAATTAGCACCCGATACCTCGGCGTTGCCGATATTCTCGCCAGTCAGAGTAATCTTCACATCGTTGAAGAACTGGGTGGGCGAGGGGACGTCAATGTCAGTGACCCGGCCAGCGCGCACGACGCGGATTTTGAAAGTGTCCGGTCCACTCGCCTCTACCAGGTAACGCAGTCTGATGGTCCGCAAGCCCGCCGCCGCGTTCGGACCAACTACGATCTTGATTTTCTTATTGCTGGAAGTACTGCCGTCGGGGCTGGAAACGCTTACCCCGGAGCCGGTCACCTCAAGGGCTGTGGAGAGATCAACGTACTGCCCTTTTACTGTGATCGTCGTCGTTTGACCCTGGCGCACCGGATATTCAACGCCCGGTCCGCACCCGACGTTAGGAAGACACGCATCCCCTCCGAAAATTCGTTCAATAGTCGCCTGCGCCGGCACAGCCTGCAGCAGGATCAACATACCGACAACAAGTAATCCCTGAATCATTCTTTTCATGATCCTAACCTCCTCAAAAATAGATTTAGAACATTGACTGCCGAGCCTAACTGTCCGCCGAGACTTATAGGCTTCGTGACGATTCCATCCCTGTCCCGAGAGAGCAACATCGAATAACAACAGAGGACCCCGTTTCGGCCCGCTGAATTGGATTTCAATGTGAAGCGCTAGAGGACGGCACGCACGGTCATTGTTTGCGACACGGTTCTGCCGTTCAGCGTGGCCCTGATCGTGACTGGGGTGTCCTGCGACACCTGACGGGCGAACAGTTGAAAAGTTCCCAAGCTCTGACTCGTTTGAATCGGCTGGCTTCTGGTTGCCTGCGAGCCGCCGGCATTTCCAAACCTCACAACATCCGGATTGCTGCTCTCTAACCTAACGAGGGTGTTGGGCGGCGCGGGCGCATTCAACGTGACTGTCCCGGTCGCCTGAAACGCGCCCAACCCCGCCGGGGGAACAATCACAAGCGTGGCCAGAAGCGGCTGTACCGTAAAGCTTGCAGTCCTGGTGACGCCGCCAGCCCTGGCAGTGATCGTCACCTGACGCGTAAACTGGACGGGATTCGTCCTCACCTGAAAAGTAGCACTCGCCTCTCCCTGCGCTACCACCACGTGGGAAGGCACAAACGCCAGGTTCTCGCCTTCCACACCAGGCAGAGGATCCGTGGTCAAACTTACTGACGTACCCCCTCTGGGAGCCACGAACTGGAGGGTTACTCTGCCGGAGAAGGCAGCGCCTCCGACGACTGAAGTCTCGGATAAAGTTAGAAACCTCAGTCTGTGGCCCGGTTGAGTTGGAACAATTGGTTGGTCTTGGAAATTGGGGCCGGTAATGAGTGAAGTCGCGTCCGCTTTCAGGGTCTGGGCGACAATAGCGCAGATGAGCAAAGCGGATAGCGTAATAATGGATAAGGCTTTTTTCATAGAATACCTCCAGGTCAATCTGCCAATTCACCAGTAGATGATGAAGCCGAGGCACAGGGCGGTCATGATGCCGGCTCTGAGAGTGATTTGGGTTGCTGCCGTCTTCACGGTTGTAGCTCCTTTTGGGAATGTTGATTCCCGCGCGTCTTGTTGCTCTTCCATCCGGTCAGCTACTGCACAAATGTCAAAACTGCCTTCACAAAGCTGAAATTCAGCTAACGCTCACAGGCTAGGCGTATAAGCTATTCTGACCCGGCCACTCACTTTCGTCTGACTATCATTCTGAACTCTCACGATCCATCTACTGCCCTGATCGAGCGCAAGCTCGGTGATTTGTTGTTCCACTTTGATTGGACTCGTGCCCTGACGACGAGCGTAGGTTCTGGACTCGCCGGGATGGATCAAGCTGACGACCAAAGAGACTTGAGTCGAGGGTCTGGAGTTCTCCGGTTCCCAACTTATTTCAATTTCTAATCGGCCTGGCGCCGGAACGTTGAAGGGGATCTCTTGCGCATTGCTCGAGCCGAGGAGAGTGAACTGTGTATCCTGGAGCGCGCGGCTAGCCGCGGGAACCGTTATTCTTAAGGTCCCTGAGACCTCGCTTCTATCGGCATTCGCGTCGTTGAGAATCTTTACCGTCCACAGTTGCTCCTGGGGCCCCCCAGACTTTTCCACGTCCTGCTCGCTCGCCCGATGCTCAAGTCGAAGAATACTGGCGCCGTTCTTGCTCGTGACCACGGTGCCGTCGGGTTGGATCAGGACCAGCGATAGCGGGGCGCTTACTTTTCCGGTAGCCGACGACTTCCAGTTGGCTTCCACAAGGATTCGGCCCGGGCTCAATACTGGAAATCGTTTGGTAAACTCGCTTCTGGCGTCGGCAGAAAGAGCAAAGCGCATCTCCAGAGTGCGTGAATTGGCACGCACCGCGGTAGACGTGCTGACCATCACAACGAGTGCAACAGGAAAGATTTTCAGTAGTTTATGCACGGTCTCTGGCCTTCTCCGCGGTCTTCGCTTGACTAAATGCTGCTGCTGGAGCAGTTCGTAGTCTTAATGGACTTTCAACTCATACTGTCGAATACCGGGAAACCATTTCATCTGAAATTAGAGGGCCGCCCTGATGAGAACGAGGGCGTGCGAGTTAGGCAAAGTGGTTGAAGTAGTCCACGGCGGAAAAGATGAGTCAGTTAGATGCGAGGCTCAGTAAATTTGCAGGTTGGGAAGGGGCAAGCACAGCGCGCCCCCGCTCCGGATCAGATGCCACTGCGTCGACAATGGTGAATGCAGGGTTGAGTGCGATTGGATCTTGAGCGGGGGCGCGCTGCAGCTTGCCCCCTTCCCAACTTGCAAATTTCCTGAGCTTGAATCGGGGCTGGGAGCTCGCCTTCTAAAAGCTAAACCTTTCCTATCTCTTGAGCGCGATAAAATAGTAGTAACCGAGGGCCTCAACTTTGCCGTCGACTGCGCCCTTCAGCGCCACCTCGTATTCGCCATTGGAAACCAACCTCGCTGGGATTGTGAGAAACACGGCTCGCCCGTAGCCTGTCCGTTGGAGCGCCAGCCCACTCTTGCTCCAGACAAGATTGCCGCGGGCGGTTCGAATCTCTGCTACATAGCTCCGATAGTCTTCTTCTCGCTCAAGGTCGAGCTGTAACCGAATTGATCGCGCGCCTGCGGAAATGATTAGGCTCTCAGGCTCGTCACTTCCACGAGTCAGTCCCGGCGAGAGTATAAAAGCAGCGATCTCTCCTGCGGCTGGTGCTGACCGGGACGAGGTTCGGGCGCGCTGCAACGCTTCAAGCTCGCGCTGTTTCTGCTGGATTTTTGTTTCCAGCTCGCCACCCTGCGCGCGTAGAGCGCTGATATCGCGTTCCAGCTCCTGTGTTCTGTGTTGCGCTTCCGCCTCGTTGGTACGAGACCGCTCGATTGACAAGTCTCTCTCCTCCAGCGCTTGCTCGATGCTGCCGGAAAGTCGGCGGTTCTCAACCCATAGCCAGGCTGCGGCAAACAGTATTACCAGCGCCGCTGCTGACGCGGCCAGAGCCAGACGAGGACGCACGAACGCAATCAAAGATTCCCACCAGGGCACGCTCGATGGTGCTGCTACGGCGCGCAGGTCAGCTCCGGCCAAGGCGCGGGAAAACGCCGCCGCAAACTCAACCCGCTCTCTTCGTCGGGCGGATGTCAGAAAGTGCTTTTCAAACTGGGCTCGCTCGCTTGAGGAGAGTTTGTCCTGAACATAGTCGTCGGCCAACTCCTCCTGAATCGCAAGTACTTGCTCATAGAAAGCGTCATCCTGGAATAGGCGTTCTTCGAGTTCCAGCCGGTTGCTTTCCGGCAAGTCACCCAGCAAGAAGCGAGCTACTAGTTGTTCATCGATAGTTTCCATTGCGAAAACAGCGTTCTTCAATTAACTGTCAGCCTAGTCGGAAACATTTCACAGTGCGCCAAAAAACTGGCGGTAGCCCGGACCCCAAGCAAGCGCAATGCAGAAGGCAAAACCACCACTTATTCTGATGGGATTGAAGAAAACATTTCAACGTAAGGGAGACTTAAGGGGCGGATTCATGTTTTGGCCGCGATTAGCGGACGATGCGAATCTGAAGCGTCTTTGCGTGAAACTGTTCTGTTGCGGCATGGCCGCGCGTGTAATCATCAAACGAAGGCCGAGAGGGCTTGGCCGTAGTGCTCCAATGCCTCACTATCTTCGAAACGTTAGTGATGCCCACCCTTTTTGCGGCGTTTCTTGCGTTTCCCGCGGCTGCTCGGGCTACCCGCGCGGTGTCCACCCTGTCCACCCCGGCGATGTTGGCAATTCAACGCATTGAGTTATAGAATCACGCGCGCCAAACTTGGTCGCCAATCGACAATTGGAGATCGAAAATGCTCTGCCCATCCTGTGGCCACGAAAACATCGACGGCACTGATCGCTGCGACAATTGTTTATCGCCATTTCGTGATCTCGACGTGCCCCGCGCTGACGCGGCCGAAGGGCTGGCACGCTCCGTGATGGCTGACAATTTGGGCCGGCTGGATCAGGAAGAGACGATCTCGGTGACTCCGGAAACACCGGTCCGCGACGTTGTCCTGCTCATGAAAAACTCAGACTCCGGCTGCGCCCTGGTTTTGAACGACGGCAAGTTGGAAGGTATCTTTACCGAGCATGACGTGTTGCGCAAGCTGACTGGGACGGAGGCGCGTTCCCCGGCGACGGCAGTAAGAGATTTGATGAGCCCAAATCCTGAAGTGCTTCATGAACAGGATTCAGTGGCTGCCGCGCTGAATAAAATGTCCATGGGCCGCTATCGACACCTCCCGGTGAGGAAAAACGACGGCAGCTATACCGTCACCTCCATCAAGAGTCTTCTCAAATACATCGCTAAAGAAGATTGGTGATTCGAAACCAGGGCAGCTTACCCCCGCGTAGCCGTGGCACATCATCCACCCGAGCGCGCTTGCGCGAGGCGGAGAGCCTGACGGCGGACTGCTTCGGAGACGTTGCGATTCTGCGAGATATGATGCAGGTCTTTGGTGCGAATGCGCGGAAGGATGCCGATTGACGTAGGAATCGGCGTGCGCGGGTTGCGACACAGATGGTGAATGATCGTATAAGAACGCGCCCAGGCCCGGTTCATAGCAATTAAGCGTAAAACCTCGTCCGAGACTGTGCGCATCGAAGCAATGTTTTCAACTTCGTGATCAGTGATGCGCGGGTTGTTGATCACAGCCGTCGCAACCAAGCGGTTGGTATCGCGAATCAAAATGCTTCGGGCCTCCCGGTCGCCTTTCCGAGCCAGCTTTATGCGGTCTCTGGCGTTCATATTCATGAGTTGGCGGATCAACCTGATGCGCTCGGGCCGGACTTCGGCTCCTGACTCCAAACGCTCGCTTTCAATTACGCGTTTCACGGCGGCGGCGTGTTCTGCAGCACTCTCAGTTGCTAGTTCCTCATAGCGCTCCATTGGCAGCCATGAATCATCGAGGTCGGCATCTGAGACTTCGATGTGCTGGGCAATCAGCCAGGCATCTTCGAGACTCAACTCGCCGGTTGCCGTACTGAGTTCGGCAGTTTCAAAAAACTCAGCCGCCGCCGCCCTACCTTGCGCTCTCAATTCGTCGGCGATCTGGCGAGCGCCACGTTCTTTCTCGAAAAACTCTCGTTTGGTTTCCCGCGCCCGGCGTTCTGCTTCCACTGACCGCGCCGGGTTTTCCAGAATGGCATCGATGATCGCGGGCGTGCGCACGAGGCGCTGCTGATTGATAGCAATTAGGTCCAGCAGTGAGGCATCGGCAACGATGCCGGCAATCCTTGCAATGGCTGCATCCGGTGTGTTGCTGTTTTGAATCACCGCTTCGTGCACATCGCGGCTGCTGATCATCGTTCCCAGAAACCCGAGTACGGCTGGTGAAGTGTCCGCCGCTTTTGCCGCAATTAGAAGGTCCTCGTTCTCCTGTGAAGCCAGAGAGGACGCTGCAGCTTCGGCAATCTCAGCGTCGTCAGATTCACGCAGGGCCACCAGCACTTCGAGCAGATCCGCTTGTGGCAGCGGCAACAATCCGCTGGCTGCTGCTAACCGCGCCGGTTGGGGAGCGCTGCCACTGACGATTGCTTGTACGACCGGGTTAGTTGAGGTGGTTGTGCTCATGTTGGGAAAGCACTAGTGCGCCATTGGTGCTAACTTGTAAAAAGACGGGAAGAAACAAAAGCAGAGTAAGTCGCGGAGCGTGCGGCGACGTTTTAGCATTGCTGCCGCCCCGAGCTGTTACGATGACCTAGTCCGGATTATTCATGAACTGCGGTGTTTTCAGTAAGCCTGCGGTAGCAGGCGAAAGCATAAAGACTGGGGCGTGAGCCCCAGGCCTCTGCAAAACAAAGTCCTAAGCCTGCGAAGGCAGGCG
>JALZJF010000150.1 GCA_030859905.1 Acidobacteriota bacterium
TTTCTGATTCGCGGTGAGAGAGTGATGCTGGACTTTGATCTGGCCACGCTCTATCAGGTGACGACTAAGGCGCTAAATCAAGCCGTGCGGCGAAATCGAGAACGATTTCCAGAGGATTTCATGTTTCAGCTGACACGGGAAGAGTCAAAGGAATTGAACCGGTCACAAATTGTGACCGGTTTGCAGAAACACCGAGACCAGAGATTTCGACTCTACGCATTTACTGAGCAAGGTGTCTCTATGTTGTCCAGCGTACTCCGAAGCAAACGAGCGGCGCTGGTAAACGTCGCTATCATGCGAGCCTTCGTTAAGCTGCGTCAAATACTCGCTTCCAATACTGAACTGGCGCGGAAACTAGAAGAATTGGAGAAGAAATACGACGCGCAGTTCAAGGTCGTCTTCGATGCGATTCGACAACTGATGACCCCACCTGAGCCTAAACGAAAGCAGATTGGCTTTCAGGCGAAATCATTAAAGCGATGACGGGCGACAGTAGGCAGAAGGCGCAATTGGCGCTGACAAGGTTGAATGGAATTGAATTTACCGAACGCAAGTCTTGCCATAGTTGATCTGGAGAAGATCGTGGATTACCTGTTGAATCCAGTTGAATCCAGCTCATCCGGATAACGGCGGTAAAGCAAGATTCTTTTTGGGGCTCGGCTTCCTGGAATCTCAGCCGCAGAGCGGCGAAACGTTTATAGACCATTGCGAACCAAAACATATCCGTCAGCTCCATTGGGAGCGCGATGTTCTGCCGCCCATAAAAATGGGCTGGGGACGATCAGATAAGTGATCGGTACTATAAACATTTCGTGCCTAACAGCACTGTAAGCGAAATCAAGGCGAGAACTCGCCGCACACCAATTCGTCGGGGCGCTCAAGAGGTGCGTGATAAAATCCGGGGCGGAGGTATTCATGGCAACAGAACCTACAGAGCTAACAGGCAAGGTCGTGAATGGAGTGGTCGTTTTAGATCAGCCAGGCAGACTAGAGGAGGGAACGAGTGTGCGCGTGCGGCCCGTGGAGAAGCGCTCAGATGCTGAGGGTGACGTCAGTTCTCTCAGAGAAATGCTGCTCAGCTTCGCGGGCACTGTCGAGGGACTACCATCAGATATGGCGCTGAACCACGACCATTATTTGTATGGCGTTCCAAAAAAGGTTGAGGAGTCGTAGCACTCTGCGACGTTCATCGACTGGTAACTTCAGGAGTTCTTCGATTTCTTCTCGCTTAATCATGGCGATTTGGAGTTTAGCTTAAGGCCGCAGTGAACGGTCGATGGCAATCCCGTCCGATGGGTATTCAGCCGCAGAGCGGCGTGATGTTTATAGATACACGGAGCCTGAAATCACCCGGCGCTCTGTAGGAGCGCGATGTTCTGCTGCCCATAATTGGGCGGACGTTGTTGAAGGTCAAGTCGGTTCTATAGACATTTCGGGGCTAACGGCACCTTAGAATTTCGGCCTGATGGTACCGAGTTCGTTATTTCCCATCAGATGGAGGTCACAAATTGTGATCTCCAAAGCTCATCATGAACGAATCACTCGTACAGTTCCAGTTGAACGTATTGAAAAGGCGATCTTTCTTATTCGCGGAGAGAGGTAATACTCGATCGCGAGCTGGCAGCGCTTTATGGTGTCTCAACAAAAGTCTTCAACCAGTCAGTCAAGCGGCATAAGGACAGGTTTCCACCAGATTTCATGTTTCAGCTCACCCGGAAAGAGTTTGATTCTTTGAGATCACAATTTGTGATCTCAAAAGGGAGAGGCGGTCGGCGGTCTCTTCCATATGCGTTCACGGAACACGGCGCAATCATGGCCGCTAGTGTCTTGAACAGCGACCGGGCCGTCCAGGCGAACGTGGCGGTTGTTCGAGCCTTCGTTAAGCTGCGACAGATCCTGGCTTCAAATGCGGAACTTGCGCGGAAGCTAGAAGACTTGGAGAAGAAATACGACGCGCAGTTCAAGGTCGTCTTTGATGCGATTCGACAACTGATGACAGCGCCTGAGCCGAAGCGAAAGCAGATTGGCTTTGCGAAATCCTTAAAGCGATGACCAGCGATTGTACGCGGAAGGCAGGGAGCTATTGTAGTGAAGAGCAGAATATCAGAGCGCGATAACCTCTTCTACGGCACGGGTTCGCTGCGTTCCCGCAACACCTCTTCATGCAACGAAGATTGCTTCGCGCACGTTGGCGAGGGCTTCGTCTCGGTCTGGCCTTGGCTGATACAGCCGGGAAGACATGGCACTTCGGCGACAACAAAACCGTCTTCGCCGGGATACAACAGAACTCGTCGTGTCATTGTGTTACCTCATCAGGATATCGATGCAGCGGCGACCGAAATTCTCGTCGAGTTTGAGATTCATGCCGAAGACGTGATTGGAATCGGCACATATCGTTCTCGGCTCATCTCAGCGCCATAAGCCAGGCAGGCTTGAATGTCGAGCGGAGTCAAATCAGGATACTCTTTCAGGAGTTCTTCCGGTGACATTCCGGATGCGAGGAAGTCGAGAATCAGCGAAACCCAGATACGTGTGCCTTTGATGCATGGCTTGCCGAAGCAGACCGTGGGGTTGATTGAAATGCGGCCCAGTAATTCGTCGCGCGTATCATGCTGTTCGATCATAGTGATTGGATATTAACCGAATTACTGGAGTTTATGAATAGGCGAAACGCCTAGCTGAGAGCAAAGCGGCGCCGTACTCCAAGAATACTTAGGAGTCTAGTTATGGCCCAACCATTGCGCATCATGTCTCTGCACGCGCTCGCATATTGCGAGCGGTTGTTCTATCTCGAAGAGGTGGAAGAGACACGTGTGGCCGACGAGCGGGTGTATGCCGGGCGGCGGCTGCACGTCGAGATCGAGAAGAAGGAGGACCAGCGCACTCGCAAGGGCAATGTGTTGGCTGAACCCGACATTCCGCGTCGGAAGAAGAAGTCGACCATAGCCGATAAAACTCAAAAAGCACCCTGGGAAACTGAACCGGAAAACACAAGCGAGGCCGAAGTCGAACCTGGCAGCGCTGACCAAACCGGGAGTGATAGCGCGCCCGAGGAAGGCGAGCCGCTGCGATTAACCCTCGAAAGTGAAAAATGGGGACTGACCGGAAAAGTCGATTGCATTCGGCGGCGCGACGGTCTGCTCATTCCCTACGAACACAAGAGAGGCCGCTCCGCGCGCTCTGCCGATAACGAACCGGAGGCCTGGGCCAGTGATCGCCTGCAAGTCATCGCTTATGCGGCTATGGTCGCTGAACACAGCGGGCAGGAAATCAGTGAAGGGCGCATACGCTATCACGCGGATAACGTGATGGTGCGAGTGCCAATTGATACGGCAGCTTTCGACGATCTCAAAAAGGCAATTGCCCGCGCGCGTGTGTTACAGGGCAGTATTGAGCGACCGCCGGTGACTGATAATGAGCGTCTGTGCGTGAAGTGTTCGCTCGCTCCCGTGTGTCTGCCGGAAGAAGCGCGACTAGCGTTGATGCTTTCTGACTTGCCGCCGGCAACGTCGGAAGTCAGACAGCTTAAGCTCTTCCCTGCTGATGACGATCGCCGCACTCTTCATGTGCTCACTCACGGCGCACGCATCGGGCGTAAAGGCGATCGACTGGAAGTTTCAGTAATAGGCGAAGCGCCCCAGTTGCATCCGGTCCAGGAGATTGGACAGATCGTTTTGCACGGCTTCGCACAAATCAGCACCCAGGCATTGCGTTTTTGCGGGCAGCAGGAGATCGGTGTTCATTGGGTCACGACCGGCGGCCAATACATGGGTGCGTGGGTTTCCGGAACCGGATCAGTGCAGCGCCGCATTCGGCAGTATCGCGCTCTGACCGATCCAGGATTGTGTTTGCAATTGGCTGTGCGCCTGGCTGAGGCGCGCGCGCGAGGTCAATTGAGTTTCTTATTGAGGTCCAGTCGTGAAGTGGGACGCGCGACGTTTGAAGTCCAGAGTTCCATCAAGGCTATTCGTAAACTCGTATCGCCACTGTTGCGCGCGACGAGCATCGATTCTTTGCGCGGTTACGAAGGGAGTATCGGAGCTTATTATTTTCGCGCCCTTCCCGATCTGATTGTTCCTGAAGCGGGCGAAGAAATGAAGCCCGATGGCCGCAGTCGCCGTCCGCCGCGTGACCGTTG
>JALZJF010000170.1 GCA_030859905.1 Acidobacteriota bacterium
GTTCTGACAAGCCCTAGTTCAACTCAGGCTTGCTGGCGACGGCTGGTTTGACGACCGTCTCGCCCTCCTCCACGTCAACCAGGAAATTCGAAGCCGTCTTCCACATGGCCGTAATCGGCAGCTTCACTTTTTCGTCAATGTGGCGCTTTAAGAAGCGGGCGCCGTACGCGGTGTTGTAGCCCTTCTCGGTCAGCAGGTTGATGGCAGTCTCGCTGAACTCTACCGACTTACCCTGACGTTCCATCTGTCGCCGTAACCTCTCCAGATAGAGCCTGGCAATCTGGCGAACTTCGTCCATCGTCAGCGGCGCGAAGACAATGATCTCGTCAATACGATTGCGAAACTCGGGCGAGAAGCGCGTCTCGGCAGCCTTCATCACCTCTCTGTTTACTACGCGGAAGTCTGAGGCTGTCTTCGTGCCGAAGCCCAGGGGTTTCTCGAACTTCTTGAAGCTGTCTGAGCCCAGATTCGAGGTCATGATCACAATCGCGTCGGAGAGGTAAACCTTCTTACCGCGACCGTCCGTTAGCCAGCCTTCGTCGAAGGCCTGCAAAAACAGGTTCATCAAGTATGGTGAAGCTTTCTCCACCTCATCCAGCAGGAGCACCGTGTAGGGATTCTCGCGCAATTGTTCGGTGAGAATACCGCCGCGTTCCGAGCC
Organism: Acidobacteriota bacterium; assembly: GCA_030859905.1. Lineage (GTDB taxonomy): Bacteria > Acidobacteriota > Blastocatellia > Pyrinomonadales > Pyrinomonadaceae > PSRF01. The sequence continues at coordinate 662 of JALZJF010000170.1, forward strand.
GACTATGCCGCGCGGCATGCCGATGAGCTTTTCGATGCTCACCGTGCCATCGCTGTATTCAGACATATCGATGCGAACCATTTTTTCTTCGTCGCCGAACATGAATTCCGCGACCGCCTTGGCGAGTTCGGTCTTGCCTACGCCGGTAGGACCGAGGAACAGCAACACGCCATCGGGTTTGTAATGCGATTCTTTCAAGGGTCCTTTGTTCAATCTCAGTCGCTGGGCCACAGCCTTGATGGCGGCTTTCTGGCCTATCACCCGATTGCCGAGCAGGGCTTCCGTCATGGCAAAACGCTCGCCCGTGTCGCGGAAGATCATATCGCGCGGAATACGCGACTCCTGAGAGATCACGTCAATAACATGCTCAGGTTTAACGATCATCGTCTGCGGCTCGTTGATTTCGACTTTTACAGCAGCCGTATCAAGCCAGCCGATAGCCTTGTCCGGGAGGTGTAGATTGCGGATGTACTTGGGCGCCATCTCCAACGCGATGTTGATGGCGTCGTCTGAAATCTTGACGGAGTAGTTGCGCTCCAGGCGCGGACGCAGCCCTAGAAGTATCTCACGCGTTTCGCTAATCGTGGGCTCGACAACTTTCACTAACCGGAAGCGGCGGGCCAGTGCCTCATCCTCAGCGATATATTCCTTGTATTCTGAGAGCGTAGTTGCCCCGATGATGCGCATGTCCCCACGCGCCAGCGCCGACTTAAACATGTTGGCCGCATCGGACGAAGTGCCCAGGGCCGCGCCGGCCCCGATGATGGTATGGGCTTCGTCAATGAAGAGGATTAGATTGGAGTGCTCTTTCGCCTCATCAATGATGCCCTTGATTCTTTCTTCGAACATGCCGCGCAGCATCGTGCCGGCGACGAGGCCGCCCATCTGCAGTTGCACCACGTGGGCGCCGCGCAAGCGCGCAGGTACTTTCTCCGGTTCTAATTCGATGGTCCGCGCGAGACCTTCGACCACTGCTGTCTTGCCTACTCCGGGCTCACCCACGAGCATGGGTGAATTGGCCCGCTCACGATGGCAGAGGATTTCGACAATCTGCTGAATTTCCTTTTCACGACCGATGGTAGGCGGGATCTTGTCAGCCCGCGCCAGTCGATTGAGGGAAACCCCGAAGTGTTTGAGATAAGGTGGAAGTTCAAACTTCTTGCGAAACTGTTCCTCTTCCTGTTCACGTTTTTGCACCTGGACGCGTACGTTTTCAGCGACGGCCTCGGTATTTGCGCCCATATTTTTGAGCACGTCCAGAAAGAGACTGTCGTAGTTTGTGAGCGCTTCAAAAATATCGGTGGCTTCGATCGTCTTGCGGCCCTGCGTGCGCGCTCTCTCCATGGCGCGTTTGAAAAGGTCTGTAGTATCCGGGGCAATACGGAACCCTTTTCCGACGTGTTGTTGGCGTGTGGTTTCCAATCGCTGGTCAATTGCAATCTTGACGACGATCGGATCGAGCGATAGCTCGCGCATAGTAGAGTTGAACATATCCGGCTCTTCATGAATAAGAGCCTGCAAGATGTGCTCAACCGCCACATAATTCTGATCCCGCTGGCGCGACTCGCTCATGGCGTGTTCGAGTATGCGCTGGCCGGTTTCACCAAACTTGTCTTTGTATGCCCCTAGATCTGCCATTTTCTGACTACCTCAAAAGCCTTCGTAATTATTCGATGTCAGGAAGTTTGACTTGGGCTTTCAAACCCAACGACAAAGCCGCTGGTTAGATGTTCTGAGCATAGGCGCCGTTGCGTTTCGATGCAACAACATTTACTCGGGTGAATCTGCTTGCAAATCTTCTGCCAAGTGGGTCGCCGCATGTGCAGTTTGAAGAAATTTATCAGTAATCGTAGTCTTCGCCACCTCCGGGCATCGGCGCAGCGGGTCTCTTAGGTTCAGGAGCATCAGTTACAGCCGCATCGGTGGTCAACAGCAGCCCAGCGATTGACGCAGCATTTTGCAGGGCTGTGCGCACTACTTTGGTAGGATCAATGATTCCAGCGGCTACCAGATCCTCAAACTCTCCGCTGCCCGCATTGAAACCCCTGGCGCCTTTCAGGGCTTCGACTTTCCCGATTATCACAGCTCCGTCAACACCGGCGTTTTCGGCTATCCGCCGTAGCGGCTCTTCCAGCGCACGTCTTACCAGCCTGACACCGGTTTGTACATCCGGATCCTTATCGGACAATTTATCTAGCACCCTGGCAGCGCGCAGCAACGCCACTCCCCCACCCACTACTATGCCTTCCTGGGCCGCGGCCCTGGTAGCGTTCAATGCGTCTTCAACCCGCATCTTGATTTCTTTCATTGCCGTTTCGGTCGGAGCCCCGACTTTCACTACTGCAACACCACCAGCAAGCTTTGCCAACCGCTCCTGCAATTTTTCGCGATCGTAATCCGAAGTGGTCTCTTCGATTTGTCGTTTGATGGTTGCCACTCGACCCTGAATAGACTTGGGATCGCCTCCCCCCTCAATGATGGTGGTGTTCTCTTTGTCGATGATTACCCGCTTCGCTGAACCAAGATCGGTTACTTCGACATTCTCGAGTTTTATACCCAGATCCTCTGTTACCACGCGGCCGCCCGTAAGCAGGGCCAGATCTTCGAGAATGGCCTTGCGTCGATCCCCGAAAGCCGGCGCTTTAACGGCGCAGACCTTGATTGTCCCGCGCAGTTTATTAATGACGAGTGTTGCGAGGGCGTCGCCTTCGATGTCCTCAGCGATAATTACCAGCGGCCGGGCGCTCCGGGCCGCTTGTTCAAGCAAGGGCAGCAGGTCCCGCATCGCCGAAATTTTCTTTTCGTGCAACAAGATCAGAGAATCCTCAAGCACAGCTTCCATGCGATCCTGGTTGGTGACGAAGTAAGGCGACAAATAGCCTCGATCGAACTGCATTCCCTCAACGATGTCGAGCTCGGTCTGCAGTGTCTTTGACTCTTCCACGGTCACCACGCCATCCTTGCCCACCTGCTCCATGGCTTCGGAGATGAGCTCGCCAATCTCGCGGTCGTTATTCGCCGACACCGTAGCTACGTTCGTGAGTTCTTCTTTGGTTTTCACCTTTTGCGACATGCGTTGGAGTTCCGCAACCACTTTTTCGGTCGCCAGCAGAATGCCGCGCTGCAGAGACATCGGGTTAGCTCCCGCCGTTACGTTCTTCACGCCTTCCCGAAAGATAGCCTGCGCCAGCACCGTCGCCGTTGTGGTGCCGTCGCCCGCGGTGTCATTCGTTTTGACGGCAACTTCCTTGACCATCTGCGCGCCAATGTTCTCGTATCTGTCTTCGAGATCAATTTCACGGGCGACCGTAACGCCATCTTTGGTAATTACTGGTGAACCAAACTTCTTGCCTAACACAACGTTGCGCCCTTTTGGCCCAAGTGTTACCCGCACTGCATTAGCCAGAGTGTTTACTCCCTTGAGCATGGCATGGCGCGCCTCTTCGTGGAACTTCATCTCTTTAGCAGCCACTAGGTTTTTCTCCTTCAGCCTTAGACTCTGTCAGCACCGCGAGCGGTAGCGACCGGGTTGTATGCTCCCTGTTGAGACCGGGTCGCTGCCGCTTCCCGTTCTGACAAGCACCACGTTTAAAAGTACTGGTTGATCGTTCGCCGACTCCGGTTCATTCACCGGCTGTGCTCACCTTTTGGGAAGCCCGTCCGACCTTAACGCGCGCGGGGCGCAGCAAGCGGTCGCCTATTCGATACCCACAAGTGTATTCCGCCACAACTTTCCCTTCTTCCTCCGGCTCCACCGAAACAGTTTCCACCGCGTCGTGTAATTCGGGATCGAATTCCTGCCCAACAGACTTGAGGGGTTCAACACCAACGGCGGCAAGGGCGCTCTCAAAACTCGCTGCCGTCCTGCGCACCCCCTCACCGATCTGTTCCGGCGTGCTGCCCGACTCGGCGGCTTCGGTCGCTCGTTGAAGGTTATCCAGCACGGGAAGCAAACCAGCAATGAAATCCGCCTTTCCCCGCTCCGCACGTTCATCGGCGGCCCGGTTCAAGCGCTGGCGAGTTTCATCTACCTCTCGTTGGAGTTGGGTGCGCAGATGGTCAAAGCGCGCCTTTACTTCTTTCGTCAACTTTTCGGCGGCTTCCGTCCGCGCCTCAAGTTCTGCAACATAACTGGGTTTTAGATTTGGGCTATCGGCAGTTTCAACGGCCCCGGAGTTCCCGTCGTCATCCAGGAAGCGGCGGCGGCGATCGGTTACTCGAATCTCGCTTTCCACGTTCTCGTCTCGCTCGGAATTTCGGTCCCTTGGCTTATAAAAATCCATCGTGTTTGTAGCTCCCTCCCAACGGCCCCCTGATCACTCTGAATCAGTCAAGATACTTTGATCTCAATGCGCTTGGCCATTTCTTCCTTATGTTTGGGTAGACGGACTTCCAGTACGCCATCCCTGTAGGCGGCGTGAATACTTTTTTGATCGACCGAGCCGGGCACGCTAAATGTCCGCAAAAAGCGGCCGGTTGACCGTTCTCCGCGAGACGTTGAGGTCTCAACAACTGCGCGCGCTCCTTTGATGGTTAAACGGTTATCGTCAATCGAAATCTCCAGAGCGGAACGGTCAATGCCAGGCAAATCCACTGCGATTAGGTATTCCCCATCGTGGTCGTAAACGTCAGCCGCAGGATACCACTCCGCGGTTTCGATATCGTCACGCGTCTCGCCTCCCACCCGCGTGCGTCGCTCCGTGGCGTCTTCAAAGAGCCGATTCATCCGATCCTGCAAGAGCATCAAGTCCTGCAAGGGATTCCATTGCTTCGACACGTCCATTTCCCCCTTTACGCTACTGCCGTTGCTGTCCGGCCATCGAAAGTCATGTTGTCGCCGCTGGCTGACACTCTCACTACCTGACCCGGGAGAATCTCCCCCCGCAGAATCTTCACGGCCAGTGGATTCTGAATCAAAGTCTGAATGGCGCGCTTCAACGGCCGCGCCCCATAAGCCGGATCATAGCCTTCGCGCGCAAGCAGTCCTCGGGCCGATTCGTCCAGCGAGATTGTGATATTCCTGTCCTTCAGCATCTGGAGCAGCCGGTCGAGCTGGACATCTATTATCTGAGCAATCTCCTTCTGCGAAAGCTGACGGAAGATCACGATATCGTCAATCCGATTTAGAAACTCTGGTTTGAAATTCAGGCGCAGTTCCTCGATCACTAAGTCTCGCACTTGCTTCTCATCCCCTTCGGTCGCCTGGATCTCGCGCGACCCAAGATTCGAAGTCATGATCAACACGGTGTTTTTGAAATCCACCGTGCGCCCTTTGGAATCGGTCAGGCGGCCATCATCGAGGATTTGTAACAGCACATTGAAAACATCCTGATGAGCCTTCTCTATCTCGTCAAACAGAACCACTGAATAAGGCCGGCGTCGCACCGCCTCAGTAAGCTGACCCCCTTCTTCGTACCCGACATAGCCGGGCGGGGCTCCAATCATTCGCGCCACCGCGTGCTTCTCCATGTACTCAGACATGTCCAGGCGAACCATGGATCGTTCGTCGTCAAACAGAAAATCTGCCAGGGCGCGGGCGGTTTCAGTCTTGCCAACTCCAGTAGGACCCAGAAAGATAAATGAGCCTACCGGGCGATTCGGATCCTGGAGACCGGCTCGCGCCCGGCGCACCGCATTAGCTACCGCGATGAGAGCCTCGTCCTGGCCGATCACCCGTTGGCGGAGACGTTCTTCCATGGTGACCAGCTTTTGCATCTCGCCTTCGAGCATCTTGGTAATGGGTATCCCCGTCCACTTCGCTACGACTTCGGCAACGTCCTCCTCGTCGACTTCCTCTTTGAGCATTACCCCATCGCTTTGAAAATTCGCGAGCTTCTCTTGCTCCGCTGCCAACCGTTGCTCGAGCTCCGGAATTTTTCCGTACTGGAGTTCAGAAGCACGGCCCAGATCGCCGGCATTGCGCGCCTGGTCGAGCTGCAGCCTTAATTGCTCCAACTCAGCTTTGGCGGTACGCATATGTTCAATCGCCTCTTTTTCCGACTGCCACTTCGCCTTCATGCCGGACGATGCTTCCCTGAGGTCAGCAATACGCTGTTCGATCTCTTTCAGCCGTGCTTTCGACTTGGCATCCTCTTCGCGCTGCAGAGCTTGCCGCTCGATTTCAAGCTGAATTGTTTCCCGTTCAAGTTGATCAATCTCCTGAGGAAGCGAATCGATCTCGATGCGCAGCCGCGATGCAGCCTCGTCAATCAAGTCGATTGCTTTGTCTGGAAGAAATCGATCGCTGATATACCGATTTGATAGCGTCGCCGCAGCTACGATTGCCGAGTCTTTTATCCGCACGCCGTGATGCACTTCGTAGCGTCCTTTCAGGCCGCGCAAAATGGCAATCGTGCCTTCCACGGTAGGCTCGCCGACATATATCTGCTGGAAGCGGCGCTCCAGAGCGGCGTCTTTCTCAATATATTTCTTGTATTCGTTGAGTGTGGTGGCGCCTACACAACGCAGCTCGCCCCGGGCTAGTGCAGGCTTCAGCATATTGGAGGCGTCGATGGCTCCTTCGGCGGCGCCGGCTCCGACTAACGTATGAAGCTCATCGATGAACAGGATTATCTGACCCTGCGCATTTTCAATCTCTTTGAGGACTGCCTTCAAGCGATCCTCAAACTCGCCGCGGTACTTGGCCCCGGCAAGCATTGAACCAAGGTCAAGGCCTACCAGCCGTTTGTTACGAAGTGTCTCGGGAACATCGCCCGAAACGATTCTCTGGGCCAGGCCTTCAACAATCGCAGTCTTGCCGACGCCCGGCTCGCCGATTAGCACCGGATTATTCTTCGTGCGCCGCGAAAGGACCTGGATGGTTCGCCGAATCTCGTCATCGCGGCCAATAACCGGATCGAGTTTTCCCTTGCGGGCCAGGTCCGTGAGATCCCGGGCATACTTGGAAAGCGCCTGATAGTTCTCTTCCGCGTTCTGGTCCGTGATGCGCGAACCGCCGCGGGTCTGCTCAATGACCTTCACTAAGTCGTCACGCTTCACACCGTGCTGGCGCAGGAGTTTTCCTGACTCGCCCTCCTTTTCGTCAGTGAGGGCGAAAAGCAGATGTTCGGTCGAAACAAACTCGTCCTTCATGCTCTCCGCCTGCTTTTGCGAGGCGGTGAACACTTGACTCAGTCTGGGGCTGAAATACTGTTGTCCTCCCTGCACGCGAGGGAAGCGCCCGATTGCGGCCTGCAGATCGTTGAGCACAACGGGTACGTTAACCGCCAACTTTCCCAGCAGCGGACGCACAATACCCTCATGTTGATCAAGCATCGCCGCCAGCAAATGCTCCGGCTCGACCTGCTGGTTCTGGTTGCGTTCAGCCAACTCGATGGCTGCCTGAATAGCTTCCTGGCCTCGGAGTGTAAATTTATCTAAGCGCATGCAATCCAAGCTAAATTAAATTCTTTTAAGCACGCAAGCGGGGCTTAAACTCTATCGAGCAGCCCCGCTCTTCGCTGTATCGATTTCGGAATCGGCCCTAACGTCCGCCGGCCATCTCCTTCGATTTTTCACCCGAGGTTGGCTTCTCGGCTTTTGCTTCGATGGTCTTGCTACCCGTGTTAGCTCCTTCTTCCCCAATCTCAATGCGACGCGCCTTGGTTTCCTGTCGCTTGGGCAACGTGACACGCAACACACCATTGCGATATTCGGCAGTTGCTCCCTCTGTGGAAACAGTCTGAGGCAGGGTGAAGGAACGCGTGAATGAGCCGTAGGAGCGCTCTACGCGATGGTAGTTGTCCGTCTCGTCTTTCTTTTCAAACTGACGCTCCCCGCGTAGAGTAATGACGTTGTTTTCGACCGTGAGCTCGAAATCATCCCTGTTCATACCCGGCAGTTCCGCTTCCAGAACGATTTGATCTTTGTTCTCGTAGATGTCGACGCTGGGATTCCAGGCGCCTCTGCCGATTCCTTCTTCCTCGAATCCGCGAGTTAGGTTAGTGGAGAAAAGGCGGTTCACCTCCTCCTGCAGACTGCGCAAGTCACGGAATGGGTCATATCTCATGATACTCATTGAAATCTCCTCCTCTAAATCTTAATTATCGCCAGTCCGAATTCCCCCGGCCCCGTCGCCTTACAATTTATAAGGGAATTTCGTAAGCTGAGCGTGTTGCGATAATAAAGGTTGAGCCTTCTCCTGTCAACTCTAAATATTATACTATTTAAGCTTGAAAAAGCGCTTTATCGCCGAAAGAATCCCAGCGGGTCCCTCGGTGCCGGTGTCCAAGGTATCCGCCCGTGCAGTAAGCCCTTGTCGTCTCTCGACAATAATGTAGCTAAGCGACTCTACCAGGCCCGGATTTGTGTCAAAGAGGCTCTTCATCGCTTTGTGCCCGATTTCCAACACCTCAGTCTCCTCGAGGGCGACCACGTTGGCAGTCCTGGGCTCACCGGTAAAAAGGGCCATCTCCCCAAAGAAGTCGCCTTCATCTAGAGTGGCAACTGTCCGAAGTTTTCCCTTGTCATTAATCTGCACACAAACCCGACCGTTATGGACAACGAACATGGATGAGCCTGGATCACCTGCCCGTATCACTGTTTCACCGGGAGCAAAAACGTGGCTTATCGCGGCTTGCGCGAGCATAGACGTTTCCTCCACCGTTAAAGGAGCAAAGATATCAACGGCGGAAAGCCGGTCAACGATTATTCCTCCTTCACCGTCTTGAGCTCCAATCTTGGGTGATCTCTCGATATGTAGGGTCCTGGTTGGGTAAGCAAAGTTGAGCCCGGCGCGCCGGAATGCGTACCAGATTCGTTGGCGAAGGAGCGCGTCGGTGTCATTGTACTTGGCATAGTCTTCCAACCAGTACTTGACCTCGTAATCCACTCCGTTGTCGCCAAGATTTCTTATGCGGACGATCGGAGTAATCATTGGTGAAACGTTGTCGGCTTCGCGCACAGCCTCCCTCACAACGTGGATAGTCTTGGCTGGGGAGTCAGAGTAAAGGGTGTTAAAAACAATCAAGCGAGCGTTCAGGTTGTTACGGGGGCAAACCTCGATAGGTTCCTTAGCCGCGGTGGTGTTATTGATCTCTATCACGTGATTGTGAAATGTCCTGATCTTTACGGCGCGCCAGGTGATTTCCTCGACGACCCCGGTGTGCTTTAGAGCCCCGACTGTGATCACATCACCGACTTGAAAAGGTCTATCGGCTTGTAAAGAAATTCCGGCAAAGAAATTCCCGAGCGTGTCTTGCAGCGCCAGTCCGAGGATTACGCCAAAGATTGCCGACGTCGTGAAGAGAGCGCCAAGGTTAACGTCCTCGAATATGGAAGAGAAGATAAGTAGGAATAAGGTAGTAAATGCGACGATCGAGAAAATGTTCCGGACCAACGTGGGGGCTTCAAACCCTTTCCGTAGACGGAAGACCAAGCCAAAGATAAAGTTATTGAGTGCACGTACAAAGAGATAAGCAAGAAGACCAAGTAGGACCAGGAGCAAGACATCCACTACCGTATCTGCCCTGGAAGCAAGCCCCCCCATTTGAGCCGCCAGGAAATCACGGAGACGTTGCTGGAAATGAATGAGGAGGGAGAGGCCCAGCAGCGCTATTAACGCCGTCATCACAAAGAATATGAGTTTGTTTTTGGAAGCAGAGCGATTCACGGTTGTAAGTTCGGGTAGCGAAAGTTGAAAAGCGATAGCTTTATGCGGCTATTCTTTTATCACCCTTTGGACTCGTTGGCGAGAGTGTTCTTGAGCGTTCCCATGCGGTCAAGAGCGGAAGAGATTTGGAAAAAGTGTCACCAGGACCAGCAGAAGCGATAGCGAGGTGACGATGATTGCGGTTAGCCAGGCCCCAATGTTGTACCACCGCCCATTCACATGCGCCCCCATTAATTCGCGGTTATTGATTAGACGTAGGATCGCAAACAGAATGACCGGCAAGAGCAAACCGTTGATCACTTGTGTGACCAGCAGCACCTGGATTAGCGGCAGATTGGGAATCACCGCGATGGCGGCGCCAACCGCCACCAGAAAAGTGAAGATGCCGATGAAAGTGGGCGCCTCGCGAAAGCTACGCGACACACCCTTCTCGAAGCCGAGGGCTTCACTGATTGAGTAGGCCGTGGCCAACGGCAAAACGCCGGCTGCGAGCATTGAAGCCCCGAATAAGCCGATGCCGAACAACGCTTCCGCGTAGTTTCCGGCCAGGGGTCTGAGCGCTCGCGCCGCGTCGGCAGCGCTGTTGACCTGTATGCCATGCTTGTGAAGCGTAGCGGCAGTTGAGACCAGGATGAAGAAGACGATCAGAATAGCGAAAACCGTCCCTACCCAAACGTCAATTCTGGTGCGCTGAAAGTCTTCCCGGGTAACACCCTTTTCGACCACTGAAGACTGAATATATACCTGCATGTAGGGCGAGATAGTGGTACCCACAATAGCGACTACGGTAAACAAGTACACTCCATCCAGGCTGAATCTTGGTCTCACCAATTCAACCGCAATCGTTCCCCATTCCGGACCAGCCAGAAACGCGGACACCACATAACCCAGGAACACCAAAGTCATCAGCAGAAACACGCGCTCAACGCGCTTGTATGAACCCTTTACAATCAACCACCAAATACTGATTGCCGCAATCGGCACGGAGATGATCCGGGGAATACCGAACAGTTCCGTGGCGGCGGCGATCCCCACGAACTCGGACACAGTAACTCCACCGTTAGCGATCAGAAGGGCGAGCATTACTAACGCAGTCCACCTAACGCCGAAGCGTTCCCGAACCAGATCGGCAAGACCTTTTCCGGTGACTGCGCCCATGCGCGCGCACATCTCCTGAACCAACCCCAGGCTGACTGTGATGGGAATAAGGATCCAGAGTAGGCGATAACCGTGTTCGGCTCCAACAGAGGCAAAAGTAGCAATCCCGCCGGCATCATTGCCCGCATTGGCAGTGATCATTCCCGGGCCCAGAATAGCCAGATATCCTAGAAACCTCTTGCGACGCGCCACCGCTCGTGCACCGCGCCTGCCGCGCCGCAACAAGCGCTGCCCCGCGGCTTGCAAAGCTGTGTCCTTTTCCGCCACCTGGAGGGTTCCCCGTCGTTCATAGTTCTCGAATGGGCAGATTGCTAACCAAATAACCTGGGTAATCTTTGCCGCCAGTCTTTGGGCAAGAGTATTTCCATCGCGTCATCAACGGTGATGATGCCGAGAATATCTCCTGACTCATCCACCACAGGCAATGCCAGCAGATTGTACTCGGCGATCCGTTGAGCCACTTCTTTGGCTGCCTCGTCCGGGTGAGCTTTCTGAAACTCACTGCGCATCACTTCATCAAGCGGAACCGCCGGATCAGCAAGGATCAAACTCCTGAGGGCGATCACTCCGGAGAGCTGCCAGGAACCTTGCCCTTCTACCACATAGAGGTAGTAGATCATGTTTGGCGTTTCCGCCATCACACGCAAGCGGGTTAGTGCTTCACCGACGGTTAACTCACGGGGCAGCGTAACAAATTCAGTGGTCATCAGACCGCCGGCAGTATCGTCCTCGTAAGGCAGGAGCTCGGCAACCTCAGCCTGCTCTTCATCCTCCATCAGACCGAGTAGCTCTTCGGCTTTATCTTCCGGTAAATCCCCGAGTACGTCAGCCGCTTCGTCAGGTGACATCCATTCGAGAATGTCGGCCGCGCGCTCCTCGTCCATGTCTCCGATGATCCGAGCCTGCCGCTCGGCCGGCATCTCCTCGAGCGTTTCAGCGGCCGTTTCATCATCGAGGGATTCCACCACTTCCGAGCCATGATGATACGAGAGCGCTTCCGCCAGTCGCGCGATCTCCACCGGATGCAAGCGTGCAAGCTTATCGCCCGAAGACTTCAGTCTGACCGTAGCTTCATCGGTCGCCAGATAGCCAACATTAGACCAGTCAATGACTTCCACCGGCTTTCTGGTGCCCATAAAACCGGCCGGCGCCAGTCGCCTCCAAAGTCCTTGCAAACTTACGTCTGCTCCCGTAACCCGCCACTCGCCGGCCGCAGGAATGATTTGCACATCGTTGACTCTCACAACGCGCTTACCGTCAACATCTATCAATTGTTTGTCGAGTACGTTGCGAGCGAGGAGAACCTCACCATCGCGGCGCACAAAGGGGCGTAGGTCGAGAATATCTGAATTGAGTCGAACTCCGTGCTCGTTGAACTCCGCAATTCGCCATCGAGAAACAAAAAAATCCCGGCGGCGATAGCGTGCGACCAAGCCTATCAAAACGGGATGATCCTCCTCACCCAGCCGGACGATCACGTCTTTTATGGTAGCCACACGTTCGCCCCCAAGGTCGCGGATAGGGCGACTCAACACTTGCGAGAGATAAAGCATGTTCTCCGTCTCTAACGAGTACTCAGATGGTCATTGTAGCTAGAAATGCAGGTGACCAGGGTTCGCGAGTGTACCTGAGTTATCTGAATCGATGCACATTATTTACAGGGAAAAGAAACCTTGAAAATAACAAGAAAGGCCGCGGCGATGAGGATGAGCCCAGGGGTAGAATTTGTGCTTCGCAGGCTGAAATGCTGCCGTTTTGCAAGCCGAACGCTGCGAGCGCCGATTAAGTTGGCTGGGGGATCACGTTGCGCGGTAGTAAAAAAAGCCGAAATCAGCCGCCCGCGTCCTTTAAAATGCTGCCAAGGTACCGAGTCAAGAGCCCAGTTCGCTGGCAATTTGCGCCCACACGCATTATATTACCCAGACTCTTTTGTCGGGTTCTACGCCTGTTTTCCAATTGTTGCAGCTTTTCAACTCCGGAGGAATGATGAAAAAGTATTTCGTACTCTTTGCTCTGCTTGTGCTCAGTCTGGCGTTTCTGCTGGCGAGCGTCCAAACTAAAGATGTCGGCGCCCAGGGGCGATCTGATGATCCGGGCCATAAGTCGGCCCGTAGAGCTGACGGAAAGGTAGTAGCTCCGGACGGCGTCGTTTTTGAATCTCACAAGGCTTTCATCGATGCCGGCAGAAGGTGCAACACGCGCCACGCCGATGACCTTGAACTCGAAGAGATCGAAAACGATGTAAAAAATAAGCGCGGAACGAAAGGCGGGCCGGGCGGCGGCGGCGCTGACCCTGGCGAAAACGCCAGAATCTATACAAATGGATCAATCTCCATCCCGGTTTATTTTCACGTCGTCTACAAGTCAGACAACACGGGTAATATTGCGGAGGCATGGCTCGATAGTCAGATTGATGCGATGAACGAGCACTTTGCCGGTCTGGATACACCCGCTTATAGAACGGCTGCCGCAAACACGTCGTTCCGTTTCTCGAAGGCGACCGTGACGCGTACGCAGAATGACGAATGGTACGCCGCAGGCCCGGGCTCAGCTGCGGAAACGGAGATGAAGAATGAGCTGCGCACAGGCACCGCCGAGGACCTAAACTTCTACACTAACAGCGGTGGAGGGTATCTTGGCTGGGCTACGTTCCCGAATGATTATAGCGCCCGGCCGAAAATGGATGGTGTGGTCTGTTACTGGGCATCCCTTCCCGGCTCCAGTTACACTCCCTATAATGAAGGCGATACGGGAACGCACGAAGTCGGCCACTGGCTGGGTCTCTATCACACGTTCCAGGGCGGCTGCACTTCAACTAACGACGGCGTCTCGGACACTCCGGCCGAACGTGGGCCAACCTACGGTTGTCCAACCAGGAATCTGGACACTTGCAAGGGAAAGAACAATCCTGGTATCGATCCGTATGAGAATTTCATGGACTACACGGACGATCCCTGCATGTATAAGTTCAGTTCCGGACAAGCGGATCGCGCCGATTCGATGTGGGCGACTTATCGCGCCGGCAAATAATCCGCAAGGTCAAACGTTAGTAAGAAAGAAGGAGTGCTTCTTCGGAGGCACTCCTTCTTATGTTTCGACAGTGAGGTAAGGTTTAATGCGTATCGCACGCATCCCACGCGAGCCCGCGACGCGACCCTGCTCTGCCACGATTCTTCTTCTGGCCATGCTCACCGTCTCCGTGGCTGGTGCCGTGCATCCCCAGGAACCGAGAGGACGCATCATCCCACCATCAGGCTTGAAATGCCATCGGAATGATCTAACCGTTTATGATGGCAAGGTGCTGGCGTACCGCCGCCGCAGAGGGAGTACGTTCCTGCGCCTGAGGACCAACTTTGACACCACCGAAGCGGTTACTATTCGTCACGCGGGGACAGAAGATCCATCGCAGTTTTACCTGCTCCACGGCGAGCCATTTACGAGAAGCGATTGGCGACGAATTGAGAAAAGAAGGAAGGTCTTGAAGATCGGTATGCGCGCTAACGTCTGGGTTTGTCGCGGCAATCCGTCTATTCAGCCCGTGGTGGACTGGCGTCCGGACGATACGGGCGGTCGATTGAATACAACAGCTTCTTGGCAATAATTGTGAATTGCGTCTGACGCGCGCGGTCCATGATGGCGAGGAGAGGTGAGATTGAATGTAGAATAAGACCGATGAACCACAAAATACACGAACAGGAAGGTTGGCTTGAAGAACGACTGCGTCAAGTCGAAGAGAATTTTGAACGTCAGATGCGGGAGCGTGGTTTTGAGCCAGCTCAGGCCGAGCTCGTAGCCTTGCCCGGTCCACTGGCAAAGCTCTACGCCGAGCGCGAGGAGTTGCGCGCGGATCTGGAAGAGCTTGTCAGAACGGCGAGCGGTAGCGACCCGGTCTCAACTGGGGAGTGTACTGCCGGAGTGGCTTGTCAGAACGGCGAGCGGTAGCGACCCGGTCTCAACTGGGGAGTGTACTGCCGGAGTGCTTGTCAGAACGGCGAGCGGTAGCGACCCGGTCTCAACTGGGGAGTGTACTGCCGGAGTGCTTAAGGCGGATCGCCTCGAGCCAGGAGACTAGTGCGGAGCAAAGCGTATGAACGAGATCGAGAGAATTGTACAGCAGTTGAAACTGGCGTTTGAAGGTGGAGCATGGCATGGTCCGGGTGTGCTGGAAACTCTTGAGGGTGTAACCGCTAAGCAGGCGGCTGCGCATCCACTGGCGGGCGTTCATAGCATCTGGGAACTGGTAGTTCACATTGCGGCCTGGGAAGACGCCTGTCGCCGCAGACTCGGAGGAAATCGAGCCGAACTTTCCGCCGCCGAGGATTGGCCTCCCATTACCGACACCAACGACGCGGCCTGGGCCATTACCAAAGCCGCGCTGATAGAAGGTCATCGCAAACTGAGGGAATCGATTTCTTTCCTCACTGAAGCGCGACTTGATGAACCCATTCTGCAAAGCATGCCTTCCGTTTACGTAACAATTCACGGAGTGATACAGCACGATCTTTATCATGCGGGTCAGATCGCAATCTTGAGAAAAGCAGCTTTCGGAGCGGAGATGATATGAACGAGCTGGCGAGTCGTGAGTGTGTTCCCTGTCGCGGTGGCGTGCCGCCGCTTAAGGGTGAGGAAATCAAGAAACTCTTATCTCAAGTTAACGGCTGGGAAGTCGTCAACGAACACCACTTGAGCAAGGCTTACAAGTTCGCGAACTTCCGAGAGGCCCAGGCCTTCGTCGATCGCGTTGGCAATCTTGCGGAAGAGCAAGGCCATCATCCCGACATCTGCTTCGGCTGGGGCCGGGCGGAAATTACGATCTGGACTCACAAGATCGATGGATTGACGGAAAGCGACTTCATCCTTGCAGCAAAGATTGACAGGCTCTAAATGCCTGTCAGAACGGGGAGCGGTAGCGACCCGGTCTGACTCTGGCTTCAGCTCTCAGCGAACGCTGTCAGACCATCCGGCGCACTTTCCAGTTGAGACCGGGTCGCTACCGCTCGCCGTTCTGACATTTACCGTCGAGCAAGGCTCTCTTGATAGATTTGCTCGGTAGCATCAACCATTCTATCGAGACTGAATCGAAGCCT
>JALZJF010000187.1 GCA_030859905.1 Acidobacteriota bacterium
TCGTCCGCGGCCAGAAAAACCCTTTCAGACCATCTTTTCTCCGACGCGGAACAACGTGAACATGCAGATGCGGCACGCTCTGGCTAACGCGATTGTTCATTGCCACAAACGTGCCCTCGGCATCCAACGCCCTTTCAACCGCTCGCGCCAGAAGCTGCACATTGAAAAAAAGGGCCCCACTAGTTTCGGCGGCAAATCACTTAACGTTTCGTAATGCTGTCGCGGGACTAGCAAACAATGACCGGGAAAGAGTGGCCGGTGGTCGAGAAAGGCCATTGATACCTGGTCTTCTAAAACCGAGACTGCAGGCACAGCTCCCGCGGCAATCTCGCAAAACAGACACTTTTCGCCGCCGGCACTCAACAATTAGGTTCGTTTCAAGTTTGTTAGTTTGCATCCCCCAGCACTTCATCAAATCCGGGTCTGATGAAGTCTCGGGCCTTCGGAAACCTTAGTTCCGTGCTTTGCCGCAGCCTCTCTAGTTCCAGAATCATCGGGATTACCGTGTCGGCTCTTTCTGGCAAACACATCTGCATCAGCCGCCACGCGCTAACTGACCGATCCATCGCAATCAAGCTTACTTTCGCCGAGCCATCAGAATCCTTCGCTTCATCGGCCGCTTCAACGGGCCACTCGGCTTCATCGCTCCGTGACGAGAGGGCCCGCATTAGCTTCACAGCAATCTGATACTGGTACCAGTGGATAACCTCGCGTGCTTCTTCAATCTGCTCCATCTCTTCCGCTTCTGCTTCATGCGGAGGAAGATCAGTGACGTTAAGAACTTGATCAAACCCTGTGAACCACTTGGTGACCGTATTGGCGTAGTCCCCCGCCGCAACTGCCAGTTCATCCCTGGCCGCATCCGATCTTCGCTTTTCCCGCCGTTCGTTCGCGGCTTCGTCGACCTGGTTAAGGTCAATCCCTGCCTCTTTGGCCCAGTGGGCCATCATTTGCTTCGTGTCTTCAAAGATCGACGCCAGCTTGCGCCAGAATGCTTCATTAGTTACGTCGCGAGCCTCGGGGTCTCCGTCGTCGTCCTCCTTTTCAGATGCATAGACCATGCAGCGTGAGCTGAAAGGGCATCGCTCACACCAACGATCGCAGTAGTTGTAAATGCCGGAAATGAAATTCGGGTTGTTTGCTAAGTCGATGAGGGTTTGTCGCATGATGCGCTCCTTTAGTGAGGATTTAAGGTCGGTCTATTCTAATGCACTATTCGCCCCATGAAAAATAGCCGCGACACTTTAGAACGGCTCTACAAACTCTCCCAGCGCCTGGGGTCTGCTGTTAGAAATGGGTTTGAAGCTGCCCAGATTTGCAAAAGGTGAAACAGAAAAACAAAACAGAAGATCCCACGCCTTCTTGGTGATAGCCTAATTTGACAGTAGGTTTTGTGGAACAAACGATCCATGAAATCACACGAACGAACACGAAAATGTTGTTAGTGATCTTTCGTGGTATTTCGCGGATCGTTGTTGATTTGTCGCGCCTACCAAGTAAGTGGGAAACTTAACGCCTAAGCCGGCCGCACCGCTTTGGCAAAAGCCTTCGCTCCGAGTGTATTCAGCACCTCACCGTGCCGCAGCCACCCTCGACGCGCCATTGCGACTCCATATTTTAGATTGTGCAAAGCACCGGCTGAATGCGCATCGACTGAGATAACAAACTTGATTTTTCGTTTCCTTGCCTCGCGGATCCAGCGCGGCTCCATGTCCAAACGATGAGGGTCGCCATTGACTTCAATTGCTGCCCGCGACTCTGCAATGACATCGAGCACGCGCTCAACATCGCATTCAAATGGTGGCCGGCGCTCAATCAAACGACCGAGCGCATGGCCCCATATCTTGAAGACAGGTTGGCGCATGGCAGTCACCAAACATCTGGTCATTTTTTCTGAGTCCATTTTGTAACGCGAATGAATGCTGGCTATAACTACGTCAAACTGCTCCAGCACACTATCCGGATAGTCGAGCCGGCCATCTGAAAGAATGTCTGACTCCGTACCCTTCAACAGTTTTATTTTCACCTTCTCCTGCGTTTCAGCAATCTCATCCCACTGTTGCTGCAAACGATCCAGCTTGAGACCTCCCGCGTAGAATGCCGTGGGTGAGTGATCCGTGATGGTCAGATACTGCATTCCCATGGCTTCCGCGGCGCGGGCCATCTCTGCTATTGAATTTTTGCCGTCAGAATATGTTGTGTGGCAGTGGACCATGCCCTGAATGTCAGCCAGGGTAATAAGATCCTCGGGAATTGTTTTGTTAAGCGCCGCTTCGATTTCCCCCTCGTCCTCGCGCAACTCGGGCGGTACATACTGCATGTGTAGCAACGGGTAAACGTCTGATTCGTTCCGAATTTCAAGTGGGCGGCGTCCGGAACTCATAGCCTTTCCTGTTTTCGCGCGGTTGATTTTGATCTTCAAACTGTGACGGTTCAGATCCAGTCCTTGGCGGCTGGCAATTTCCTGTAACTTGTTGACGTGGGCCTCAGCGCCTGTTTCCCAGAACACGGCCAACGCAAACTGGTTCGGTTGCACGGTTCTCAAAAAGACTCTGGCACCCTCGGCCAACCGGACTGAGCAGCTCGTATCAGTTTGATCTTCGACTCTTACAATCAATGGAAACCGCAGAAAATGTTCGACCAGGGCTTCCGGCCGGTTCGAGCTGGCCACGATGCGAATCGTACCTACAGTTTCTTTCCAGCGTCTCAAGGACCCAGCGAAGTTTGCGTTTTCGAGTCCCCGTGCTGCCTTCAGATAATTCATAGTCTGCTCGGCAATTCGCTGCGCGTGGTGGATATGGAATCGTTTCTCCGACTTGTGGTTGCGGTCGTAATCGGCAATAAGCTCCAGCAGTCTTTGCTCGGTTTTAGCGCCAAAGCCCTTCACATTCCGTACTCTGCCTGCTTTAGCGGCAGCTTGAAGCTCGGCAATGGAAGTCACTTCCAACGCCTCATGCAACTTGGCAATCTTGACCACGCTCAGTCCCGGCAGTACCGAGAGTTCGATAATGCCCGGGGGAAATTCCTTTCTTAGACCTTCAAGCACCGAAGACGATCCAGTTAAGTGGAGTTGCTTGATTTGCGAAGCGAGAGCACTGCCAATACCTGGGAGAGCGGTAAGGCGATTCTCCTGGATCAGCTTTCCGATATCGCCCGCGACCGCAGCGATCGCCCGGGCGCCGGTTTGATAAGCGCGAGCTTTGAACCGACTAACGCCGCCTTTCAGTTCGAGCAGACTACTAATCTCCTGCAGCGCCGCCGCAATAGCGAATTTGTCGAGTGTTTGAGTTTTCGTCATAGCGACAATTCTTTAGCACTATAACGAGAGGGAGTCTATGAGCCATTCCCAGATATAAGGTTTACATATCCTTCCAAGCTAGGTATAAATATTTGGCAGCAGCGGCAATAAATTGTCTCTGGAACCCCCCATTTTACGAATACTCTCCCCTGCGGTACACCGGCAGAACTACGGTTGTGTGAGCGCGTGATCGTGTCTCGGAGTTGAGTGGGCATCCTGTCTGGCCAGCTTCACCAGGGCGCACCTCGCTTCGGATTTCTTACCACAACTCGGAAGGAAAAGATGCCAACTCGAACCCTGACAACAGATTCACTTAACACCAAGCTGCTCTTGAAAACCCTCGTAGCTTTTAAGAAGGGCAATTTTTCCGTTCGCTTACCCGGCGAGTGGATCGGTGAAGCGGGTAAGATTGCGGACACCCTCAACGACATCATCGAATTGAGTGATAAAACCGCAAAAGAAGTTGAGCGGGTCAGCCGGGTGGTCGGTAAAGAAGGAAAGATAATGCATCGCGCATCGGTGCCGGCGGCTTTAGGTTCCTGGTTGCGCCTGGTGGATTCTACCAACTTACTAATTGATGATATGGCCCGCCCAACGAGCGAAATGGCGCGTGTGATAGGCGCAGTCGCCAACGGTGACCTTTCGGAGAGGATGGCCCTACAGGTCGATGAACGGCCGTTGAAGGGAGAGTTTCTGCGCACGGTGAAGATCGTGAACTCGATGGTGGACCAGCTCAGCTCGTTCGCCTCCGAAGTGACCCGCGTGGCGAGAGAGGTAGGAACGGAGGGCAAACTTGGTGGCGAAGCGAAAGTCAAAGGAGTAGCAGGCACCTGGAAAGACCTCACCGATAGCGTTAACTCCATGGCCAGCAACCTGACCAGTCAGGTGCGTAACATCGCCGAAGTGACCACGGCCGTAGCCAACGGCGACCTCTCCAAGAAAATTACAGTCGATGTGAAAGGCGAGATTCTGGAACTCAAGAACACTATCAACACGATGGTGGACCAGTTGAACTCCTTCGCTTCGGAAGTGACGCGGGTGGCCCGCGAAGTAGGTACCGAAGGAAAGCTGGGTGGTCAGGCTCGAGTGATTGGGGTGGCCGGCACCTGGAAAGACCTAACTGACAATGTGAACTTCATGGCCGGTAACCTTACCGGACAGGTGCGTAACATCGCCGAAGTGACCACGGCCGTGGCCAACGGCGACCTCTCCAAGAAGATCACTGTAGACGTGAAGGGCGAGATTCTGGAACTCAAGAACACCATCAACACGATGGTGGACCAGTTGAACTCCTTCGCTTCAGAAGTGACGCGGGTGGCCCGCGAAGTGGGTACGGAAGGCAAGCTTGGGGGTCAGGCGCAGGTCATTGGTGTGGCCGGCACCTGGAAAGACCTCACTGACAATGTGAATTTCATGGCCGGCAACCTTACCGGGCAGGTGCGTAACATTGCCGAAGTCACCACCGCGGTCGCCAACGGCGACCTTTCCAAAAAGATCACTGTAGACGTGAAGGGCGAGATCCTGGAACTCAAAGACACTATCAACACCATGGTGGACCAGCTCAATGGTTTTGCCTCGGAAGTTACCCGCGTGGCCCGCGAAGTGGGCTCGGAAGGAAAGCTCGGTGGGCAGGCTGACGTGAAGGGCGTCGCCGGCACTTGGAAAGACCTGACTGACAGTGTGAACCTCATGGCCGGCAACCTTACGGGTCAAGTGCGCAACATCGCGGATGTTACCACCGCAGTCGCCAACGGCGACCTCTCCAAGAAAATTACCGTCGACGTCAAGGGAGAGATCCTGGAACTCAAGAACACCATCAACACGATGGTGGACCAGCTCAACGGCTTCGCTTCGGAAGTTACCCGCGTGGCGCGAGAAGTGGGAACCGAGGGCGAACTGGGCGGGCAGGCCGATGTGCGCGGCGTGGCCGGAACGTGGAAAGACCTTACCGACAGCGTCAACTCCATGGCCGGCAACCTTACCGGTCAGGTACGAAATATCGCGGACGTCACCACCGCCGTGGCCAATGGCGACCTCTCTAAGAAGATTACGGTCGACGTCAAAGGCGAGATTCTTGAATTAAAGAACACCATCAACACAATGGTGGATCAGTTGAGTTCGTTCGCTTCGGAAGTGACCCGCGTGGCCAGAGAGGTTGGAACGGAGGGCCGGCTGGGCGGTCAGGCGCAAGTGATGGGCGTCGCGGGCACCTGGAAAGACCTAACCGACAATGTGAACTTCATGGCCGGCAACCTTACCGGTCAGGTCCGCAATATCGCCGAAGTGACCACGGCCGTAGCCAACGGCGACCTCTCCAAGAAAATTACGGTCGACGTGAAGGGCGAGATCCTGGAACTCAAGAACACCATCAACACGATGGTGGACCAGTTAAACTCCTTCGCTTCGGAAGTGACCCGGGTGGCCAGAGAGGTAGGAACGGAGGGCAAACTTGGTGGCCAGGCGGACGTGCGTGGTGTGGCCGGCACCTGGAAGGACCTCACCGACAATGTGAACTTCATGGCCGGCAACCTTACCGGACAGGTACGCAACATTGCCGACGTGACCACGGCCGTGGCCAACGGCGACCTCTCCAAGAAGATCACTGTAGACGTGAAGGGCGAGATCCTGGAACTCAAGATCACCATCAACACGATGGTGGACCAGTTGAACTCCTTCGCTTCGGAAGTGACGCGGGTGGCCCGCGAAGTAGGCTCGGAAGGCAAGCTGGGCGGTGAAGCGGATGTACCCGGTGTCGCCGGCACCTGGAAGGACCTTACCGACAACGTGAACTCGATGGCCATCAACCTGACGGATCAGGTCCGAGGTATTGCGCGCGTCGTTACCGCGGTTGCCAATGGGGACCTGGAACGCAAGCTAACGGTGGAAGCCAAAGGTGAAATCGCCGAACTCGCTGACACCATCAACAACATGACCGATACACTGGCCACCTTTGCCGACCAGGTTACCTCCGTGGCCCGCGAGGTAGGCGTCGAAGGCAAGTTGGGCGGGCAGGCAAACGTTCCGGGCGCCGCCGGCACCTGGCGTGATCTGACTGATAACGTGAACGGACTCGCCGCGAATTTGACGACTCAGGTACGCGCTATCGCTGAGGTCTCCACGGCGGTGACCAAGGGTGATCTGACCCGATCGATTACCGTGGAAGCGCAGGGCGAAGTCGCAGCGTTAAAAGACAATATCAATGAGATGATTCTCAATCTCAAGGACACTACGCAGAAAAACATGGAGCAGGATTGGCTGAAAACGAACCTGGCTCGTTTCACCAGAATGCTGCAGGGCCAGCGCGACATGACTACGGTGGCCCAGATGGTCCTTTCCGAACTTGCCCCTCTGGTTGACGCGCAACAGGGTGTTTTTTACGTAAACACCAGCTCCAATGGCCAACCACTGATGAAGCTGT
This sequence comes from Acidobacteriota bacterium, assembly GCA_030859905.1. Lineage (GTDB taxonomy): Bacteria > Acidobacteriota > Blastocatellia > Pyrinomonadales > Pyrinomonadaceae > PSRF01. The sequence continues at coordinate 6,717 of JALZJF010000187.1, forward strand.
TGGGAGGCTACGCTTATAAGAAGCGCAAAAATCTGGCCAACGAATTTTACGCGGGTGAAGGCCTGGTGGGCCAGTGCACGCTCGAGCGTGAGAGAATTCTAGTCACCAACGTTCCATCAAACTATGTGTACGTGGCGTCGGGTCTGGGCGAAGCGCCGCCCAACAACATCGTCGTATTGCCCGTGCTGTTTGAAGGCGAAGTAAAGGCCGTAATCGAGCTTTCCACCTTCAAAACGTTTAGTGAGACGCACCTCACCTTCCTTGATCAGTTGACCGAGAGTATCGGCATCGTGCTGAACACGATTGCCGCCAACACCCGCACGGAAGATCTATTGCTTCAATCGCAGTCGCTCGCAGGCGAGCTGCAAAGCCAACAGGACGAACTCAAGAAGACTAATGAGCAACTCGAACAGCAGGCCGAATCACTGCGAGAGTCAGAAGAACTCCTGAAGAGCCAGCAGGAAGAGTTGCAGCAAACCAACGAAGAGCTGCAGGAGAAAGCGGCGCTCCTGGCGCGGCAGAAAGCCGAAGTGGAAGCCAAGAACCGCGAAGTGGAAGAGGCCCGTTGGGAGATGGAAGAAAAGGCTGAGCAACTGGCGCTCACTTCAAAATACAAATCGGAATTTCTGGCCAACATGTCCCACGAGCTCCGTACTCCGCTCAATAGTATGCTGATCCTTTCGCGGCAGTTGGCCGAGAATAATGACGAGAATCTATCATCCAAACAGGTGCAGTTTGCGGAGACCATTCACTCGTCGGGATCGGATCTGCTTTCCCTGATCAATGACATTCTCGACTTGTCGAAGATTGAATCCGGAATGATGGGTATTGAGGTCACCGAGGTCGCCATAGCCGGGATAGCCGGGCAGTTGGAGCGCAGTTTCCACCAACTGGCTCAAGACAAGAACCTCGAGTTCCGGATTGTGCGAGACGAAAAGCTGCCTGCAACCATTCGCACCGACGACAAACGACTGCAACAGATACTCATGAACCTGCTCTCGAACGCGTTCAAGTTTACGGACGAGGGGCAGGTTGTTCTCACCATCGCCGCGGCGCCAAACGACGAAACCTATCATCTCGAATCGCTGAGGCGGACCGGTGAGGTGGTGGCGTTTTCCGTAAGCGACACGGGCATCGGAATTCCCACGGGAAAACAACGGATCATCTTCGAGGCTTTCCAGCAAGCGGACGGCACCACCAGTCGCAAATACGGCGGCACCGGTCTGGGCCTGTCGATCAGTCGCGAGATCGCCCGTCTGCTTGGAGGTGAGATTCGCGTGCTCAGCACCCCGGGCGAAGGTAGCACTTTTACTTTCTTTCTGCCCCGCAACTATGCGCCGGCCGGAGCTACGAAAGCGGAGTCCAGCCAAAAACGGGCCAGTGTTAGCGTCAAGGAAATCGAAGCTGCCTGGACCCCGGTTGAATCCGTCGATAGCGAATCCCTGGCCCTGTTGTCCGGCGAGTCGGCGGGAATTCTCGACGATCGCAACGAGATTCAGCCCGACGACCGTGCAGTCCTGATCGTCGAGGACGACATTAGCTTCGCCAGCATTCTTCTGGACCTGGCCCGTGACAAGGGATTCAAAGGTTTAGTCGCCACCAGCGCCACCATGGCCCTGGCTTTGGCGCGAAAATACAAGCCGACCGCTATCACCCTGGATATCCGCCTTCCCGATCGCGACGGCTGGACGGTGCTGGATCGCCTGAAGCACGACCCGGAGACGAGACACATTCCCGTCCACATTATTACGGTTGAGGAAGAGCGCCAGCGAGCGCTGCAGCAAGGCGCCTTCAATCACGTGCAAAAGCCCGCCACTCACGAGGACCTGGGTAAGGCCTTCGACGACATGCGGGCCTTCACTGAACGTCGTATTCGAAAACTCCTGGTCGTGGAGGATGACGACGTGCAGCGTATGAGCGTAGTGGAATTGATTGGCAACGGCGATGTCAAAACCACGGCCGTGGCCACTGGTCAGGAGGCCTTGAGCATTCTCAAGGACGAGCGATTCGATTGCATGGTGTTGGATCTGAAACTTCCTGACATGAGCGGATTCGAACTGATAGAGAAACTGCAGACTGATCTCGGCCGCTACGATTTGCCCATCATCATCTACACCGGGAAAGAGTTGACCCGGAAAGAAGAACTGCATCTGAAGAAAGTGGCAGATGCAATCATCGTCAAAGAAGCCAGTTCCCCTGAACGGCTGCTGGCCGAAACGGCTCTGTTCCTGCATCGCGTGGAGGCCGATTTACCCGAGCCGAAGCGTCGCATGCTGGAGAAGTTTCACCGTAGCGATCCAGTGTTGGCCGGACGCAAGGTACTGGTAGTTGATGATGATGTGCGAAATATATTTGCCTTGACGAGCGCTCTGGAGGCGCACCACATGGATGTGGTACATGCCGAGAATGGGCAGGAAGGCATCGATCTGCTGAAGACCACCTCCGGTGTCGAAGTCGTTTTAATGGACATCATGATGCCGGAGATGGATGGCTACCAGGCAATCGCCGCGATTCGTCATATGGAAGAGTTTAAGCAGCTTCCGATCATCGCGCTGACGGCCAAAGCAATGAAAGCCGATCGGGATCACTGTTTGGAAGTTGGCGCGTCAGACTATATTTCGAAGCCCCTGGACATCGACCAACTGCTCTCGCTGCTGCGAGTATGGCTTTACCGGCAAGATGAAACTACATGAGCAGAGTCGCTACAGAAGTAAATGATCTGGAAGACATCGAGATCTCTCTGCTGCTTGACGGTCTTTACCGAGCCTATGGTTTCGATTTCCGGGAGTATTCGCGCGCTTCAATAAAACGGCGGATTCTGGAAATGATGCGGGCCGAGAACCTGGGGACGGTATCGGCCTTTCAGGACCGGGTGCTGCACAATGCGGCCTGCCTCGATCGTTTCCTGTTGGGTCTCTCGGTGCACGCCACGGCAATGTTTCGCGATCCCAGTTTCTATCTGACTTTTCGCAAGAAAGTAGTGCCGCTGCTCAGGACTTATCCCACGGTACAAATCTGGGTGGCCGGCTGTTCGACCGGTGAAGAAGTTTATTCTCTGGCCATCCTGCTGCAGGAAGAACGTCTTTACGGAAGATGCCGGATCTACGCTACCGACATCAGCCAGTCAGTTTTGCGCAAAGCGCGCGATGGGATTTTTCCGCTCGCCGCCATGCGAGACTACACCAACAACTATCATCAGGCGGGGGGCGCAAACGAATTCTCCGATTACTATACCGCTCAGTATGACAGTGTAATTTTCAGTTCCGCACTCAAAAACAATGTCGTGTTTTCCGAGCACAATCTTGCTACCGACGGTTCATTTAACGAGTTTCAGGTGATCCTGTGCCGTAACGTCATGATCTATTTCAACAAGGACTTGCAAGCACGAGTTCACAATCTGCTCTACGATAGTTTGAGCATGTTTGGCGTCTTTGGTCTGGGTAACAAGGAGTCGTTGAAGTTTACGCCGCGCGCAGCGTTCTATGAGCACCTCAATGATAAGGACAAGCTCTATCGAAAGGTAGTGTAAGTGGTCTTCGAAATCGTGGTCGTTGGCGCCTCCACAGGAGGCCTGAAGGCATTGCAGGTATTGCTTTCCGGACTGCCGGCGGAGTTTTCGTTGCCTACGGTTATTGTGCAGCACCGAGGGAAAGACATGGAAACCGGGTTGTGTGAATTCCTGGCTCGCAACAGTCGTTTGCCTGTCACTGAACCGGAAGACAAAGAACCGCTGTTACCGGGCCACGCGTATCTGGCGCCACGCGACTATCATTTGCTAATTCAGAGCGCCAGCTTTGCCCTGTCAACAGAGTCGCCAGTGGGTTTCGCGCGGCCCTCAATAGACGTGCTCTTCGAGTCGGTGGCTGATCAATACAAGGAGCGGGCCATAGGTGTGATTTTGACCGGCGCAAACCATGACGGGGCCCGGGGTCTGGCGGCCATTAAAGCGCAGGGCGGATTAACCCTGGTAGAAGATCCCTATACCGCCACGTGCCGGGAAATGCCAGACGCGGCTATTAATCTGACCAAGGTTGATTGGATTCTGCCGTTGCAGGAGATGGCAGCCGGCCTCCGTAAACTAACTAACAACGCCTAAGTCTTATGAAAGCGGACGAACGGATAAACATCTTGATGGTGGACGACAGCGCGACCAACTTGTTGGCGCTGGAGGCAATCCTGCAGGCTCCGGATAGAAATCTCGTCAGCGCTTCTTCCGGGGATGATGCACTGCGTTATCTGTTGAACAACGACGTGGCGGTGATTCTGCTTGACGTTTTCATGCCGGGGATCGACGGACTTGACACTGCCGAGCTAATTCGTGCTCGAGATAAATCGCGCGACATACCTATTATTTTTCTCACCGCCGACAGCACGGGCGGCCGTCATCTGAGCCGTGGTTATTCCCTGGGTGCGGTCGACTACATTGTGAAGCCAATCGAGCCGGACATCCTGCGTTCGAAGGTGGCGGTCTTTGTCGAGCTGTTCAAGAAAACTCGTGAGATTCAGCGTCAGGCCCGGTTGCTTCATGAGAAGAACCTGGAACTCGAGAATGCGAACCTGGCTCGACTCAACATGCTAATTGAGCTAGGGCAAGAATTGGCCGTAGAGCATGATCCGTGGCGAGTACTGGAGAATTTTTGTCGCTCTGCCAGACAGATTGTCGAAGCGCAGGAGGCGGCCGTTGGTGTATTCGATGCTGACTGTGACAACCTTCGCTTTTTCTTCCGCTGCGTCTCGGGCGAAAATATCGGTTACAACAGCGGAATTCCCGAAGTTGCGCGGCGGGCTTTGGAGCTTTTGGTGAACGAACGCCGTTCGCTGCGGCTGAATGAAGCGGACGAACTAATGGCCGGCGATGAGGAGAGTTCGGATTCGGTGCGTTCCTTTCTGGGTGCCCCGATCTTATCGTCCTCAGGGGTTTGCGGTTGGATTTACTTGCTTAACAAGCTCGATGCCGAAGATTTCACTGAAGCCGATGAAAGGCTGGCTGCGACGCTCGCGACTCAGGTGGCCATTGCATACCAGAGCGCGATGCTCTACAGCGATGCGCAACGCCATGCTAGCGAGCTGCAGCAGGAAATAACAGAGCGCAAACAGGCCGAACAAGAACGCGCCCAACTATTAGTTCGCGAGCAGGCCGCGCGAGCTGAAGCAGAGCAAGCAAATCGCGCCAAGGACGAATTCCTGGCCACGCTCTCGCACGAGCTGCGTACGCCGCTCTCAGCCATTCTGGGCTGGAGCCACCTGGTGCGCACCGGAAAACTCGACGAGCTACAAATGACGCGGGCATTCGAAACCATCGAACGCAACGCGCGATCCCAGTCGCAGTTGATTGACGACTTGCTAGACGTTTCCAGGATCATCACCGGCAAACTGCAAATAGAACTGCGCCCGGTTAACCTCTCATCGGTGATTGACGCCGCTCTCGACGCGGTGCGGCCGGCGTTCGAAGCCAAGGACATTCAGTTTGAACCGGTGATGGCATCGAAGACTTGCCTGGTTCCCGGCGATCCGAATCGATTGCAGCAGATCTTCTGGAATCTCTTTAGCAATGCAGTCAAGTTTACGCCGCCGGGCGGTCGCGTTCGCGTTGAAGTTGAGCGGGCGCAGCTGCAGGTCCGGATTTCGGTTAGCGATTCAGGCATTGGCATCACGCCTGATTTTTTACCTTACATCTTCGATCGCTTTCGGCAGGCGGACGGCTCTACCACCAGGGTGCACGGAGGATTAGGACTGGGTCTCGCCATCGTGAAACATCTTGTGCAACTTCATCAGGGCACCGTCGATGTCGAGAGCGAAGGAGCCAATCATGGGGCAACGTTTACGGTAAGCCTACCGCTCGCATCAGTGGCGACTGTCGGAGATTTGGATGAGGCCACCGTGTGGGAGCGCGAAGGTAACGGCCTGCCTGCTGGTTTTTCCGAAGTGCTCGACGGCCTGCGGATACTGGTGGTGGACGATGAATTAGATTCTCGTGAGTTGATAACGGCCATTCTGACCCGCTGCGGAAGTGAAGTGCGTTGCAGCGAGTCGGCAGCCGAGGCAATCCAGGCTTGTCGTGACTGGAAACCCGATTTACTCGTAAGCGACATCGGTATGCCGCAGGAAGACGGCTACAGTCTGATCCAGAAGCTGAGAAAGATGAGATCGAAGTGGGCCAGGCAGATTCCTGCCGTGGCCTTGACCGCCTACGCCACGGTTGAAGATCGCGCCCGCGCACTCGAGGCCGGCTTTCAGGTGCATCTCGCCAAACCCATCGAACCCGAAGCGCTGGTAAGATCAATCGCCGGTGCTGTAGGCCGGAAGCTTTAACCCTGCTTAATCATGGGACCGTGTTTACTAGAATGGGTAAAGTCACATTTCAATGTCTGGAGTTGCATTAGTCGGAGATCGTCGGACGGTGGCAGGGGCTTCCGTAAGGAGTATGTTAGTCTATGCGCCCAAACCGATCGAACATTCAGGAGGATCCCATGGCAGACGAAAAGGAGACTTGTAAGAATCCCGTGTGTGGTTGCGTCCAGCATGAAGATAAATACTGCAGTGCTTCTTGTGAGGGCGTCGGCGACACTGTTGAAATCGATTGCGACTGTGGCCACCCGGAGTGCAGTGGCAGCTTTTAACTCCGCGTACGAACGTTGAATGAAAAGAGGCGCCGCCGGCGCCTCTTTTCATTTCGTAGGTGTGGGGGTTTTGCTGCCCAAGCAGAGAGGTTCGCAATCCATAGAGCGAATCGCTCCATAGTCCAGCTTTGAGCCGCAGACTACTGTTTACTGTCCCGCAAGCTTTAGAAATTGACCCGCCAGCCTGGGACCAGTTCCCTCGTCTTCGTGTTTGAAAAAAACGAAAGCATCATTCCAATTCTGATCGCTGAGGCGTTTGAACCATTCCCTTAGGTTCTCTTCGGAATAGATGACCCGCCGCAGGCGCAGGTAACCCCAATCAGCCGTTTTGTCGATATGCGATACCTGCAGAGCGTCGGTATCTGAGATACAGAGGGCGTGGTTCTTGCGCGACAGCAGCTCCAACACATCATCATCGAACCAGGTCGGATGGCGAAATTCGAATGTGGCTTTGGTTTCGTTCGGCAGGCATGCGAGAAACGACTCCAGTCTGGAAAAATCTTTCTTCATATTTGGTGGTAGTTGAAACAAGACCGGGCCCAGACGGTCTTCCAGCGTTGCCGCCGTATCCAGGAGATACCTCGTTTCTGCTTCGGTTTCCTTCAGTCGCTTGAAATGGGTGATTCTCTGCGAAGCTTTGACCGAAAACTTAAATCCGCTGGGTACCTGCTCTTTCCAGTTTTCGAGCACGCTCTTTTGCGGCAAACGGTAGAACGTGTTGTTGATTTCAACGGCCGGCAAACGTGTCGCGTAGTACGTGAGCATCTCTCTGGCCGGAAGTTTCTCTGGATAAAAGCTGCCCTTCCACTCCTTGTAACTGTAGCCGCTCGTGCCTACGTAGAGAGTCATCAACGCCCCAAAAGAGTTTCAATCAAGGTGTGACTGATCAACTGTAGGCTCGGCGCTGCATGCGGAACATCGGGGAACACTTATTACGAGACAAAATACAGCCGGCATTTGTTTTGGGCAAGCATCGTTAGAGACTTGTGAAACTCGTTTTTCAAACAATCGCTGCCGCTCCTCGGTTATGTAGTTGACTCGCACGCCGCTGATTGTACTTACCATTAACGCGATTTGTACTCGCTTGACACCCTCAAAACCGGCCCGTATATTCAGCACTTCGACTTCACCGAGGCACCCGTAGCTCAGCTGGATAGAGTACCTGACTACGAATCAGGGGGTCGCACGTTCGAGTCGTGCCGGGTGCACCAATACGCTCAATAGGTTACGGGCAGTCCTGAGTGACTGCCTTTTTGCTTTGTGTGCGTATAGTGTGCGGGAATCCGGGGGCGGGTTTATTCCAGTTGGAATTTAATCAGATTAATCGGGTGGTGACACTGGGAGCATTATCAGGTAGTCACTCTTCATATCGTTCTTGAGATGATACGGTGGCGCAGTTGATTTGCTCAACAGAACGTGTAACGCAGCGAGTCACAGCGCACAAGCGTCACCCTCAGAGGTTTTTGAATTCAGCCGAATAGGGTCTTTTCCATTCGCTGAGTAGCAGATTCCTGTGCTCCTGGTTGGAGATGGGCATAAACGTTCAAGGTCAACGAAACATCCGCATGGCCTAATCGTTCAGCGATAACCTTGACATTTTCGCCGGCACCCAGCAGCAACGACGCGCAACTGTGCCGCAAAGTATACAGATGGATGGAGTTCGGCAGTTTAGCCCGCATCAGTATTGGTCGCAGGTGTCGGCGTCTCAGGTTGCCTTG
>JALZJF010000148.1 GCA_030859905.1 Acidobacteriota bacterium
ATGGCGTCCGGGCTGATATAAAGGATGAAGTCGATACACCAGCGAGCGATTAACAATCCGATAATCCCGCCCACTAAAGAAAGCAGTACACTTTCAGTCAGCAACTGACGGGCGATGCGCCAGCGCCCCGCGCCCATCGCCGAGCGAATCGCCATTTCTTTCTGACGCGCAGTGGCCCGTGCCAATAAGAGGTTCGCGATGTTGGCGCAGGCAATGAGCAGAACGAAAGCGACGGCCCCAAATAGCACCCAAAGAGTGCTGCGGGCATCGCTCACATAGATTTCCAGCAGCGGTCGGATGCCCACACGATTTCCAGCGTTCGAGTCGGGATATTGTTTTTCAAGGTTAGCGGCGATGTTGTCCAGATCCGCCTGCGCTTGCGCCAGGGTTACGCCTGGCTTCAAACGTGCAACGGCAAAGAGACCCGGATGATTGCCTCGCTGCTGCCAATTTGAATCGCCGGAGAGCTGACCGACGGGGACCCACATCTCGACGCGGCTGGGATAGAGATAACCCTGGGGCATCACGCCAATCACGGTGTAGCTTTTTGCATTCAGAGTAAGCGCCTGATTCAAAATACTCATTTGCCCGCCGAAGCGCCTTTGCCATAAACCGTGACTCAACACGACCACTGGCGTGCCACCAGGTTTGTCTTCCTCGTTGGTGAATACTCGTCCGATGGCTGCGTTCACGCGCAAAGCGGAGAAGAGATCCGCGGAAACCTGGGCCGTGGGGATGCGCTCCACCTCGCCGGCGCCGGTCAGGTTGTAGCTATTGCGGTTGTACACGCCGATCTTTTCGAACACCTGATTTTGATTTCGCCAATCCGTGAAGTTCGGATATGAAATCGACATCACGTCGAGTACTGCGCTGCGCTCATTCAAGGCCACCAGGCGGTCAGACTCGTGGTAAGGCAGCGGGCGCAGGAGCACCGCATTAATCACGCTGAAGATCGCGGTATTGGCGCCGATGCCCAGGGCAAGCGCCAGTATCACCACGAAAGTGATTCCGGGATTTTTCAGTAACATGCGGGCGCCATAGCGCACGTCCTGCCATAGTGTGTTCATCATTCTCCTCCCACCTGTGATTGGTGGCCTTTTCTTAATTGCCAATTGCCAATTGCCAATCGCCAATTTTTTCAGATCTCAGATCTCAGATTTCAAATGCCATGTACCGTGACGCTCTCGCCTTAACTGTGTCTGGTCGCCTGGACGTTGATTGTGATTTGCAGCCTGCGGCCAATCAACAGACGCCTGGCGTCAGCCCGGAAATCAATCCGATCAAGATCAGTCCGCGCACTGTAGTACTCGACGTGCTCTCCGCTCGGCGAGCAAGATCGGTATATCTCGCTGACCTCCAGTACGATTTCTTTACTCTTATCTTTGATGGTCAACGCCCCCGTAACCCGCAACGTGTCTCTGTCGGTTCCCCGCTCCACCTTCGTGCTCTCAAAACGAATTTCCGGATAGCGATCCGCATCGAGGAAACTTGCGGCCCGCAGTTGCTTGTCGCGTCGCTTGTTACCTGTATTGATACTCGCCGACTGCAGCACAACTGTTGTCGACGGGCGGCTGAGGTCGGCTGAGTCAAGCACAATGTTCCCCTCGAGGTTGGTTAAGCTTCCCTTCACGGTAAAGAAGAAGAAATACTTGATGGCAAACTCCACAGTGGTATAGGTTGGGTCAATCGCCCAAAGCTTTTGAGTGTCAGTTGCGATTTGCTCCTGTGGTTGCATCCCCACCTCATTTCCAATTGCCGATTGCCGATTGCCGATTTCCAGAAACCCCGATTTAAGATCTGAGATCTCAATTTCAGATTTCAAGGCGACGATATTGGCTGCTACGACCTAACTCCAATCGGCAATCGGCAATCGGCAATAACTTCAATCGGCAATTGGCAATCGGCAATAACTTCAATCGGCAATGTTTTCACTCGTACCGTAGCGCCACCAACGGATCGACCTTCGTTGCTCGGCGTGCCGGCACGAAGCAGGCCAGCAGCGCCACCGCCGTTAGTAACAAGGCAATAACCGTGAATGTTGCCGGGTCGGTTGCGCTCACGCCGAAGAGCATCTTGGCGAGAAGGCGCGTCAAGCCAAACGCGGCGACCAATCCAAGCGCCACGCCGGCCAGCGCCATCTTCATTCCATGACTCAGGACAAGACTTAGGACGTCCTTGCGTTGCGCCCCCAGCGCAATGCGGATGCCGAGTTCGTGTGTGCGCTGGCCAACGAGATACGAAATGACGCCGTAGAGTCCGAGGCTTGCCAGCAGCAGCGCCACGACGGCAAAGGCGTCGAGCAGGATCATCGAGAAGCGACGGTCTGCTAGCGTGCCGGCGATCACCTCATTCATCGTTTGAGGTCTGGAGATGACATTCTGTTTGTTGTGGCTTTGTACGACGCGGCGGATCGCGTCGAAAGGTGCTGACGCCGCTCCTTCGGAACGCATCACCACGCCCACGCCAGCCCAGTCCTCCGACACCTGCCTGAATGGTTCGTAGAGCTGGGCCTGAAGTGTCTGCGCTTCGTCCGCATCGAGACTCCACTGCTTCACGTGCCCGACCACCCCGACGATCTGCAACGGGTCTCGGTCGCCCCCCAGGTTGATTCGCTTGCCGATGGGATCTGCGTTCGGGAAATATTTACGGGCAAAGACCTCGTCAATCACTACGACGGGCAGAGATCGTTCATCATCTTGGTTGGTGAAAAAGCGGCCCTGTTTGAGCGGAATGCCCATGGCCGTCAGATAGCCCGGCTCGACCCTGTACACCAGCGCCCCGTTCATTTCACTCTGACTCGAAGGTTTGGGCTGGCCATCCACCCAGAAGAAAAGATCATTCGCACCCTGCAGGGGAACTCCACCGTCCGAAAAAGAAAGTGCTTTGACACCGGGCGCGGAGCTGAGCTGGTCGCTGAGCTCGCGCAAGGCGGCGCGAGTCGCCTCCGGGCTGGCCGTCTTCATTGACGGAGAAAGGCTGAGTCCGAAGGTCAATACGTTGTCCGGACGAAATCCCGGATCAACGTTCCAGAGCGCGGCCAGGCTGCGAATCATCAAGCCCGCTCCGATCAACAGGACCACCGCGAGCGCCATCTCAACTGCGACCATAACGCCCTGTGCGCGCCCGCGTGCGCTGCTCGACCCGCGCCCACCTTCCTTGAGCGTTTCTGACAAACGCCACTTCGAAGTCTTAAGCGCCGGAGCGAGTCCGGACAGAATTCCAGTGAGCAGCGAAATCGCCACGGTGAAAATCAGGACGCGCGCGTCCAGCGCGATCTCGGTCGCGCGAGGTAGCGTAGTGGGAAGCACACCGATCGCGGCATGTGTGCCCCAACCCGCTACTACCAATCCCAGCATGCCGCCAGCCAGGGCCAATAACATGCTTTCGGTTAGAGACTGGCGAAGCAGGCGCCATCGGCCCGCGCCCAGCGCGGTGCGAATGGCGAATTCGCGTGTCCGGCTGGTTGAGCGCGCGAACAGGAGGTTGCTGACATTCACGCACGCGATCAGGAGCACGAACCCGACCGCGCCAAGCAACATCCACAGCGTCGGCCCGATGTCGCCGATCATTCTTTCCTTAAGCGGGGACACCTTAGAGCCGTGGCCTTTGTTGGTCTCCGGGTAGGCGACGGCGAGGTCCCGCATCACTCTGTCCAGGTCGGCTTGTCCCTGTGCGATGGTGACTCCTGGCTTGAGCCGGCCTATTCCGTGAAGACCCAAAGCGGCGGAACGGCGTTGCAACGCGGGACTATTCCACTGACCGATAGGAACAAAAACATCGGTCGTGCGATAGAGACTGAAGTTCGCAGGAAGCACGCCCACGATCGTGTAGTTCTTGTCATCCAGCGTCAGGCCCTTCCCCACGACATCCTGAGCAGCGCCAAACTTGCGTTGCCAAAGATTTGCGCTGATCACGACCAATGGTGCCGCGTTGGGCTCATCTTCGCCCGGCGCAAAGGTTCGCCCCAGCGCCGGCTTTACATCAAGCACAGAAAAGAAGTCGGCTGAGACTAGTCTGGCGTTGACGCGCTCGGGTTCGCCCGCTCCGATCAGACTGAAGCCGAAGCCGCGCGAAATCGCCATGGCGGAAAACGTCCGGTTCTCTTTTTGCAGGTCCCGAAAATTCGGGTATGGGATGGCGCCGGCTTCGAAATTCGGCTTGCTCTGGGCGAGCGTCACGAGCTGCTCAGGCTGCGGAAATGGCAGCGGATTGAGTAGCACACCATTCACCACCGAAAAGAGTGCTACGTTGGCGCCGATGCCCAGCGCGAGCGTTACCACTACTACGGCAGTGAAGCCGGGATTTTTCATTAACATTCGCAGGCCAAGTCGTATATCTTGAAACATTTCTTCCCTCGCATCCTTTCCGATTTGACGATCTTAGGTTATTTCCAATTGCCAAATTCGGATTTCGAATTTCGAATTCGAGATTGGCGCCAGTTGATGTTTGCCTGACCACCCCAAAGATCGGTAAACGCCAAAATCCGAAATTCGAAATCCGAAATTCGAAATTCTCATTCGTACCGCAGCGCCACCAACGGATCGACTTTTGTCGCCCGCCGCGCCGGGATGTAACAAGCGACCAGTGCCACCAAGAGTAAGCCCAATGAAACGATTGCGAACGTCATGGCGTCAGTCGGCGTGACCTCGAATAGCAAAGTCGCCATCATGCGAGTGAAGGCAAATGCTGCCGCCAGTCCAATCGCCACGCCGATCAAAGCCAATGTCATCCCGTTCTTTACAACGAGCCCCAACACATCGAGAGTTTGCGCGCCCAGCGCCATACGAATGCCGATCTCGTGCGTGCGTTGCGCGACCGAGTAGGACATCACGCCGTAGAGACCTACCGTCGCCAGCAGGAGCGCCGCACCGCCGAAGATGCCCAGCAGTACGGCGGTCATCCGATCAGCCGAGAGCGCGGCGTCGATCTGCTCCGACATAGTCTTAACGGCGTAGACCGGGACGTTTCGGTCGAGTTGCTGCAACTCGCTGCGGATGGCCGGTAGCAGACTCGCCGGATCTGCCGTCGCGCGGACCAGCACCGTCATGTTCAACTGCATCTCCTGCGCGAGCGGGATGTAGATGAACGGAAGCGGCGGTTCGCGGAGGTTGCGATATTTCGCCGTGCTTACCACGCCGATAATCTCCAGATATTGCCCTTCCGAATCTGTTCGCAGGCGCTTGCCAACAGCGTTTTGGCCCGGGAAGAAGCGCTGTGCCAACTCTTCATTCACGACCACAACGCCCGGACTCCCGGTCCTGTCCTGCGCACTGAAGTCACGCCCCTGCACAACGGGAATACCGAGAGTGTCAAAGTAATTCGGCCCGACGACGTTGGTGTTGAGTTCCGTATCTTCGTTCGGCTGCGGTTGGTAACCTTCAATAAGCACGTTGCGCCGCTGCCCCCCGCCACTCAGCGGCACGACCTTCGTGAGACTGACCGAGCGCACGCCGGGCTGACTGCCGACGCGCTCAAGCAACTGTTGATAGAAATTTTCCGTCTGGGTTTTGGTCAATCCCGTGCCACCAGTCCTGAGCGATGCAAGCAGTAAGTGGTGTGCTTCGAAGCCGGGGTCGAACCTTACTGCGGAGTGCAGACTGCGCAGGAACAGACCCGCACCGATCAGAAGCAACAACGACATCGCAATCTGCGCGGTCACAAGTATGTTGCGCAACCCGAATCGCATCAGTCCGCGCGTCGGGCCGCCCTTTTCGTCTTTGAGCGCTGAGACCACATTAGGACGCGACGCCTGCAGCGCCGGTGCCAGGCCAAACAACACGCCCGTCAAGAGCGTGACAGCCGCCGTGAAGCCGAGCACACGCCAGTCCATGCTCAAATCAAGGCCGCTCGCTTCGCCAGGCGGGAAGAAGGTTGGGATTAGATCGGCCGTCCATAGGCCAACACCCAGACCCGCCACGCCTCCAATCAGAGCCATAAGGACGCTCTCGGTCAGCAACTGCCTAATCAAGCGCCAGCGACTGGCGCCGAGAGCCAAACGGATCGCAATCTCGCGCCGCCGCGACGAGGCTCGCGCGAGCAATAGGTTGGCTACATTTGCACAGGCGATGAGCAACACCAGCCCGACGACGACCAGCAGCAACGACGTAACGCGACGGACCGCTACCTGCATCGCCGGCTCTATGCGCGCTTCAGAAACGACCGACATGGGCCGCGGCGCGTCGGGTTGTTCGAGCGTGCCCATGTTGGTTTGCGGGTAAGTGTGCGCAAGTCGATCGGCTATGGCGCTGATCTGGGCCTGCGCTTGTTCAATGGCAACACCATCCCGGAGTCGCCCCGTGATGCGCATTCCGCGGTCGCCGCGAGCACTAACTTTTGACTCTTCCGTCAGCGGCAGCCAGATTTCCGGTTGTGATCCGAGCCGAAGCCCGCGAAAATTCTCCGACGTTACGCCGATGACGGTGTAAGCGCGGTTATTCAATGTCAGCGCCTGGCCAACGATAGTCGGGTCTGCCCCGAAGCGGCGTTGCCAGAGCGCATGGCTGATGACGACTACCGGATTTGCGCTCCCCTGCGCATCATCTTCCGAGCGCAATGTGCGACCGGCGCGCGCGCCAACGCCTAGCACGTCGAAGTAGTTGCTTGTGACATAAGCGCCTCTGAGTCGTTCAGCAGTTTCGCCGCCCGCGAGATTCAGCACGGCGCTCTCGTAGGCAGTGAGGTCGATGAAGGCGTCGGCCTGCTGGCGAAAGTCGAGATAGTCCGGGTAGGACGAAGTGCCGTAGCGTCCGCTGCTATAGTCGCTGGTATAGATGCCCACCAAACGATCTGGCCGCTCGACCCCCAGGAGCGGTCGCAGCAATAAACCGTTCACGAAACTGAAGATCGCCGCGTTCGCTCCAATGCCGAGTGCGAGGGTGATGACAGCGATGGCCGTAGAGCCTGGCCGCTTCAACAAGCTTCGTATTCCGTAGTGAATGTCTTTTAGAAGTGTGTCCATTGATTCGTGTCAGTACCACGTGCGTTTAGCTTGTGGGTCCGCGTTCACCCCTTAATGCGCAGCCGGAATGTTGCCCCGCAGTCCATCGCTCCATGCACGTCGCGGAGCGATCTCATTAGCACCGTGGCTTCAGCCCGGTGATTTAGGATCCGCTGAAATGATTCTGAACCGTTTCTAACGGTTTCTCGTCGTGCCCGTCTAAACCGTTGAAACGGTTTCATTTTCAAAATCTGGGGGCAGGTCACCGCACTAAAGTGACGGTCCTAATGAGATCGCTTCGCGTTCCCCCCAGAAGAAAACAAAGCGTCAGTCGGCTTAGGTCCAGAATCTACGCACCCGCCAATGCGGATGGTACTGACCTACTCGTATCTCAACGCCACCAGAGGATCAACTTTCGTTGCCCGCCTCGCTGGGATGTAACAAGCCAGCAAGGCCACGGCCGCAAGCAACAATGTGATGAGCGTCAAGGTCATTGGATCAGTTGCGCTTACTCCGAACAACAAGGTCGACATCAACCGCGTCAATGCCACGGCAGACGCAAGACCGACCGTAACGCCGATTAGTACCGGCATCATCCCCTGCCCTATGACCAGCCGTAATACATCGCGCTTTTGCGCGCCCAGTGCCATGCGCAAGCCAATTTCGTGCGTCCGCTGCGTGACGGCGGTGGCCATCACGCCGTAAATGCCTATCGCTGCTAACACCAGCGCCACTACGGCAAAGAGACCGAACAACAGCAAGCTAAACTTCGCTTCCGAAAGTGTTCGGTCGAGCAGTTGGTCCATCGTTTTGACGCTGGTAACGGGTTGATCGAGGTCGAGTGACTTTACTTGCTCTCTGATTGCCGAGGTCAATGTCTCAGGCGGCTGAGTGGTCTGAACCGCCAGCATGAGGCTGTTGGACCAACCTTCGCGCCGGTATTGAGTCAGAGGTCCATAAACTTGTGCCAGGGTCGGCCGATTCAAACTGCCGCCCTTCACATCTGAGACAACTCCGACAATCGTGCGCCGGATAAAACGATTGTTCGGTGTCTGATCCTCAGGCGGCAGCAAATTTTCTGGAGGGCCCATCCAGATGGTCTGACCCAGAGGATCTTGGTTTGCGAAGAACCGTCGCGCCAGCGTTTCATTAATAATGGCAACGGGTTGTGAATTGGTTTTGTCCTCCGTTGCAAACGTCCGCCCTTGCCGCACAGATATTCCTAATGTTTGGAAATAGTCGGGGCTTACGAGCGCAAAGCGAACGAGGGGCACTTTATCGAGTGAGGTCTCGGTACGCCCTTCGATACTCAGACCTTTGCCCCAGGAATCCCCCGCACCAAGGGGCAGGATCGTGGCCACGGTCGCAGCTTGCACACCCGGTAAGGCCCGCACGCGTGAAAGCAGTTGATCATAGAAAGACAGTCCGGCGGGATTGCGCGGGTCATCGGCGGTGAGCGGAATGGGATACTTTGCCTGTGGCAGCGGGACGCGCATCGTCAAAACGTTGTGCGCGCGGAATCCGACGTCCACCTGCCGCAGGTTGATGAAGCTGCGCATCATCAGCCCGGAGCCGACAAGCAGCACCAGTGCCAGCGCAACTTCAGCAATCACTAGTAACCGTCGTATGCGGCCTTGTTTGCGACTGCCAATTCCGCTGCGTCCTCCTTCGTTAAGCGATTCACGCACGTCAGATCTGGCAGCTTGCAGTGCCGGCAACAGACCGAAGATCAAGATAGTCCACAACGCCAGGGCGAACGTAAAAATTAATACCCTGCTGTTCACACTGATCGCATTACCGCGTGGAAGCGACGCGGGTAACATCGTCGAAAGTAGATCGATTCCCCACATCGCCAGCAACACACCGAGCAATCCGCCGATGAAGCCGAGCGGGAGACATTCGATTACAACCTGCCGCACAATGCGCGAGCGGCTGGCGCCCAGGCTTGCCCGGATCGCAAGTTCTTTCTCCCGTGCCGAGGCGCGCGCCAGCAGCAGGTTGGCGACATTGACACAGGCGACGAGCAACACAAACGCCACGGCCCCTAGCAGTAGGAGCAACGCTTTGCGCGAATCGCCGGCGATCTGTTCCTGAATGGGCACAATCAAAGCGCCCAGGCCCTTGTTGCCGGCGTATTGCTCTTCCATGCTCTTCGCAATGGCGCTCACATCCGACTGTGCTTGCTGGGAGGTAACACCTGGCTTGAGTCGTCCAACCAAATTCACGAAATGATTGCTACGCGTGGCCATGCTGTCGTCCGGCGCAAACGAGATGGGCACCCAGAGTTCAACCTCGGGCAAATTGTCAAAAAATGGTAAGCCCCGCGGCATCACACCTACTACGGTGTAGCTTTCGCCGGCCAGCCTAATGTCCCGGCCGACGATGTCCCGCGCGCCGGCGAAGTTTCTCTGCCACAATCCGTGGCCTAGCAATACGACACGGTGTCTTCCGAACTGTTCTTCTTCGCTGGTGAACAAACGTCCCAATGAAGGCGAGACTCGGAGCACTTGAAAGAGATTCGAAGTAATGTAAGCGCCCTGTATGAGCTCAGGCGCACTGCCCTGTGAAGAAAGATTGAAATCGCCATAGTAAAAACCAGCGAGCCCCTCAAAGACATGACTCTGATCGCGCCAGGCGTGGTAATCAGGCAGGGCACTGCCGGAAATAGGCACGCCCTGCGAGTTCATGGTTGACCAAAGAAACACCAGCCGGTTGGCCTCCGGGTATGGCAAGGGTCGCAGCAGCACCGCATCAACGACGCTAAAGATCGCTGTGTTGGCCCCGATGCCCAGGGCCAGAGTCACCACCGCTATCAGTGTAAAGATGGGATTCTTGACCAGCATCCGCAGGCCAAAGCGAAAGTCCTGCAACAATGAATTCATCGCTTCTCCCTATTCGTATCTAAGGGCCACTAGCGGATCGACTTTCGTTGCCCGCCGCGCGGGGATATAACAGGCGAGAAGCGCCGCGCAAGTTAGCAATACCGCAATCACTCCGTAAGTGAGCGGATCGGATACTTTGACTCCAAACAGCATTCGCGACAGGTTCATCCAACTCTCGAGGTATTTCGTCAGCACATAGGCACCAAGCAGTCCCAGCGCAACGCCGAGCAAAGCCAGCGTCATCCCTTGCCGCACGATCATCTTCATCACGCTGCCGCGGCTCGCGCCAAGTGCCATGCGAATGCCAATCTCGTGAGTGCGCTGTGAAACGCCATAAGCCATCACGCCGAACAAGCCGATGCATGCGAGTTGCTGAGCAAGCAGCCCAAACATTGTCAGCAGCTTGGCAAACAATCGTTCCGACCGGAGCGTCTCGTCAGCTTGTTCAATTTGCGTCCTCACCTCGCTGAGCGGCAGGTTACCGTCCACTTCGCGAACAGCCTGGCGAATGGCGCTCAGGAAGGCAGCGGGATCGCCGCTAGTTCGCACTTCAAAGGTCGATCCACTCATCGATCGCAGTTCCTGCCGAAAGGACGCGTAGACGGTCGGCGGAATCTCGTCGCGCTGGCGAGCGTATTTAGCGTCTTTGGCTAGGCCGACTATTTCGATCTGGTCGGGTTTAGAGGTATCAAAAGTAAAGCGCTTGCCGACCGGGTTTTCATTCGGAAAATACGTTTTGGCAAAAGTTTGATTGACGACCACCACTCGGGGTGCCTGCGCGTTGTCCTGAGGTCCCAGGGTGCGACCGGCGAGCAGTGGGATCTCCATCACCTCCAGAAAGTTTTCGCGCACCTGATGGAGGTACCCCTCGCCGCTCGGCTTGATGCGCCCTTCGGAATCGGGTGGGACCGTCAACGCGTCGCGCAGAAAAAGACTACGTGAACTCGATCCTTGTGCCAGCAAAGCCATGCGCGAAAAGGTAACTGCCTGCACTCCCGGAACCGCTTCCAGACGTTCGCTCATCAGTTCATAAAACTGCATCAGCTTTTCGTCTTTGTAGCCAATGAGTCCCGGCTCAACCCCAAACAACAACAGATTTCGCGTGTTAAAGCCCGGGTCGACTCGGTGCAGGTTGAGCAGCGTGCGCACAAATAATCCCGCACCAACTAACAGCAATAGCGAGAGCGCAACTTGCAAAACGACTAAGCCGCGACTCAGTAGCGAACGCGAAGCGGCGCTGGAACCACGTCCGCCGTCTTTCAGAGTAGGCGTCAGATCCAATTTGGTTGCGTGCCAGGCCGGTACGAGGCCAAAGACAATTCCGGTCACTAAAGAGAGCGCCATCGTGAAGCCAAGTACTCGCCAATCAAGCTGTGGCTCCAGGGAACGCATCCCGCGTCCGCCCCAATCACTCACAGCCATCAATCCATCCTTGATCCAGATTGCAAAGAGGATCCCAATCGCGCCGCCGAGGACAGAAAGCAGCAAGCTTTCCGTCAACAACTGTCTGATCAGTCGCCTACGACTTGCGCCTAAGGCCAAACGCAACCCAATCTCTTTTTGTCGGGAGGCCGCTCGCGACAGCAACAGATTCGACACGTTCGCACACGCGATCAGAAGCACCAGACCGACGACGGCCAGCAACAGATATAGCGAGGGCGCGAAACCGCGGCGCTGGTTCATCTCGCCTTGTCCGCCGGGGTCGAGATACAGGCGTGGGTATTGTTTCGGGTCCAAATCTTTGATCGCATTTCCACCTGCGGCCTGTACCTGGGTCTGACGCGCACTGCGATGCTCGACGACAGATTGATGAAAGGCATGTTCCAGTTGGCCGCGAGCCTGCTCCGGCGTTGCACCAGGCTTCAACCTGCCCATCAATCGCAACCACCAGATACCCGCGCCATTTAGATAAGAACGTCGGCGGTCTATGTACAGTTGCGGCTCCAATGCAAGCGGGATCGTCACGTCCTGGGTGGAACCAAGTCCCATTGTTCCGTCAAAACCCGAGGGTGTGACGCCAATAACGGTGAATGCGACGTTGTTCAGATTGATCTGTTTGCCCACCACGGCCGGATTGCCGCCGAAACGCTGTTGCCAATAACGGAAGCTAATCACTGCGGCAGGGCTCGCCGCCGGTCTGTCGTCTTCGTCGGTCAGAACGCGGCCCAGGAGCGGTTGCACACCCAGCGCCGCATAATAATTTCCCGACACCGCCTGCCCGCTGGCAACGTCGACACTGCCGTCGGCATTCACGCTTAAATTAACGTGGCCAAAAGCAAAAACGTCCGACAATGCGCTCTGTTGCTCCCGCATCCGCTGAAAGCTTTGGTATGGGAAGGAAGTCATGGTGCGCTGACCAGTGGCCGGGTCTGTATTGGAATTACCGTTATAACTGCCGGAACTGAATTCGCGCGGTGCCACTGATCGGAAAAGCACAAGCCGTTCAGGCTCTTTGACAGGCAGCATCTTCAGCAGCATTGCGTCGACGACACTAAATAGAGCTGTGTTCGCTCCAATTCCTAGAGCCAGAGAAAGCAAGGCAATCGCCGTTAGGCCTTTTTGTTTGAAGAGCATTCGGACGCCGTATCGCAAGTCTTGCGGTAGTGTTTGCATCATGCCTCCGAAAGTGGCATAGACTTCAGTCTGTGTAACTCTTGTGGACCATCCGCCCTTGAACCCATTGTCGATTGCCAATTGCCGATTGCCAATTTCGGGGCAGTTTGTCGAAGGCTTTCAAATCGGCAATCGGCAATTGGAAATCGACAATGTTTTCACTCGTACCTCAACGCCACCAGCGGATCGACTTTCGTTGCTCGCCGCGCCGGGAGGTAACAAGCCAGCAGCGCTACCAGCAGCAGCCCGAACGTGACAGCGACGAACGTGAGCGCATCCGTGGGCGTCACGCCAAACAGCAGGCTCTGCAGTAACCGCGTTAAGGCGAACGCGCCGGCCAGTCCTACAACTACCCCTATCAGCGCGAGTGACATTCCGTTTCCAACCACCAGTTTCAGAACGTCCACGGCTCGTGCCCCCAAAGCCATCCGAATGCCAATCTCCTGCGTGCGCTGCATTACGGCATAAGACATCACGCCGTAGATCCCGATGGCCGCCAGCAGTAATGCAATAACAGCAAAGATTCCCAATGAGCCCGCCGAGAAACTGTGAAGGGAGACTGAAAAGGCGCGCACCTGTTCCATCGTCTGCACGTCGAACACCGGCTGGTCCTTGTCGAGCGACCACACTTGTTGTCGCATCTCAGTCGCCAGCGACAGGGGCTCGACTCTGGTGCGCGCCACCACGACCATCGAGCTCCAAACATCCTGCGCATGGGGCAGGTAAAAGTCGGCGGTGACCGGGGCTTGCAGTTCGTGCTTCACGTCCTGAACCACACCAACCACCTGCAGCCAGGGAGCTTCGGCCAAAGGTGCGTTGAAGCGAACCCGCTTGCCGATGGGAGCAGCGGCCGGCCAGTACTTTTGCGCCATTGTTTCATTGACGATAATCACCGGTGGCGCCCCTGGCTTGTCTTGATCGGTAAATCCGCGGCCCTTCAAGACCGGGATGCCCATGGTGCGGAAATAATCGGGAGTGCAATTCCTATAGCGTCCGAGGAACTCCTGACCGGGCGGAGGGTCCGGAATGCCTTCCACCAAAAAGCTATCTGATGAATTGCTGCCACCAAGAGGCAAATAATTGACAGCCGCCGCTGACTCAACACCAGGCAAGGACTGCACGCGTCGCACCAGTTCCTGATAGAAAGCGGAGCGTTGTGCCTCCTCCTTGTATTTCGCAGCGGGCAGCGTGAGCCTCATAGTCATCACGTTGTTCGGATTGAACCCCGCTTCCGTTTTCAGCAGCACTAAAAACGTGCGCATCAGCAGACCGGCGCTTACCAGCAACATCAGTGAGAGGGCGACTTCTGATATCACCAGCAGGCCGCGCAGGCGGTGCGAGCCTGATGAGGTTTGCCGCCCGCCTTCTTTCAGCGTTCTGTTGAGGTCCGTTTTCGAGATTTGCCAGGCGGGTGCGAGTCCAAAGAGAAGACCGCTCAAGAGCGAGAGACCCATATTGAACCCCAGCACTGCCGGATTGACTCCAAGACGATCCCAACCGGGTGCGAATTGTGCGGCCTTGCCAGGGTTCAGTGTGCGAAGCAGATCAACGCCCCAGTAGGCAATCAACACTCCCAGCGCGCCTCCGACCAACGCGAGCATCACGCTTTCAGTAAGTAACTGGCGAACCAGACGCCAACGACCCGCGCCGAGCGCCGCGCGCAAGGCCATCTCCTTCTGCCGGCCCGCCGCCCGGGCTAACATCAGGTTGGCAACATTCGCGCAGACAATCAGCAATACAAAGCCGACTGCGGCCATCAACGCCAGCACAGCCGTCTTGTAGAGACGCACTGCGTCCTCGACGATCGGATAGACAACAATGCCCCAACCGGTGTTCGATTCCGCATACTCTTTTTCGAGTCGAGAGGCAATCGTAGCGAGGTCCGCCTGCGCGCGAGCCAAAGAGACATCAGGCTTGAGGCGGCCAACGACATAGTAGGAATGGCTCTGCCGGCTGCGTGCTAATTCCGGAGTTATGGCCAGAGGCGCCAACACCTCCGCGCCGCTGGGATAATTGAATCCTTGCGGCATCACCCCAATGACAGTGCGGGTCACGCCATTTAGGGTAATCGTCTTGTTCACGATGCCGGGGTCGCCGCCGAAGCGACGTTGCCACAACCCGTGATCGAGAATGGCTACCGAGTCTTTACCAGGTTGATCCTCATCAGCCGCAAAGCCTCTTCCCAGCGCCGGTTTGACTCCTAAGACATCCAGGAAATTTCCGGTGACAAGGAAACCCTGGATGCGTTCTGGTGTGTCCAGGCCTGTAAGGCTCGCGCTCCACCAACGATACAGACCCATTTGCTCGAAGGTCTGGTTCTGCGCACGCCAATCGAGGAAATTGGCCATCGAAGCTTCGTTGCGTGTAACTCCGCGACTTGGCTGGGTTTCCCAGATAGCAACCATGCGTTCCAGCTCGGGAAAGGGCAGGGGCTTGATGAGCAGGGCGTTGACTACGCTGAAGATGGCGCTGTTGGCCCCAATGCCGATGGCCAGCGTGATGATGGCGATGATCGTGAGCGCCGGACGTTTTAAAAGGGAGCGAGCGGAAAAGCGCAGGTCCCTGAGCAGCGAATACATCGGAGGTTCTCCCCAGCCGTGATTGAAGCTATTGTTCGAAAATCAAACTATTGAAACGTGAGAGTTCCTTTTTGGAACTCGACTTCAGCGTCAACAAAGAAACCAGTCAAAGCGCCGAACGGACCACGTTTCAAATTCAATCGAAATCAGAGCAAGGCAGCAGAGAACAAAATCTTGAACAATTCCTTCCGGCGTCTCAGTCGCACGATTCGCCTGGCCGTCTGGCGTCATCAAGCTCGAAGGAGGGCGGTAACAAGCGCAGCGCGCCACCGCTTTGTATTCCTATTGTGAAGTAGCGCCGTATCCAAAGCGCCGTCGCCGCTTCGCTTTGCCGGCGCACTCCACAGTGCGTATACGTCGACAACCATAATATTCAGTCAACGGTGATAACCATCAGCGTCGCGTCGTCGTGGACCGGGCCATCGCTGAATTCACCCACGGCGGCCACGTAATTCCCGGGCGCTGAACTCTCCGCCGAGGGTGAGCAATTCCTGCAACCGCTCTTCGCCAAACTCGTCGCCAGAGGCATCGCGGGCTTCGGTTACACCGTCGGTGAAAAACACCAGGGAGTCGCCCGAACTCAATTCGATCTCACCCTGCAGATATTGACCGTCCGGGAAGACGCCTAAAACCGGGCCACCTTCTTTCATTCGCATGCAAGTGCCGCGACGCACCAGCATGGGCGGACAATGTCCGGCGTTGGCATATGAGAATTAAAACCAGATCGAAGTCTCGTTGCTTGATCGCGTCCAGTACCGCCGCCGGAGAATTCACCCCTTCGGTTTGGTAACCCGCGCCCCTAAGCAGCAGGCGCAGCGCAGTAACTACGTCGGGCTGATCGTCGGCGATCAGAGTGCGCGGGATTGGCGCTGCCAATGTGTTGTTATTCATTAACTCCATAAAACGTCCGCTCACGCTACCGCTGATTTAACAATCCAGCCGTCTTCGAGGCGCACAATCCGGTCGCCATAAGCGGCGTTAACCTCGGAGTGCGTCACCTGTACGATAGTGGTGCCTTCTTCATTCAGTTTCTTGAACATCTCCATGATCTCTTTGCCCTGGCTCGAATGAAGATTTCCGGTGGGCTCGTCGGCGAGAATGATGCGCGGGCTGGCCACGACTGCGCGCGCGATGCCCACGAGTTGCTGCTGACCACCGGACAGTTGGCTGGGAAACAGATTTTTCTTGCCAACAATCTGAAAGCGATCGAGCGTGTCACAAACGGTCGATTGGCGTTCCTTCTTACCCACGTCGCGATAGGAAAGTGGCAGCTCGAGATTCTCAAACACGGTTTGATCGTCCAGCAGGTGATAACTTTGAAAGACGAACCCAACGTTGCGATTGCGTAGCTGGGCGCGCTTCTTGTGTTCCAGCTTATGAACAGCCACGTCGTCGAAGTAGTACTCGCCGCTCCAGGACTGATCGTGCATTCCCAGAATGTGCAACAGTGTCGACTTGCCCGCTCCCGAGGGCCCCATGATTGAGACAAACTCCCCTTGCTTTATATCCAGATCGATCCGCCGCAGCACGTATGTTTTGCTGACGCCCTGCGAGAAAGATTTTTCGACATTGCGTAGACCGATCATGCAATCGCTCCGAATCCACTCTCTTTCAATTCTCGCTTTGCGTCTTCAATCTCGCGGCGATTCGCTCCGGCTTCCTCTTCCACAATGAGCCCGTCGAAGAGATGGACGATACGATCAGCGTGCTGGGCGTAGCGTGGATCGTGCGTGACCATACAGATAGTCGCGCCGCCGCGATGCAGTTCACGCATTAGGTCCATCACCGCTTCGCCATTAGTTGAATCCAGGTTTCCGGTAGGCTCGTCAGCCAGCAGGATGCTGGGTTGGCCGCCGACCGCGCGCGCTACTGCCACCCGCTGTTGCTGGCCGCCGGATAGCTGGCTGGGAAGGTGTTTGGCGCGATGAGCCATGCCCACGCGTTCGAGCGATTCGGTTACCCGCTGCTTGCGGTCTGCCGAGTTCATGCCGCGATAGGTGAGGGGCAGCTCGACGTTTTCATAGACCGTGAGATCGCCGATCAGATTAAAACTCTGAAAGATGAAGCCCACTTCGCGATTGCGGATGCGAGCGCGCTGCGACAACGATAGATTTTCCACTGGATGATCATTGAGCACGTACTCACCATCGGTCGGCGTATCGAGCAAGCCGAGAATCGACAGCAAGGTGGATTTGCCGCAACCTGACGGTCCGGCAATTGAGACGTACTCACCTTTCTTGATGTCCAGGTGGATGCCGGAAAGCGCGTGCGTCTCGACTTCGTCCGTGTAGAAGACTTTCTTGACGTCGGCCAGGTGAATTAGGGGATCAGTTGAATTCATCTCGGGCTCCTTCGAATTTTTTGGCTGCTAATGCTTTAACTGTGAACACCGCGGATTGGGTTTGTATGGCAACTTCGAGAGTTAATTGGACCGAAGTCCCAACTTGAATCACCGCACGCGGATCTGGTTGTAATTGTCCCAGGCTGAAGTGTCCGACAGGATTACTTGATCGCCTTCGCTTAGTCCGCTGACGATTTCTATCGTGCTAACCGAGCTTCGCCCCAGCACCACTTGGGTTCGGGTGGCTTCCTGCCCATCAGGACTCAATTTGAAGATGCCGACAGTTTGTTGTCCCTGACCGAAGGCGGGCCGGCCAACGTTCAGGACACTGTCCAGGCGTTCCAGTTCGATCGTGCCGTCCACGCTCAGATCCGGTCGCGCACTTGCGGGCAGCGGGCCAATAAGCTCGGCATCGACCGTGAACGTCCCTTCGCGCGCGGCCGGATCAATGCGGGAGACGCGCGCCTGGATGATTCCATTGCGCGTGTCCACTTCGACCGGCTGGCCGAGTCTGACGTCTTTGATTTGGGTTTCGGCAATCCTAAGTTCGGCCTTGAGCGAAGCGGGATCGGCTACGCGCGCCATGTTGAATCCGGGTGTCATCTGCTGGCCCACCTGTACCGAAACCTGCTGCAACACCCCGTTGGTGCCTGCACGTACCTTTAGCGCATCAACCTGGGTCCGCTTCAGTGCGGCGAGCGCAGCCAACTGATCAATGCGGGCCTGCTGGGCATTCATTTGAGCTTTAATAGCTTTGCCGCTGATCGCTAGCCTTTGCTGCTCGACCTTGAGACGGTTGGCAAGATCTTGCACACGTACACGAGCGACCCTCAGCAGAATCAGGGGTACCAGACCTTGTTTACCAAGAACTTCATCCGTCTCTAGCTGCATTTTTGCCTGACTGTACTCCGCGTTGATGCTGGCGATAGCAGACTGCTGCGTCATGCCGTCGCTTTCCAGCCGTACTTTCAGGTTTTGCTGGTCGGCTTGCGCAGCTTTCATTTGGAACTCTGCGTCAATAGCCTGCTGCTCCATCTGCGGATTTGAAAGCTCAAAGATCACTGTCCCGGTGCTAACTTCGACCCCCGGCTCGACCAGGATTCTTTCCAAACGGCCATCGGCTGGCGCCGGCACCCAGCGAGTCAATTGCGGCACGAGCGTGCCGATCCCGCGCACCTGGCGCACCATCGGACCGCGTTTGACGGTGTCAATCACCACCGTGGAACGGTCGACAGTGGGGGCGGCCGGCTTCAGCTTGGTCAGGCCAACAGTGATGCCACCCACGGCGACAAGACCGACGACAATGAACACCCCATTGCGAACACGCCTTTTGAGTTTGGATTTTCCAGGTCGCTTAATATCCATGAACGTCTCTAAGAGTCACTATGAGTCGGAAGCCTCCTGCTCTTGGACCAAGAAGTTTTCTGGGAGAACTGTGCATGCCAATTTGAGAGCGGCGAAAGGTGCACGAGAAGTGTGCTTAGAGATCCAGCAAACGGCAAACAAACTTCTCGGGCAACTGCACAGTCCTCCACGAATCAGGGATAACAAAGGCCGTGCCAATGCATCGCCTCCAGGAGACTGATGACGAAGAAGGTCGTTTCAGCCAATGTTATGGGTCATGCTTTGTAGTCGTAGTCACTGAAGCAGGCGGTGAAGAAGCTGAAAGCAGAGTCGCTGACCGGAGAAAACGTGTCGCTTTCGGGACGTGAGAATCCCACTTTCGACAAAACTTCAAAATCTCGTATGTAAGAACGCGGAATACATTGTAGGGGCGTCCCTCCGTGGGCGCCCCACCTGTCGCAACGTGCACCTCAAAAGTCGGGCGTGCCTGCGATCTTCTGGCTTTTTTCAATCCGTGTGCGCCCGCGGGGGATCGGCCCTACAATTAGATCTCCACCTGTGAACCCAGCTCGACCACGCGATCTGGCGGTAGACAAAAGTAGGCGGTCGCGCTCGTAGCATTCTTCGAAATAAGGGCGAAGATTTTTTCTCGCCAGAGCGCCATGCCCGGACGTTTGCTGGCCATGATTGTCTCGCGGCCCAGGAAGTAGGTGGTATCTTCCGGATCGAATTTGAATCCCGGTGCTTTCACGTTTTCCAGCACTCTGGGGATCTCCGGATCTTCCATGTATCCATAGAAAACTCGTAGCCGGTAGAACCCGTTACCAATAGGCTCAATTTCCACTCTCTCCTCATCCTCGACATAAGGAATCAGCCTCGTCTTCACGGTCAGAAACAGCACCCGCTGGTGCAACACTCTATTGTGCTCGAGATTGTGAATCAGCGCTGGCGGCGTCCGCGTTGCGTTCCCGTTCATGAAAATAGCTGTGCCATTCACTCTGTGCGGCGGGTGACGTTCAATCTCCTGGAGGAAGTCTTCCAACGGTTGAGAATCCGATTGGATTCGTTCGGAGAGGATGCTTCGCCCCTTCTTCCACGTCATCATAATGGTAAAGACCACTGCCGCCAGAAGCAGTGGAAACCAACCGCCATGCGCCACCTTGATGATATTCGCTCCGAAGAATGAGAGATCGATGACCAGAAAGAAAAGGCATAGGGAACCTGCCGTCAGCCGGCTCCAACCCCAGCGCTCGCGCGCGACGACGTAAAACAGGATCGTGGTAATCACCATCGTCGATGTCACAGCCACCCCGTAAGCAGCAGCCAGGTTGCTCGAAGTGCGGAAGCCGACCACGATGGCGATGCACCCGAACATCAGGGCCCAGTTAATTGTCGGGATGTATATCTGCCCAAACTCTCTGGTCGACGTGTGAGTGATCTTCAGACGCGGGCTGAATCCGAGTTGAACCGCTTGCATGGTTAGGGAGAACGCACCGGTAATTACAGCTTGCGAGGCGATCACCGCCGCAGCCGTAGCCAAGACGACCATCGGGTAGAGTCCCCACGAGGGCACTAGGCGATAGAATGGGTTCTCCGCGGCAGCCGGGGTTTCCAGGAGTAGTGCACCCTGACCGAAATAGTTTAGTAAGAGTGCCGGCAGCACAATCGTGAACCAGACGAGACGGATGGGTCGCATTCCAAAGTGGCCCATATCTGCGTAGAGCGCCTCGCCTCCAGTGACGACGAGAAAGACCGCTCCGAGAATCAGGAACCCGTGCCAGCCGTTGCGGAGAAAGAAATCAACTCCATGAAGAGGGTTGATGGCCGCAAGCACTTCCGGGTAACGAACGATCTGCATGATTCCGAGCCCAGCCAGCACCGCAAACCAAACCAACGTCACTGGCCCAAAAACCCTGCCGATGCCTGCGGTTCCGCGACTCTGAACGAGGAACAGGGCAACTATAATCGCAATCGTGATCGGTACGATGTAGGGGTTGAAGAGGGGCGTCGCCACGGTCAAACCCTCCATCGCACCAAGTATTGAGATCGCCGGCGTAATCATTCCATCGCCGTAAAGCAGAGCCGCGCCGAAAATGCCCATCGCGATCAGCACCCGGCGTTCACTTTTTCCCGAAGGCTTGATTGGGGTCGCCAGCGCCGTCAGCGAGAGAATGCCACCTTCGCCGTGATTGTCAGCGCGCAACACGAAGACGAGGTACTTAACCGAAATTACAATGACCAGCGACCAGAAGATCAGTGAAAGGACTCCCAGGATGTTAGCCGGGGTAGGAGCGATGGAATGTGGTCCGTGAAAGCATTCGCGCAGCGCGTAGAGCGGGCTGGTTCCGATGTCGCCGTAAACCACGCCGAGAGCGGCAAGCGAGAGAATAAAGAGGTACCGGCCGCGTGGCGTCACGCGCTCGACGTGTCCGCCGGTGGTCGTAGCATGGATATCCGTCGATGCTGTTTCTGCCATTCCCCTGCTTGACCTTAACGCTTCGTTAGTCAAGTGCACGCGACGAAGGGCGCGGCAAGCAAAAATGCTCCGCGCCCTTCGGATTAATCGCGATGCTCTTGCCCTCCATCAAGCCTACGAGGTTAGCTGTCGGGCTCGGACTGGAAGTGTCCTACGTGCAGCAGGCAGGCATCCCCGCCTCTTCACGATGCGCCCCTGTTCCGGATGAATGGAACATTGGTTCCCCCGTGCTGCCCTTCTCAATGCCTTCCGCAAACACCCGCGAGCAGCTTCGGCAGTCAGATTGTCAACCTAGAAATACTACGACCTCGCGCGTAAGGATGTCGTAAAGAGTTTATAAAGAAGTTGTAAAAGCCGGTGCAGCCCACGGTTCGACTTGGACACAGCGCCATCCGGGGGCGTCCAGGGAGGTGACGCCCGTACAATATCTCGCACCGCTCCGGTAGTCACCGCTCACAATTTGCGTCCAAGCAGCGAAAGGCGAGAGTCTTTCGTTCCAACAGATCAAGACAGTGCGCACCGAATGCCAGTAGCGGAATGGTCAGAGCAAAGGAAACGATACTTAGACCATTGAGAGCGGAAACTGTGCGGTCAGAATGGATAAAACCTGTGACTGCGATCAACAGGGTTCCAATGACGGGCGAGAGTACGCCGCCCATAAGCCCCGACACAGCACCGATCGATTGCCACGCCCATGGGTTGAATTCTATTAGGCTGTGTATGTCCTCATAAAGATCCCACTCCTGATTCTCTTGCAGTTCGCAATCCTGGTTCATTTTGTCTCCTTACTTCAGGCGCACACGACGAAGGGCGCGGCAAGCAAAAGTGCTCCGCGCCCTTCAGAATTAATCGCGATGCTCTTGCCCTTCCATCAAGCCTGCGAGGTTAGCTGTCGGGCTCGGACTGGAAGTGTCCTACGTGTCGCAAGCAGCCTTTGCTGGCCCCTCCACGATGCGCCCCTGTTCCATATCGCGGAACATTGGTTCCCCCGTGCTGCCCTTCTCGATGCATTTCCGCAAACACCCGCGAGCAGCTTCGGCAGTCAGATTGTCAATATAGAAATACTACGACCCCACTTGTAAGGATGGCGTAAAGAGTTCATAAAAAGTTCGTAAGAAATGAGGAAGGTGAACGGGGCTCTTTACGAGTCGGGATTGAAGCGGTAGCCGATCCAGGGTTCGGTCAGGATGTAACGTGGAGTCGAAGGGTTAGGCTCGATCTTTTTCCGCAGTTGTCCTACGAACACGCGCAGGTACTCTCCCTGTTCCGTATAGTCGCCGCCCCAGACGGCGCTCAGCAGTGTGCGGTGCGTGAGGACTTTCCCCGCGTGCCGCACAAAATGAAGCAGCAGTTCGTACTCCTTGGGCGTCAGATGGACTTCCATCTCACGCACAAAAACTCTGCGCGCATCAGCGTCGATTCGGAAATCCCCGGCCTCTAAAACCGCTGAGTATGCTTCGGTAGTGCGAAGCGTCGTCGCCCGCCGTAGCTGTGCACGCACGCGCGCCAGCAACTCGTCCATACCGAACGGCTTTGTGATGTAGTCGTCAGCGCCGGCGTCCAGGGCTTCGACCTTGGTTTTCTCTTCGCCACGAACTGAGAGCACGATAATTGGAAGCTGTGAGATCGCTCGCAGACGTCGACAAAGGTCCAGGCCATCCATGTTGGGCATGGCCAGATCGGTTACTACAAGATCGGGATGCCAATCGCTGAAGGTCTCCAACGCCGAGACTCCGTCGGCCGCGACACGCACTTCATACCCGTGGGTCTTCAGTCCGGTGCGCAAAACGCGTGCGATCTGCGGCTCATCATCCACTATCAGGATGCGCGGCGGATGGTTCAACACAATCAGTTCATCTCCTGTGACAATGCGGGGTCCACAACCACATCCAGTGATCGTTGGGGGGGAGTATCCGCGTCGCAAATCGGAAGGCTGAACACCGCGCGCGTTCCCACTCCTTCCCTCGTACCTTCGATCCAGATTCGCCCGCCATGTGCTTCGACGATTCCTTTGGCTACCGCCAGTCCCATCCCGGTGCCCTTAGACTGGATACTGTTCCCCGTATCTCCGTCGCGTGTCGCGCGAAAGAACTTGTCAAATACGCGTTCACGCAGGTCGCGGGGGATGGTCGGTCCCTGATTCTCGACGGCAATGTGGATCATCCCGTCGTTTGTCGGTTGCGCCCTAACGTGAATTTCTGTTCCCGCCAACGAATACTTCACCGCATTATCAATCAGGGTGAATATCACCTCAGCCACCGCACGAGGATCTACCTGAACGGCAGGTATTTCTTCCGCAATCTCAACCATTACTTTGTGATTCCGTGTCAGCGGCTCGGCGCGCTTGAGAACCGTGGCGACGATCTCACCGACAACTCCCCACCTGCGACGAAGGTGCAACTCGCCCGCTTCGATCCGCGCCAGGTCAATCAACCCTTCAACAAAGCGGTCCAGCCTGTCACATTCTTCGTCGATTACCTCCAGCATCTCTTTCCTCGCATCGAGGTCCAGAGTTACAGGCCTTCCGTTGAGGGTCACTGCTTGCCGTTCTTTCAGCAGCGTGCTCACCGATGCCTTAATCGACGTGAGCGGCGTACGAATATCGTGAGTGACGGCGTCTAGCAGCGCCGATTTTAGTTTCTCGCTTTGCTTGAGGGCTTCGGCGTGGCTCGCCCGCTCGAAGGCACTACGCAACTCTTCGTAAAGGCGCTCGATCTCACGGCGCCCGGCATCGGCCTCTTCAGCGCGACGCTTTGCGTGAGCTGAAAGCTGCCCTACGGTGATGGCGGTAACCAGAAAGGCAAACAAAGCAATCCAGTTATCTGGGGCTGCAATTGCCAGCGTCCCGAAAGGCGGTAGAAAGAAGTGGTTGAAGCACAAAACGCCGAGCAATGAGGCCACGACGGCTGGCTTCGCCCCATACCAGGTGGCGACCAGGAGCACGACGAGCAGCAGTGCTAGAGCTACGGTAGTGGCGTTGACGTGTGAGCTGAACAGCTTCAGCACCGCCGTAGTGGCGGTTATGCCAAAGGCTGCGACCAAATAGCCTGTCCAGCTCTTGGCAAATTGCTTAGGCCTCATGCGCCTGATTGTAAGCCAAAAGTGCGGGAGGCGTAGTGCGGCCTTGACTTGTAGGGGCGGTGCCAGGGGCGCCCCCTCGGTGGCGGTGCCAGGGGCGCCCAAGGAGGGACGCTCCTACAATTAGATCTCCACTTGCGACCCCAACTCGACCACGCGATCGGGCGGGAGGCAAAAGTAGGCGGTCGCGCTGGTGGCATTCCGCGAAATGAGGGCGAAGATTTTTTCACGCCAAATCGCCATGCCCGGGCGCTTGCTGGCCATGATCGTCTCGCGGCCAAGGAAGTAGGTTGTATCTTCCGGCTCGAATTTGAATCCCGGCGCTTGCACATTTTCCAGCACTCTGGGAATCTCCGGATCTTCCATGTATCCATAGAAAACTCTCAGGCGGTAGAACCCGTTACCAATAGGCTCTATTTCGACTCTCTCCGCATCGTCAACATAAGGAATCAGTCTCGTCTTCACCGTCAGAAACAGCACGCTCTCGTGGAGCACCTTGTTGTGCTCGAGGTTATGAATCAGGGCTGGCGGTGTCCGGGTGGCGTTGCCGTTCATGAAGATCGCAGTGCCAGGCACTCTCAACGGCGGACGACTTTCAATCTCCTCAAGAAAGTCTTCCAACGGTTGAGAATCCGATTGGATGCGTTCGGAGAGGATCTTCCGCCCCTTCTTCCACGTCATCATAACCGTGAAGATCACCGCCGCCAATAATAGTGGAAACCAGCCGCCCTGCGCGACTTTAATAATATTCGCTCCGAAGAATGAGAGATCGATGGCCAGAAAGCAGAGGACTAGTGAGCCTGCCGTCAGCCGGCTCCAACCCCACCGCTCGCGCGCGACGACGTAAAACAGGATCGTCGTAATCACCATCGTCGATGTCACGGCGATTCCGTAAGCCGCGGCCAGGTTGCTGGAACTGCGGAAGCCAACCACGATAGCGATGCACCCGAACATCAGGGCCCAGTTAATTGTGGGTATGTATATCTGTCCAAACTCTCTGGTCGAGGTATGGGTAATCTTCAGACGGGGAATGAAACCAAGCTGCACGGCCTGCATGGCGAGCGAGAACGCGCCCGTGATTACAGCTTGCGAGGCGATCACCGCCGCAGCCGTCGCCAGGATTACCATCGGGTAGAGTCCCCACGAAGGTACCAGGCGGTAAAAAGGGTTTTCAGCGGCGGCCGGATTCTCAAGGAGCAGCGCACCCTGACCGAAGTAGTTCAGAAGCAGTGCCGGCAGCACCACCGTGAACCAGGCAAGACGAATGGGCCGCATTCCAAAGTGGCCCATATCTGCGTAAAGCGCCTCGCCCCCGGTGATGACAAGAACCACCGAACCGAGAATCAGGAACCCGTGCCAGCCGTTGCGAAGAAAGAAATCCACTCCATGAAGTGGGTTGATGGCGGCTAACACTTCTGGATATCGAATGATCTGCAGGATTCCAAGCACGGCCAGCACCGCAAACCAAACCAATGTCCCCGGCCCAAACACCTTGCCGATACCCGCGGTTCCGCGACTCTGAACGAGGAACAAGGCGACGATAATCGCAATCGTGATCGGCACGATGTAAGGGTTGAAGAGAGGCGTCGCGACTGTCAAACCTTCCATCGCACTAAGTATGGAGATCGCCGGCGTGATTACTCCCTCGCCGCAAAGGAGCGCGGCGCCGAAAATGCCCATCGCGATCAGCAGCCATCGTTCGCTTTTCCCCGAAGGCTTGATCGGGGTCGCCAGCGCAGTCAGTGAGAGGATGCCGCCTTCCCCGTGATTGTCGGCGCGCAGCACGAAAACCAGATACTTGACCGAAATGACAATGACGAGCGACCAGAAGATCAGCGAAAGGACGCCCAGGATGTTAGCCGGGGTAGGGACGATGGAATGTGGTCCATGAAAGCATTCACGCAATGCGTAGAGCGGGCTGGTGCCGATGTCGCCGTAAACGACGCCGACCGCGGCCAGAGAGAGAACAAAGAGGTATCGGCCGCGTGGCGTCACGCGCTCGATGTGCCCGCCGGTGATCGTAGCATGGATGTCCGTGGATGTTGTCTGTGCCATTCCCCTGCTTGACCGTAACCTTCTCGCTGCGAACACCGGGACGAACAGATCTTAATGCCTTGGACTTGCCTATATTAGAATCGCCCAGACGTTATAAAGTTTTTTTGAATATGGCAAGGCCCCGCACCGGGACCGGGAGTTGGCTAGCAGGGCTTCTTATCATTAACCGAGACCTACGGTAATTTGCAGGTTGGGAAGGGGGCAAAGCGCAGCGCGCCCCCGCTCAAGATGCAAATCTGCTGAGCTTGAATTGTCAGTTCAAGGCAGGGTGGCTGCTAATCTTGAGCGGGGGCGCGCTGCGCTTTGCCCCCTTCCTTACCTGCGAGTTAGCAGGGCTTGAGCTGTCCTTTCAGGGACCGATGTTAATTCCGGAAGTTCTGCGTCACCATCACGCCTCGCATGCCGCCGTCCATGATGCCGATGCCGACGCGCCCGAATTGGGGTCGCAGGATGTTGGCGCGATGTCCCGGCGAGTTCATCAAACCGGTGTGCGCTATCGGCACCGTGCGGGCGAGCGCGAGATTCTCGCCGGCGGTGAGAAAACGAACCTCCGCTGCGCGGATGCGGTCAAACGGGTCGCGACCTTCGGGTGTGTCGTGAGCGAAATAGCCGCGGGCAAACATGTCCGCAGAGTGTCGGCGGGCAACTTCAGTGAGTTCCGGGTCGGCCGCCAGGGCCGCAAGTCCGGCGGCGATTCGTTCCGTGTTTACCAGTCGCAACATTTCCGCTTCCAAATCGGGTCTGGGACGCGAAACCGGGACTGTAAAAGGCAACGTGACGCGTTCGTCCGAGTCAGGTTGAACAGTCAGCAGATTTAGGGTTTGGGCAATAGCGTCGCCGAAAACGGGATGGAGCGCGTTCTCGAGGCGTTCGGTGTAGACGGCAAAACGGTTTACCAACACGCTACTGCGCGCGCGGTCGCTCAAGCCTTCATGAAGAGGTACCGAGAGCAGCAGCGCCGCGACGATGGCCGCCGTAATTAAACCATTTGCCAGGCCTGGTATCAGACCGAACAGTCGATTGAGGGAACGCTCATGAGCATCTTTCGACAGCCGCCGCAGAAACGCGTAACTGAGGAGATGAACGGCCACACCCACTGAGGCCGCAATCAAAATAAAGGCGAGGGGCTGATCCCAAACATCCGACCACAAGTCAAAGCGCGCTCCCAACCAACGCGCCACCGGCTGATAGAAGCGCAAGCCGGCAACCAGACTCAGGATCCATCCGAGCAGATCGAGCAAACCCAGGATGAAGCCGCGCCGCCAGCCGTTAAGCGCGCTCAGCAGCACTAGCACCAAGAGCACGATGTCGATCGCATTGAAAGTCATGCTCAAATTGTAGGGGCGTCCCTCCGTGGGCGCCCCCGTGTAACCCAACCCCGGGGGCGCCCACGGAGGGACGCCCCTACACCCTTAGGAAACTCACTGAGACCACGGCGTGGGCTTGCGTACCCAACGGTGTTTCTTGAGTTCAGCGTACAACTCCGCGGGCAGCGGTCCGGCATCACTTGCTTCGATGTTTGATTCAACGTGAGACAGCTTGCGCATGCCAGGTATGATCGTGCTGACAGTGGGATCAGTAATAATGAACCGCAGCGCCAATTCCGGCATAGTGATCTGCGTTAAACGTTCCCTATTCCAATCGCGCAGCAGTTCTTTCAAAGCATCGGCGCGTTCCACACTGGGTATGAGATTTTCGGGAACGAAGTAGAGGTTGCGCCAGTCACTTTCGGGCCATTTGCTATCCCTGGTGAGCGTGCCCGTCAGCGTTCCTTCATCAAACGGCACGCGCGCAATCACCGCCACATTCATCTGTTCGCATGCCGGAAACAATTCATCCTCCGGATTCTGATCGAAGATGTTGTAGATGACCTGCACCGAATCAATCTGGCCGGTTCTGACCGCGCGCACGCCGTTCCAGGGCTCCCAACGGTTAAGGCTGATACCGATCGCGCTGATGAGCTGCTGGCTGCGCAGATCGTCAAGCTTGTAGAGCCAACGATCATCTCGTAGCCACTCATCGTCCCAGGTGTGAAACTGCATCAGGTCGAAACTCTCCAGGCGAGCATTCTCCAGGCTCCGATGTACAAACTCTTCAACGTGATCCGGCGGGTAAGATTCCAGAAGGCCATCCCCAGAGCGAGCGGGCCACTGTTTATTCCAGGGCGGGACCTTGGTGGCGGTATAGAGACGTTTGTCGCGATTGGCCCGAACGGTCTGGCCCAACAGGTTCTCGCTGCGGCCATCGCCGTAGACGTACGCAGTGTCGAAAAAGTTACAGCCAAGGTTCACGGCAGCCTGCAGGGACCGCAGCGACTCTTGGTCGTCTGAGTTTGACCAGCCGCCCATCCCCCACATTCCATAACCAACCTCGCTTACTTCCCAACCGGTGCGGCCGAATTGTCTGTAGCGCATGTTGTCTCGCGAAACGCTCTCCTCAGAAGTCAGGAGTCAGAAGAAATCAAAAGCGGGTTGCCGCCTTGACTTCTGACTTCTGACTTCTGACTCCTGACTCCTGACTCCTGACTCCTGACTCCTCCCCGTCCCCGCGTCCCCGTGTCGGCTCGATGGCTCATTTCCTCCTTACCTGACACCTTCGTTGTTCTTAAACGCCTCTACGATGCTCAAAGGCGACTTGGTGGGAATAATCATCCTCAACTCGAAACCCGCTCGGGCCAACAGATCGCGGTACTCGTCCGGAGTGCGCTCCTCTCCACCGGGTGACACAAGCATCTCGAGATCCTGAAGCTTGCTGAAGTGCGGCTCGTTACCTGCAGGGACCACCATTTCAACGAGCAGTAGCCGTCCGTCAGCGGGTAAAACCTGATGAATGTTTCTCAGGATCTTGAGCGCCCGGTCGTCATCCCAATCATGAATGATAAACTTCATCATGTAAGCGTCGGCGCCGCTGGGAACCGATTCAAAGAAGTCACCCGTTTTCAGTTCAACCCGATCAGCCACACCTTCCTTCTCAAGCAACGCCGGAGCACCCTCGATCACTTGTGGTAAGTCAAACAACAGACCTTTGAGCTGAGGGTTTGCTTTTAGAAACCCGCTTAACAACATACCGTGTCCACCTGCGATGTCAGCCAGCTTCTTCACACCGGTAAAGTCATAGGCCTCGACAATCGCCGGGAGCGTATTTGTGGAAAAGCTTGTCATCGCCCGGTTAAAGATTTCGTACTCCGCCGGATGCTCCTGAAAATAAGGAAACACTTCCTTGCCATGCACTTGCTCCCAGGCGACTTTGCCCGTGGTAACGCTGTATAGCATTTTGCTATAAACCGACCAATGCCAAGGTTCGCCTATGAAAATCGCGGCGTCACGCATTGAACCCGGGTGGTCGGAAGACAGCAGCTCTGCCGTGGGAGTCAACTCAAAAACTTTCGTGTCCGTTTCCCTGAAGACACCCAAACTAGCCAAACAGCGAAGCAGGCGATAGAGCGCTCGCTCGTGTGTACTAGTTTTTCGGGCTAACTCCGCCACTGGTAACGGCTGGTCTTTCAACAAATCCGCGATGCCAAGTTTGGCCGCTACGTAAACCGCCTGCGACTGATAGCAGCCTCCCAGGATCTGCATCAATTGGGCTTCCGGCGGCACGGGCATAGTAGCTTCCGCTGCCGCATTGCTCTGGGTCGTCATATCGCTTCTCCTTATAATGAGCTTAGATCGAATTGGTCGCGGATATTACCATTCCCGACATGGGAGATGGAAACTAATGGCTAACCTCACTCGGTACGCGTGCAGTTGAAATCCGACATTCTTAATAATGTGAGAAAGAGTCGAATGATGCCCCCGGCTTGACCGGGGGAGATTCACGTTTGCAGCTACAAAAGATCTGCAAAAGAACTTTAGGATGCCACCGCGCAAGGCGGTGGCATCTGGCAACGCCGTAGTCGCTTTCTGTAGCCACAAGCGTGAGCCTCCACCGGACAAGCCGGTGGCATCCTAAAAGTTCTTTTGCAGATCTTTTGTAGCTGCAAGCGTGAATCTCCCCCGGGCAAGCCGGGGGCATCATTCGACTTTTCATTTCAAACTGCACCATTACTATCTTGCCCTAAACCCGCGCCCTGAAAGGCCAAACCAGCGATTTCCCGAGACGTCAACCAGCGTTCAGGGAACCTTTTATCCGCCTGGCGCATCGCATGAATCGCCACCAAGCCTCTCCCGCTTGCAAAAGCATTCGAGTCTTGCTAAACCTCCTGATTGAAATGCTCGCTGGGAGAAGAACGATGAAGAAGATTTCCTACGCCTTGTGCGCAGTTGTCCTTGTCCTGTCCCTGGTTGTTCCCATAGCTGCCGATACCATCCGCTTAAAAGATGGAAGCGTCATCCGCGGGCAGGTGATCGACTTCAAAGATCAGCAGTTTACTATTCTGATTGGGTCCGGAGCCAAGGGCCGGCGCAGCCGTACGTCAATTTACGTTGAGGACATCGAGTCGATTGAGTTTGACTCGGCGACCACCGCTGCTGCTGCCTCCCCGGCGAATGAAAGTATGAGCTCCGGCAATCCAGAGCCGGTCTCCCAACCACCGAGATCCAACCCGCAGCCTGATACAACTAGTCCGAGAACTACCAGTCCCAGCACTTCCCCTACATTCTTCACTATCAAGGTTGCCGTTCGCGCCGACAATACGAATAACGGTTGGTCCAACAGTGGTTTGGTGGTCCGCAAGGGACAACGTTTGCGCATCAGCTCTTCGGGGCGTATCTCGCTCGGCAGTGGAAGATTCTCCACTCCCATTGGCCTCCCGACCATTACGGACAACGACAAACTTATGCGCAACGAAGCCACCGGCGCTTTGATAGCTGTGATTGGAGATGACAACGACGATTTTATTTTAGTTGGAACCCGCCGAGATTTTGTCGCGCAGCGAGATGGCGTGTTGTTTCTGGGGGTTAACGAAGGGTATTTAAACGACAATACCGGAACGTATGACGTCGTTGTCGAGGCCGAGGCAGGCGGCTCGCCCCGTTGAGGCGGCAACCCGCGGTTTATCGCGCGGCATCAGACCTTTGAGGCTCTTTTCTTTGTGTTCTTGCTATTTGTGTATTGTTTCGACCACTCGACGATCCACTAAAACTACACGAAGTAACACGAAATCCTGTTAGTGCCGGTTCGTGTTGTTTCGTGGATCGGGTTTGACGTTCGTTTGAGGATCTCGGCTATGAAGTACTTTAAATCTTCCCGTCAGCTATTCGCTGTCACTTTAGTCGCCGCGTTGCTCTTTGGGTCGTTTGCATCGTTAGCGTTTGCGCAATCGCGCCGTCAGCCGCCGGCCGCTAATCAAAAGAAGAACAAGCGACCTGGTGAAACTGCCCAACCTGGTGAAAAGCAAGTAGAGCCATTGCCGCCGGACCTAACCGGCAGACCGCAGGACGCTGACAAAGTGACGATCAGCACTCAAATCGTCAATGTTGATGCGGTGGTTTACCACAAGAAGAGCGGACAGATAGTCACCGGGTTGAAGAAAGAAAATTTTGCGATCTTCTCAGACGGGAATCCGCAGGTTATTACTAACTTCTCTACTCCTGAAGCCCCTATTACCGTGGTGATGGTTCTTGAGTACAGCAAGTGGTCGGAGATGTTTGGTTATTACGGCAGCGGCGGGTTCGATCCGGGAACTCATGAGGTGCTGCGTCCCACCGCAATGTTTCTTTCGCAGTTCATTAAGCCGCCAGATGACTACGTTTCGGTGGTTGCCTACGACATGCGTCCAACGCCATTGACGGATTTCACTAACGACCCTAGACGAATCAACGAGGTCATCAATCTGCTGCTGCGCAATTCGCCGGCGTTCAGAGAGAGCAATCTTTTCGATGCGTTGAAGTTTGTACTAATCGGCGGGCGCGGTGACTCAGTTGTATTGGAAGATTCCAAGACTGAAAAGTCAGACTATGCCGGGCTGGCCACGGTTCAGGGACGAAGGCGGGCGTTGATTCTGCTAGCTTCGGGAATTGATACATTTAGCAAGATCAATTACAGCGATGCCCGCAAGATAGCGCAGAATGCCGGCGTCCCAATCTACGTAATCGGCACCGGCAACCTCTTCCGGAAGAGGTATGGTGATTCACTGCCGGCAACTGACGGCCTCACCGGGATGCCCGGAAGGATGACTCTGCTTCAGGCCGACAACACCCTCAAGACCTTCGCTAAAGAAACGGGTGGGGCTTATTTTCCCTACACGTTTGAAGGCGAGATTCCCGGAATTCTGAATTCGATCAACGGCCTGCTGCGCAGTCAGTATAGTTTGGCATTCAACCCGGGTGATGTTCGCGACGGCAAACAGCACAAGATCAAAGTAAGTGTGGACGTGAACGGCGATGGAGTCTATGACGACAAGGAGTATGTCATCCAGGCGCGCTCGGTCTATAACGCCCCAAAGAGCTAAGCCCGATCAGGCAATGGGCAATAC
Source organism: Acidobacteriota bacterium (assembly GCA_030859905.1). Classification (GTDB taxonomy): domain Bacteria; phylum Acidobacteriota; class Blastocatellia; order Pyrinomonadales; family Pyrinomonadaceae; genus PSRF01. The sequence goes on from JALZJF010000148.1 coordinate 32,721, forward strand.
AGAAGGCAGCCGACCGTGAGGTTCGCTGCCTTCTTTTTTGAGGGTGCCTGACAATTCGAGTTCCCCAAATTAGCAGGTTGGGAAGGTGGGCAAAGCGCAGCGCGCCCCGCTCCAGCGTAGCGTCTTTAGCTGGCTAGAAAACCGATGATTCCTTATGCAACCGCTGACTTCTTATGCAGACGCCGTCCAGGTAATCTTGAAGAACACTAACATTAATGACGCTACGCTGGAGCGGGGGCGCGCTGCGCTTTGCCCCCTTCCCAACCTGCAAATTCACCCGCTTGAACCGGCAATTGGCAATTGGCAATCGGAAATGAATCAATGTCAAATGACAAATGGGAAAATGATCAGCTTCCATGAAGCCGTAGACGAAACTCATCATTGAAGGCGTAGGTCTCGGTGCGCTTTGCGGAGAACACGCGCGATTCACGCAGTAACATTGGTAATCCGCCCGTGGGCGAGTTCAATGCATAAGCAGGACTGGAGAAAATCGCACAGATTTGAGGATTAAGTCTTTCCGGCAATCCATACCGGATTGCTTTCTGCGCCACGGGAGAGAACCCCAGAGTTCGCCGGGGATTGATCAATTCAATAGTACGGTCATAAATGTGGAGACGTGTCGGTTGATCTCTGAGAGCCAGATCCCGATGCACCAGCATGTTGGCGACACCTTCGCTCAAAGCGTCACGATGATAATTTGCCCTGGCGGGAACAGGACTCTCCTCAACCTCTACCGGCCGGAAAACCCTCGGACGCGCATCCCACAAATCGCAATAGCGACTAATAAAACGGAGAGTCGCCTCGTAAAGCGTGGACAGATTGCCACTGATTTTGACGCGTTCGACAACAGCGGCTTGCAGCGAATCACCTGCGAAGCGGGTCGCCGTGATTGTCGAGCGCGGGAGCAGCTCGCTAACTCTCTCGTCTTGCCCGAACAGCAGCAGACCGGCTGTAGTCGGGACAACCGCGACTCCGTTGTTCGTAGCCAACAGCAGATCGCGCTCAAGAACTTCAGCGGTGGGATAGCCGGAAGCGGTTGCTTCGTCAAAGGCATCTCCGGCGAACTCACGCAGGAAACTCCACAGATGTGCTTCGTCAATGTCTTCGATCGCGGCGCCGATTACCGCAACATTCTCATACGCTAACGGTCGCGCTTCATTCAAAAGCGTGGAAAGCTCCTCGCGCGTAGCCTCGCGTTTCTCAGCACCGATGCGCAGGTAGAAACGCCCATCACGAGTGCGATAGGGGCGCCGCTTCCCTTCCACGTCGAGAGCCACGATGCGCCGGCCATTGTCAAAAGCAATGCGGTCGATAAAGGGGATGAGGGGCGGATGGATTTCTTCGCGGCAGATGCGCACCAGCTCTTGTTGGACGTCTTCGGCATCATCGACGCCTTCCACGCGCATCTGATCGTTAACGCCAAAAACTATGACGCCACCGCCCGTATTCGCCAGTGCAACTATTCCCTGGGCAATTTTTTCCGGATTCGAAAGTTTTACTTTTAGTTCGAGGAAGGTATCTTCGCCGCCGCGCACCAGCCGCAGCAGCTCAACTCTAGATGTTTGAGGCGCAGTGGTGGAGAGGATGTACTCCTGGAAGGAGCGTTCGGTAGCGGGTTCGTGCCGCTGGTTGCTGCGAAATCTTCTGCGAGCCATTTGTGTATAGACGGGGCCGCTAACCTTTGCCCGCCCGGATGCCGCTTGAGCGACATCGCTGGAGTAATGTTGTGACACAGACTAAACGTTGTAGCGGCGTCCCTCCGTGGGCGCCCCGTGTACCGCGAACGGGGGGGGGCCCACGGAGG